>NZ_JBEXDX010000003.1:0-431267 GCF_040605995.1 Streptomyces sp. NPDC005492
GCACGGAAGGAGAACCCACCCGTGGCTGACCCGCGAGTCCTGACCGCTGTCCCAGACCTCGCCGACCCGTCCTTGGTCCTGCTGACCGTCGAAGAGGCGGTCCGGCGTGCCGTCGAGGCCGCGCAGGCCGCGGCGCGGATCCCCGACCATCCCCGGCTGGACCAGGTCTTCGACGTGTTCGCCGAGGGCGGCTCGCTGTGGATAGTGAGCGAACTGGTGTCCGCCCAGCCCTTGTCCGCGCTGCTCGCCGAGAAGCCGTTGTCGCCGTATCGGGCGGCCGAGGTCGCCGCCGATGTGCTGATGGCGCTGCGGGTGCTGCACGCGCACGGCTGGGTGCACCGGAACATCACCGCGCGCACCGTACTGGTCTGCGACGACGGTCGGGTGATGCTCACCGGGTTAGCGGTGGGCGCGGCGGAGGAGGCACTGTGCGGCTACGACCCGGTGCCGGCCCAGGAAGGCGAGGACGGGGGCGGGGCGGTGGTTCCCGCGGTCTCTTCGGCTCCGGGCGGTTCGCCCGCTCCCAGCGGTTCTACGGTTCCCGCAGTCCCTGGTGACTCCCGTGGCGGCGGAGCCGGTGGTGGGGCGATCGGGTTCGGCGGTGCGCGGGGCGGACCCGGTGCCGGTGCGCCCGCCGCTGCCGTAGGTCCGACGGGTGTGGATCCCGAGGCCGCTCGGCGGGCCGCGATCGAGGCGCGGGCCGCCGGAGGGCTGCCCGGGGTCGGTGTGGAGAACGCGGGCGGGGGCGGGTCCTCCGCCGCGCTGGCCCGCAGGGAGCCGGACACCGGCGGTGACGTCCGGGCCGCGCGGGCCGGTGCGATCGCCGCGTACCGGGCGGGTGCGCGAGCCGCCGCCCGGGTGCAGGAGGCCCAGCAGGCGGGTCGCCCGGCGCTGCCCGGTGCCCGGCCCGCCGCCGAGGGCGAGCAGGGCGCGGCCGGACTGCCGTACGCGGGCAATGGTGTGGAGCACACGCCCGGCAGTACGCCTCCGGGACAGATCGCCGACCCCTACGGGGTCCGCAACACCGCCGCCTGGCACGGTGCCGTGCCGCGCCCCGGTGTCGGTGGCGCGGTTCCGGCAGAGCAGGGCGACCGGACGGGTCCTCAGCAGGCGGGCGGCGGCGCCGTACCGTCGCAGGCCGGTCCCTACGGCGCGCTCACGACCGCAGGTCAGCCGGTCGTGCCGCCCGTCGTCACCCCTCGCCTCGACGGGCCGGTGCCGCCCACCCCGGTTGCTGGTAACTCTCCGCATCCGCCTGCCCGTTGGGACGAGTTGGCCGCGGCCGGTGCTCCCATCAGGCGTGGGCCCGCCACCGCGTTGGCCGCCGAGCGGGCGCGGCAGGTGCGGATGACGGTCGTGGGGCCCGTCACCGAGCGCTGGTCGCCGGAGCAGGCCGTACCGGTGCACGAGAACTGGCAGTTGGCCGCGCCGATCGGCCCGGCCACCGACCTGTGGGCGCTCGGCGCGCTGCTCTTCCGGGCCGTACAGGGGCACGCGCCCTATCCGGAGGAGTCGACCGCCGAGCTGGTGCAGCTCGTGTGCGCGGAGCCGCCCGCCTTCGCGGAGGAGTGCGGGCCGCTGCGCCCGGTCGTGGAGTCGCTGCTGCGGCAGGACCCGACCGAGCGGCTCGGCTTCGAGGAACTGCGGGGCTGGCTGCGGTCGTTGGTGCGCTCGGCGCCCGAGCCCGAGGCCGGTGCCCATGTCGTCGCCACCCCGCCGACCGACCCGAGGCGGCTGCCGATCGTCCGGCGACGCGGCGAGCTGGTGCGCAGGCGGCGGGCCGGGCTGCCCGCGACCAGTCCGCACGGGCGGCACAAGCGGGCCAAGCAGGAGGTCACCGGGTCGCCGCGCCGACTGGGCCGGACCCTGCTGATCCTCATCCTGCTCCTGCTGGCCGGCGCGGTCGCGTACGCCATGCTCTTCCTGCCCAAGTCCGGTCAGGACAGCGGCGCGGGGCAGGGGGACCGGACGGGGGCCGCGGGGGACGTCAGTCCCGCGCCCAGCCAGTCCTCGGCCGAGGCGAGCAGTCAGCCGCAGCCCGACCAGACCTCGCCCGCCGCCTCCAACACCCCTTCCCAGCCGGCCGGTTCGACCGGTACGCAGACCGGCTCGACCGGCTCGGACGTCGCCGACGGCTTCGTGCTGCGCAAGGACTCCGAAGGGTTCCAGATCGCCGTGGCCAAGGGCTGGACCCGTACGCCGAAGAACGGCAGCGGCCAAGTCGTCTACTCCCACGGCGGTTTCGAGCTGATCGTCGTGCCGGGGCGGGACAGCGCCTCGAAGTACGGCAGCGATCCGATGGTGTACCAGCGGGACACGGAGCGCGAGTTGGCGCCCTACCGTGCCTCCAGTTGGGCCACGGCCACCGGGCTGCGGACCATCACGGTCGGCGGAAAGACCATGGCCGAGGGGCAGTTCACCTGGACGGACAGCCAGGGCGGCGATCTGTTCGTACGCAACATGGCGTTCCTCATCGACGGCCGGTACCACATCGTGCAGGTCCGCGGCCCGGAGGCCCAACGGGACGAGGTGACACGGCTGTACGACCAGGCGTCGTCGACCTATCAGTACACCGGGTGATCCGTACAGGCGGCGCGCCGGAGTCCGGCGGTTCATGTTTGGCTGTAAAAGCGACAACAGTCACAGTGCTGTCTCCGTGGCACCCCGATGGTTCCCTGCCGGAGGCTCGTTCCTTACGCTGAGCCTGTCAAGAGCATTGCGGGGAAACGTGAATCAGATGCAGGGCCTGCTCCTGGCGGGGCGCTATCGGCTGGCCGAATCGATCGGCAGCGGCGGCATGGGCCGAGTGTGGCGTGCGCACGACGAGGTGCTCCACCGGGTCGTCGCCATCAAGGAGTTGACCGCCGCGCTCTACGTGTCCGAGAGCGACCAGCCGAGACTCCTGGCGCGCACCCGCGCCGAGGCGCGCGCCGCCGCGCGGATCAACCACTCCGCCGTCGTCACCGTCCACGACGTACTCGAACACGACGGCCGCCCATGGATCGTCATGGAGCTGGTCGAGGGCAACTCGCTGGCCGACGAGGTCAAGGAGCGCGGCCGCGTCGAGCCGGCCGAGGCCGCGCGCATCGGCCTGTGGGTGCTGCGCGCGCTGCGCGCCGCGCACGCCGCCGGTGTCCTGCACCGTGACGTCAAGCCCGGCAACGTCCTGCTCGGGCGGGACGGGCGGGTGCTGCTCACCGACTTCGGCATCGCGCAGATCGAGGGCGACAGCACCATCACCCGTACGGGAGAGGTCGTAGGGTCCGTCGACTACCTCGCCCCCGAGCGCGTCCGCGGCGCCGACCCGGGACCGTCCTCCGACCTGTGGGCGCTGGGCGCCACGCTCTTCACGGCCGTCGAGGGCCGCTCGCCGTTCCGCCGCACCTCGCCGCTCTCCACCATGCAGGCCGTGGTTGAGGAGGACGCCGGTGAATCTCGGTACGCCGGTGCGCTCGCGCCCGTCATCGCCGCGCTGCTCAACAAGGACCCGGCCCTGCGGCCGGACGCGGACCAGGCCGAGCAGATGCTCGCGGAGGCGGCCGAGGGGCGGCGCCCGCGAGCGGCGGAGGAGTGGCTGCCGACCCAGCAAGTGGGCTCGCGCCAGGGCGGGTTCGCGCAGGACACACCCGGCACGGGTACGACGCCGTACCCGTCGGCCACGGGGTCCACGTACCAGAACACACCGCCCGTCTCCCTCTCGGCCCTCGCGCCGGATCCGCCGAAGCGCCGCCGGTTCCGTTCGGTCGTCCTGGTGGTCGTCCTCGCCGCGCTGGTCGGCGGCGGTACGGCGCTGGGGCTGCAGAAGTGGAACCAGGACCGGGACCAGGTTCAGGGCCAGGGCAGCACCCCGTCCGCGTCGTCGTCGCCGAGCCCCACTTCGAACACCGCTACACCACAGAGCTCGGATCCCGCCAGCTGGGAGGTCTACCACGACCCTTGGGGCTTCGACATATCGCTCCCCAAGGGCTGGACGCGGAAGGTCTACGGCGACTCCGACGGCATCAGGCAGGTCGACTACTCGCCGGACAACGAGAAGCACTTCATCCGCATAGCCATCGACACATCCCCGGACTTCCCCACCGCGAACGCCCACCAGCTCGACCTCGAAGTGCAGCTCCAACGCCTCGTCGCCTACCACCGGGTGACCCTGGAGACGAACACCTACCGCGACCGTCCGGGCTCCCTGTGGGACTACACCTGGACCGCGCAGGCGAAGGACACGCCCTACCCGGGACCGCGGCGGGCCATCGAGGAGACGTACATGTCCCGTGACGGGATCGAGTACGCGCTCTACATGTCCAGTCCGGCCGCGGACTGGGCGACGACGAGCAAACAGTTCAAGTCGGTCCTGCAGAGCTGGAGTCCGGACTCGGGCTGACCGCTTCCGGGTGCGTCATGATGGTGCGCATGGGGACCGAGGGGGACAACGCCCGGGTGATCGCCGGGCGTTACCGGCTGGAGAAGCGGCTCGGGCGCGGTGGCATGGGCATCGTGTGGCGGGCGACCGATCAACTCCTCGGGCGGCAGGTCGCCGTGAAGGAGATAGCCCAGGACGACTCCCTCTCCGAGGAGGAGGCCCGGCAGCAGCGGGACCGTACCCTGCGCGAGGCGCGGGCGGTCGCGCAGTTGACGCACCCGCACATCATCGTCGTGCACGACGTCGTCGAGCAGGACGAACGGCCTTACATCGTCATGGAGTTGCTCGACGGCGGCTCCCTCGCCGACCGGATCTCCACCCGTGGCCCGGTCGACGCCACCGAGGCCGCCCGGATCGGGGTCGCCCTGCTCGGCGCGCTGCGCACGGCGCACGCGGCCGGGGTCCTGCACCGTGACATCAAGCCCGCCAACGTCCTGCTGGAAGCCTCCGGCGACCGTGTCGTCCTCACCGACTTCGGTATCGCGCAGGTCGCGGGCGCCACCACACTCACCGAGAACGGCGCGTTCGTCGGCTCGCCCGAGTACACCGCGCCGGAGCGGATGTCCGGCGCGCGGACCGGCCCCGCCTCCGACCTGTGGTCGCTCGGTGCGCTGCTGTGCACGGTGCTGAGCGGTGAATCGCCGTTCCGCCGCGACTCGTTGGGCGGCATCCTGCACGCGGTCGTCATCGCCGAGATCCGCCCGCCCGAGCAGGCACGGCCACTGCTTCCCGTCGTACGAGGACTGCTCGAACGCGATCCGGAACGGCGGCTGGAGGCGGCGGAGGCGGAGCGGATGCTGCGCGCCTTCCTGGACACCGGGAGCACGCCGAACGCGGTATCCGGCCACGCGGGGCGGCCGGTGCCCGGCTACACACCGACTCAACGGGATGTACCCCGGCCGAAGTTGGCGCCATCACCGACCTCCTCGCCTTCTCCTACGGCGGAGCAGCAGTCCCCTCGGCGGTCCACGCGCGGTGTGCTCGTGGCCGCGTTGCTGGTCGCTGCGATGGCGGGGGCGGGGGTGTCGGCGGCGGCGTTGTTGATGCGCGGGGACGGAGAAGGAGGCGCCGGGGGTGCGGCGCCGGTGACCTCGACGAGTACCGGTACGTCGGCACCGGCGTCCCCCACTCCCTCCCCTTCGGCGACCGCCAACACCCCCACCGCGCCCTCCGGTTACCGTGTTGCCCGCGATCCCGACGGCTTCTCGCTCGCCGTACCGGAGGACTTCGTGCGCGTACCGCAGGGCGAGCGCATCTTCTACATGTCACCGGGGCAGACCTTCCGCCTCGGCATCAAGATGTCCGACCCCGAGACGGGCGGCCCGCTCGCGGTGATGAAGAGCGCGGCGGCCAAGGGGGCGGCCACGAACCCCGGTTACCACGACGGCAAGGTCACGGACACCACCCACTACGGACACCCCGCCGCGCTCTGGGAGTTCACCTGGAACGGCTTCACGACGGCGGAGGGGGCCCGGCACACGTACGACATGTGCTGGGAGCAGGACGGCCGGATGTACGACGTGTGGGTGTCGGCGCCGGTCGGGAAGGTGCGGGAGGCGAAGGAGTACTTCGACGTCGCGCTGGACACCTTCGGACCGACCCAATAACCGATCCAACAGTGGATGCGGGAGTGGTCCTCGCGATATGGATGGACCCATGAGCAGCAATGGGGGACAGGGCGGCCAGACCGACGACACGACGAGTTTTGTTCTGCAACCGCCGCTACCGCAGCCGCCGCAGTCATCGCAACCGCCGCGGCCGCAGATACCGGCGCCCGCCCGGGAACCCGGCACCGGACGTCTGATCGCCGGGCGCTACCGGCTGCTCGGCAAGCTCGGGCACGGCGGTATGGGCACGGTGTGGCGCGCCAAGGACGAGACGGTGGACCGCGAGGTCGCCGTCAAGGAACCCCGCGTGCCGGACCACCTTCCCGAACGTGAACGTGACAACGCGTTCGAGCGGATGCGCCGCGAGGCCCGCGCGGCGGCCCGGCTCGACCACCCGGCCGTGGTGACCGTGCACGATGTGGCCGTCGTCGACGGCCGTCCGTGGATCGTGATGGAGCTGGTGACCGGCCGTTCGCTGGGTGACGTGTTGCAGGAGGGCACCCTCGACGCGCGCGACGCGGCCCGGATCGGCCTCCAGGTGCTCGGCGCACTCGAAGCGGCGCACGCGGCGGGCGTCCTGCACCGTGACGTCAAACCGGACAACGTCCTGCTCGGCCGGTACGACCGGGTCGTCCTGACCGATTTCGGCATCGCTCAGATCGAGGGCGAGACGAACCTGACCGACACCGGCGGTTTCGTCGGCTCGCCCGAATACATCGCCCCGGAACGGGTGTTGGGCCAGCGCCCCGGCCCCGCCTCCGACCTGTGGTCCCTCGGCGTGGTCCTGTACGCGGCGACCGAGGGCGTCTCCCCGTTCCGCCGCAGCAACACCCCCGCCACCCTTCAGTCGGTCCTCAACGCCACGCCCGCGCCGCCGGCTTCGGCGCCTGGCCCGCTGGCCGACCTCATCACCGGCCTCCTCGCCAAGGACGCGGCGCGCCGCCCGAACGCCGCCCAGGTGCGTGCCGTACTCGAAGCGGTGGCGAACCCGTCGGCACCGGTGCCGACGCAGGAGGTGCGGTACGTCGAACGACCCGGCGGTGCGCGCCGGCCCGGCCGCAAGGTGTGGTTCGGGCTCGGTGCGGGGCTCGTCGCGGCGGCGGTGGCGGCGTACTTGGTGATCGCGAACCCGTTCGCGGGGTCGCGGACGCTCCCGGACGGCTGGAAGAAGCACCACGTGGCGGATGTCGAGGCGACGCTCGCGGTCCCCGCCGCGTACCGGCCGGGCCTCCCCGACCGCAAGACCGACAAGGGCCACTGGATCACGTACACCGACCCGAGCGGCAGCATCTCGATCGGCCTGGCCCTCGACAAGAAGTCCGAGGACACCCTCGGCGAGATCAAGGACTCGGCGGCCGCCCAGATGTACGACGACAACGGCGAGTTCAAGGAGGGCGGCAGCAGCGACCTCGACATCGCGAAGGGCGCGCGGACCGCCCCGAAGCCGACCGGCACGTACCGCGGCAAGCCCTCCGCCACGAACACGATCACCTGTGTGACCGACGACAGCCAGAATCCCCTGCCCTGTGAGGTGCAGATCCTCTACTACAAGACCACCGCCGGCGACATGTACCGCCTCACGATCACCTATCCCGGCGAAGGCGACTTCACGGCCCGTGGCCGCGAGGTCGCGAAGGCGGCGATGGCGAACCTGGACGTCGACCGGCTGTGAGCGGCGCTACGGACGCCGGTGTCGCGGTCCTGAGCGTGCGCGCGCTCGGCGACCGGGGGCTGCCCGGCGATGTGGTCGACGTGTACGCCGCCGGCCGCCACTACTCCGTGATCGAGCTGGAGCAGTTGGCGCTCGCGGACGAGGAGACGGACTTCGACCTCTTCGGGTTGCGCGACCGGCTGGAGAGCGTGGTCTGGGTGAGCGACGAGGAGTTCGCCGCCCATGGGCTCGGCGCGGCCGAGATCGCGGAACTCCGGCTGTGGGCCCTGGAATGGGAGTCGGACCTCGGGCTGCGGCTCGCGGAGGAGTACGACGACCCGGATGACGCTGACGATTAGCTACGGGGCGACTGGGCGGGTGCGTCTTCCCGCACCGCTCCCCGGTACCTCCCCGGAGTCACCCCGAACTCCCGGCTGAACGCGTGCGACAGCGCGTACGGACTGCCGTACCCCGCCTCCCGGGCCACCGTCGCGAGCGAGGCGTCCGTGTCCCGCAGCCGGGTCGCCGCCAACGTCAGCCGCCACCACGTCAGATACGCCATCGGCGCCCGCCCCACCAGCGCGGTGAACCGGCGGGCCAGCGTCGCCCGGGACACGCCCGCGGCCGCGGCCAGCCGGTCGTTGGTCCAGGGCGCGGCCGGGTCGGAGTGCAGGGCCCGGAGCGCGGCGGTCGTCACCGGGTCGTTCAGAACCGACGGCCAACTGCCCGTCTCCGCCTCGCTCATCCACGCCCGCACCATGTAGATCAGCAGCAGATCGAGCAGGCTCGGCAGCGCCAGGCAGGCCCCCGGCCGCCGTTCGTCCAGCTCCCGGGCCAACAGGTCCACGGCGGACCGCAGTTCGGGGTGGTGGCCGACCCGGTTCGGCAGATGGACCACCTCCGGCAGCTCCGCCATCAGCGGATGTGTGCGGCTCCGGTCCAGTCGGTACTTGCCGCACAGCAGTTCGACCTCGCGCCCGCCGTCCCCGGTCGGCCGCCGCATCTCCTCGAACGGCACCGCCCGCGCGGTGTCGCCTGGCGAGTCCGCCAGTACGTGCCCCGCTCCGTGCGGCAGCAGGACGACGTCACCCGCGCCCAACGTCAGCGCCTCGCCGCCCCGGTCGGGCACCAGCCAGCAGCTTCCCGCGAGCACCACATGGAACCCCGCGCCCTCGTACGGCGCGAGCCGTGTGCACCAACTGCCGCCCACCAGCAGCCGGTTGGAGGAGGGCCGCCCGGTCCGCACGGCGGAGATCGCGTCGCTCACCACATCCATACGGGCACAGTACGCCAGAGCGGCACCGGTGAGACGTTCGCGTATCAAGACGAGAAGTGCGCGCATTGAGATACTCACCTTGCCCTCCCTACGCTCGTTGCCATGACCGAGGACACCACACAGCCCCTGACGATCGGTGACGTCGAAGTCGTCCGCGTCGTCGAGTGGGCGAGGCCCTACGCCCCCGCCCGTACCCTCGTCCCCGACCTGCCGCCCGAGGTGTGGCAGGAGAACCGCGAGGCGCTCGCCCCCGGCCACTGGGACCCCGACACCGACCGCGCGGTCGTGGCGCTCCAGACCTGGGTGCTGCGCAGCGCCGGGCGGACCGTGCTCGTCGACACCGGGGTCGGCAACGGGCGGGAACGGCCCGGCAATCCGCTGTTCCACATGAGCCGGGGCGACCTCCCGGGGCAACTGGCACGGGCCGGCGTACGGCCCGAGGAGGTCGACGTCGTCGTCAACACGCACATCCACGGGGATCACGTCGGCTGGAACACCCATGATGTGGACGGGAGTTGGGTGCCTATGTTCCCCAACGCGCGCTATCTCCTGCCCGCCGTCGACGACTTCCACTTCGGCCCCGAGAACCACTACGGCGGTGCGGTACGGCCCGACGACCGTCTGATCTACGAGGACAGTGTCGCGCCCGTGCACCGCGCCGGGTTGGCCACCCTGTGGGACGGCATCCACCGCGTCGACGAGCAGTTGACGCTGGAGTCCGCACCCGGGCACACCCCCGGTTCGTCCGTCCTCCGGGTCTCCTCCGGCGGTGAACGGGCGGTGTTCGTCGGGGACTTGCTGCACAGTCCGGTCCAGATCGCGCATCCCGAGTGCAGCAGTTGCTTCTGTCTCGATCCCCGGCAGGCCGCGGACAGTAGGCGACGGGTGTTGGAACGGGCCGCGGATGAAGGGGAGTTGGTGATTCCGGCGCACTTCGGCGGTTCGGGTGTCGCGCGGGTGGGGCGGGCCGGCGACACGCTGGTGGACGGGATGTAGGAGGCTCGTCGACAAGGCCGTGTCCCGCACGGTACTCATGGGGCATGAGCGAAGTCGGCGAACAGGTGCGCGACGGACGTCTGGTCGGCGGTCGCTACCGGTTGCTCGAACGGATCGGGTCCGGCGGCATGGGCACCGTATGGCGGGCGTTCGACGAACTCGTGGACCGTGAAGTCGCCGTCAAGCAGCCGCGGTTGCCCGGCGATCCGGAGGACGAGGCGTTCCAGCGCGCCGCCCACCGGCTCTACCGCGAGGCCCGCGCCGCCGCCCGGGTCGACCACCCCTCCGCCGTCGCCATCCACGATGTCGTCATCGAGGACGAACTCCCCTGGATCGTCATGGAGTTGGTGCGCGGAGAGTCCCTGCACGAACTGCTCGGGCGCGGCCCCCTCACCCCCGCCGACTCCGCGCGCATCGGCCTCTCCGTCCTCGGCGCCCTGCGCGCCGCGCACGCCGTGGGCATCGTGCACCGGGACGTGAAACCCGCCAACGTCCTGCTCGGCCCCCATGCCCGGGTCGTCCTCACCGACTTCGGCATCGCGCACATACAGGGCGAGGAATCCCTCACCGCCAGCGGGGAGTTCGTCGGCTCACTCGAGTTCATCGCCCCCGAGCGCATGTCGGGCACCGGCGCGGGCCCGGCCTCCGACCTGTGGTCCCTGGGCGTACTCCTGTACGCGGCCGTCGAAGGGGCGTCCCCCTTCCGCCGTACGACGGTGGAGTCCACCCTCGGCGCGATCCTCGCCGGCGACCCGCCCGAGCCCACCCGGGCGGGCCCCCTCGGACCGCTGATCCTGCGGCTGCTGGCACGGGACCCGGAGGCGCGGCCGGGACCGGAGGAGGTCGGCGCGGTCCTGGAGGCGGTGGCCGGGGGAAGGGACGTGACCGCCCCGGAGCCGCCGACCGCCGATGCGGATGCGGACGCCGATGCAGTACCGCAGCCCGAGCCCGAGCCCGAGCCCGAGCCCGAAGAACCCGAGCCCAAGTTCCCTCGCGCACGCTCCAGTTACCGCCGCGCCCCGCTCCTCGGCGTAGGGATACTCCTCCTCGCGGCTCTGGTCCTCGGCATCGTCGTCCACGGCCTCAGGGACACCGGCGACTCCTGGACCGCGCACCGGCCGAAGGCGATGTCCGCCGTGCTCCGCCTCCCGGCCCCGTACAAGCAACTCCAGGCGCGGACGGCACCGGGCACCCGTACCGTCACCTACGGCACCGGCGAGCTCCGGGTCAGCCTCACTGAATGGGACGGGGTCGCCCTCGTGCCGCTCGTCGAGGCCCACTCCCTGGGGGAGGGCGCGTCCAACCCCCAGTACACCCGCACCAGCTTCCGCGGGAACAAGGACGCCGTCCTCGCCGACACCGTCGACGAACGGTCCGGCGTCCCCACCCGCGTCATGGCCCTGATCGTCCGCACCTCCGACCACCGCATGTACGAGCTGCGCGTGGACATGCCCAAGGGCACCCGGGACGAGAAGAAGGGCACCGCGCTCTTCAAGGGCGCCCGTGCTCGGCTCACCCTCATAACGCCCTGATCAGCGCGTTGGTTGCCAGTGAACACTGGCGCGATGTGAGTACTCGGTGAATCCCGATTACCCACGGGTACCCAAACCCTCCGTCGCGGCATACCCTGCCGCACATGACGGACTCGCAGGCCCCGGAAAAGACCGGTACGGAAACGACGACCGGCACGAACCCCCTCGCGCCGGCCCCCACAGGCGCCCGTACCGCCGCCGATGTGGTCACCCCGGAGCTGGTCGCCCAGCTCACGAAGGGTGTGGTCGGCTCCGGCCGGACCGCGAACCACACGCCGTTCACCGGTGAGAAGCTCGCCGACCTGCCCGAGTCCACCCCCGAGGACGTGGCCAAGGCCTTCGACGCGGCGCGCGCCGCGCAGGCCCTGTGGGAGCACACGCCGGTCCGGCAGCGCGCTGCGGTCCTGCTCCGCTTCCACGATCTGGTCCTCGCCCGGCAGGCCGAGGTCCTCGACCTGATCCAACTGGAGACCGGCAAGGCGCGGCTGCACGCGCACGAGGAGGTGCAGGCCGTCGCCGTCGCGGCCCGCCACTACGGCCGCAAGGCCCCCGCCTACCTCCGCCCGAAGCGGCACACCGGCGCCGTCCCGACCCTCACCAAGGTCACCGAACTCCGCCACCCGCGTGGGGTGGTGGGCCAGATCGCCCCCTGGAACTACCCCCTCGAACTCTCCGTCGGCGACGCCCTCCCGGCCTTCGTGGCGGGCAACGCGGTGGTGATGAAGCCGGACACCGAGACCTGCCTGACCGCGCTGTGGGCGCGCGACCTCCTCATCGAGGCCGGTCTGCCCGCCGACGTCTTCCAGATCGTCCTCGGCGAGGGCCCGGTCGTCGGCCCCGAGATCGTCAAGCACGCCGACTACGTCTCCTTCACCGGCTCCACCCGCACGGGCCGCGAGGTCGCCCAGGGCGCCGCCGCCCGCCTGGTCGGCGTCTCCCTCGAACTCGGCGGCAAGAACGCCATGTTGGTCCTGGAGGACGCCGACATCGAGAAGGCGGCGGCCGGCGCGGTCCGCGCCTGCTTCTCCTCCGCCGGCCAACTCTGCATCTCCATCGAGCGGTTGTACGTCCACGAGTCCATCGCGGACGCCTTCCTGGAGCGCTTCGCCGCCCGCACGAAGGGGATGCGTCTCGGCACGTCCCTCGCGTACGGCGCCGACATGGGATCGCTCGTGGGGGAGCGGCAGTTGGAGACGGTGACACGGCATGTCGAGGAGGCCGTGGCCAAGGGCGCCAAGGTGGTGGCCGGTGGTGTGGCCCGCCCGGACATCGGCCCGTACTTCTTCGAACCGACCATCCTGGACGGCGTAGCGGCCCCCATGTCGGTCTGCGGCGAGGAGACCTTCGGCCCGGTCGTCTCCGTCTACCGTTTCAAGACGGAGGACGAGGCGGTGGAGCAGGCCAACTCCACGTCGTACGGCCTGAATTCCTCGGTCTGGACGAAGGACGGCCGCCGCGGCCGCGCGGTCGCCGCCCGGCTGCGCACCGGCACGGTCAACGTCAATGAGGGCTACGCCCCCGCCTACGGCAGCGTGCAGTCCCCCATGGGCGGCATGAAGGACTCGGGTCTGGGTCGACGCCACGGCTCCGAGGGCATCCTCAAGTACACGGAGGCCCAGACGGTCGCGCAGCAGCGGCTGTTGCCGATGGCGCCCTCGCTGGGGATGGACGACGAGAAGTACGCCGCGTTCATGAGCACCAGCCTCCGGGTGATGAAGGCATTCCGGCTCAGGTGACGGGCAACAGGTAACAGGCCGAGACTCAACGAGGAGAATTCGTGCCCCAGGACACCTACGACTACGACGTGATAGTCGTCGGCTCCGGCTTCGGCGGCTCCGTGACCGCCCTGCGCCTGACCGAAAAGGGTTACACGGTAGGCGTGTTGGAGGCAGGCCGCCGCTTCACCCCCGCCACCCTTCCCAAGAACTCCTGGGACCTGAAGAACTACCTGTGGGCCCCCAAGCTCAACATGTACGGCCTCCAGCGCATCCATCTGCTGGGCAACGTCATGGTGCTGGCGGGCGCGGGCGTGGGCGGTGGTTCGCTCAACTACGCCAACACCCTCTACGTCCCGCCGAAGCCGTTCTTCGAGGACCCGCAGTGGCGTGACATCACGGACTGGCAGGAGGAGTTGGGCCCGTACTACGACCAGGCCCGCCGCATGCTCGGCGTACGGCTCAACCCGACGATGACCCCCTCCGACGTCCATCTGAAGGCCGCGGCCCAGCGGATGGGCGTCGGCGACACCTTCCACATGGCCCCGGTCGGCGTCTTCTTCGGCGACGGCGAGGACGCCGAGGGCACGGCGAAGGCCCGGCCCGGCGAGCGGGTCGCCGACCCGTACTTCGGCGGCGCCGGCCCGGACCGCAAGGCCTGCACCGAGTGCGGCGAGTGCATGACGGGCTGCCGGCACGGCGCCAAGAACACCCTCAACGAGAACTACCTCTACCTCGCCGAGAAGGCGGGCGCCGTGGTCCACCCGATGACGACGGTCGTGTCGGTCACCGACGACTCGCAGGGCGGCTACGCGGTGGCGACCCTGCCGACCGACGCGCGCCGCACAGCCGAGGGGAAGACCTTCAAGGCCCGCCGGGTCGTCCTCGCCGCCGGCACCTACGGCACCCAGACCCTCCTGCACCGTATGAAGGCGGGCGGCCAACTGCCGTACATATCAGGCAAGTTGGGCGAGCTGACCCGTACCAACTCCGAGGCGCTGGTCGGCGCCCAGACGACCGGCCGCCGCTACCGCAAGGCCACCGGCGAGCCCCGGGTCGACTTCACGCGCGGCGTCGCCATCACGTCCTCGATCCACCCCGACGCGAACACCCACATCGAACCGGTCCGCTACGGCAAGGGCTCCAACTCGATGGGCGGCCTCTCGATCCTCCAAGTCCCGTACGCGGAGGGCTCGTCGAGGGTGCTGGCCTGGCTGTCGAGCGCGGCCCGCCACCCGCTCCTGGTCCTCCGTTCGCTCTCCAACCGCCGCTGGTCGGAGCGGACCATCATCGGTCTGGTGATGCAGTCGCTGGACAACTCCCTGACGACGTACCTGAAACCGGACGGCGTCGGCAAAGGGCTTTTGACGGCCCGTCAGGGACACGGTGCCCCCAACCCCAAGCAGATAAAGGCGGCTTCGGAGGGCGCGACCGCGATCGCCGCCGAGATCAACGGCTTCGCGGGCTCGAACGTCGGCGAACTGATGGGCACCCCGCTCACCGCGCACTTCCTCGGCGGCTGCCCCATCGGCGCCTCCCGCGAGACCGGCGTGATCGACCCGTACCACCGCCTCTACGGCCACGCCGGCATCTCGGTGGTCGACGGTGCGGCGGTCTCCGCGAACCTCGGCGTCAACCCGTCGCTCACCATCACGGCACAGGCCGAGCGCGCGATGTCGTACTGG
Organism: Streptomyces sp. NPDC005492; assembly: GCF_040605995.1. Lineage (NCBI taxonomy): Bacteria > Bacillati > Actinomycetota > Actinomycetes > Kitasatosporales > Streptomycetaceae > Streptomyces > Streptomyces sp. NPDC005492. The sequence goes on from NZ_JBEXDX010000003.1 coordinate 14,880, forward strand.
CCCAACAAGGGCGAGCAGGACCCGCGCCCGGAGCAGGGGCTGCCGTACGAACGCCTGGAGCCGGTGGAACCGCGTCAACCGGCGGTCCCGGAGGGCGCGTTCGGCGCGCTCAAGCTGCCGTTCCTCGGGATGCCGACGGTGCCACCGAAGCCGTAGCGGAGGATCCGGACAGACAGAAGGACCTGCGCCCCCCTCCGAGCGCAGGTCCTTCTTCGTTCGGCGAGCTACGTGTTACGCGCTCGCCCCGCTCTTGCGCCGACGCACCATGACCACCGTCGCGGCACCCGCGACGACCGCCGCACCGCCCACGAGGCCGATCACCGGCAGCGCGGAACTGGAGCCGGTCTCGGCGAGGTTGCCGGTCGGCAGCTCGGAGACGTCACCCTGCGGCTTCTTCACCGAGGTGTCCTTGTCGCCGTCGCTCGGCGTGGCGCTGCCCGGGTCGGTGTTGCTGGAGCCGGCCTTCAGGACCTCGAAGTCGTACTGGGCCCAGCCCTCGGCGATGCAGTCCTGGCCCTTGACGTTGTCGAGGTAGGCGCCGGAACCGAAGGAGTAGGCGTCGCCGGCCGGGGCCTTCGCGCTGATGCTGACGCGCAGGGAGACGGTCTCGCTCTTCCCGGACTTCAGCTCGTTGACGTAGAAGAAGTAGTCACCGGCCCAGTCGTCGTCGCCGATGCGCTCCCAGGAGCCGGACTCGGGGTTCTTGAACTCCAGGTCGACGTACGGGCTCAGGTACTTCGACTCGTCCAGCTCGTAGTTCTCGACCTCGGCGTAGAAGGCGACGCCGTCGACCGTGGTCTTCGAGTCGTTGGTGACGGTCAGCTTGAAGCTGTGGAAGCCGTCGCCCGCGACGATCTTGCCGGGCAGGCCCTTGATGTCCGCGGACACCTTGGCGTCGGAGAAGTCCTCGTCCAGGTCCTCGCAGAACGGCACGTCCGGGTCCGTGGGCTCACCGGTCGGCTCGGCCGTGGTGGTGGGCGTGGCGGACGCGGAACTGCTCGCGGACGACGTGGCCGTGGCCGTGGCGGTGGGCACGGTGGTGCCGGTCGGCGAGGAGGTGTCGGAGGTCGACGGGGTGACCGTGGCCGTCGGGGACGCCGTCTCGCTCGTGCTCGCGCTCGCACTCGCGCTCTCGGTCGAGCCCGCCGACGGCGACTCGTCCGCGAACGCGGCCGGCGCGGACAGCAGGGCGAGTGGAGCGATGGCGGCCGTCGCGGCCGCCGCGGCCATGGCACGGCGAAGCTTCATGAAGTCCTCAAGAAGTCCGGTGTGCTGCGACAGCGCAGCACGCGGGGTGGAGGGCTCCGCGTGTGGGGCGCGGGTGTGGCCCTTGGTCATGCAGGTGAGACCCGGGAAACCTGTGAAGGGTTGTGCGGACTCTCACCTGATTCTTATGTGGGCTGTGTCACACCCAAGTTCTTCTTGTGAACAGGCTTTCGGAACGTCTAGAACTTGGGGACGTGTCTGACAAGCCTGCCGAGGAACCGTCCTCGACCCCGGAGATCCCCGACGATGTCTGGGAACAGTTCGCCCGCGACACGGAGCGGGACATCCGCGCCTCCGCGCCGAAGGAACCGTCCGCCCGCGCACGTCAGGTGACGGAGCGACTGAAGAACAGCGAACAGCCCGAGGGGTGGCGCACCGGCCCGGCCTGGCAGCAGATGAACGGGAGGGCCCGGCGCAGGCGCCGGGTGTGGGCCGTGCTCGGCGTGCCGCTCGCGACAGCCGTCGCGGTGGTGGCGATGAAACCGTCACTGCTGCCCGGCGACCCCTTCAACAAGGGCGACAACGCGTCGGAGGCCGGGGTCACCCCCCTCGCGCCGGAGACCGCCGCCCCGACCGCCGCGCCCTCCGCCGTGGACCCCGAAACCCCCACCCTGGACCGGCCGTTCGCCGGTTCACCAGCGCTGAACTGGGCCGACGGCAAGGCCGGCATCGTCCTGCCGAAGGCGACGGCCATCGGGACGTTCTCCAAGGACCGCGTCCAACTCGCCCTCCAGCAGGCCCAGAAGCTCCTCGTCGACGCCAACCTCGCCCCGACGACACTCCGCGGTGACCGCCCGACCGCCGCGCTCTCGGTGCTGGACCCCAAGCAGCCCGGGATGGTCGACCGGTTGACCACGTCCCTGAGCACCCCGGCCAAGAGCAACGACCCGTTGCTGTTCTTCAGCCGCTTCGACCCCCAGGAGGTGCGGCTGGTCGGCGACGTCGTGAAGACGCGCGGCCGGATCACCTTCAAGAAGAGCGAGCACTCCGGCGTCGAGATCCACGCCGACTACACCTTCGTCTACCCGGTGGTCCGCACCGACGGCTCCACCGAGGTCACCCGCACCATCGTCCGCCGCGTGCTCGACCTCGAACTCCTCGACCCCGCCCGCTACCAGGTCACCTCCGGCCGCCTCAGCGTCGTCAACTACGACTCCGACTTCGGCAACACGGCCTGCCAGATCTACGACGGCTACTTCCACCCGGACTTCCCCTCGGCCGAGCCGACGGGAGCCTCTCCCACGGGCCCGACGACGGACCCGTACGACCGCAGCAAGGACCTCGGCCAGGAGCAGGGCGACGAGACCTGCGGGACGGTGAGCCGGACCTGACGCCCACCGGACGACGGGCAAGCGAAGGGCCCCGCGGGACGGAGCCGCGGGGCCCTTCTCCGTCAGCACCGACGTCAGGGCAGCGCCGGTGCCTGGGAGCGGCGCCGGGGGGTTGCGCCGCTTGTCTCGAGTGCCCTGGGTCGGCGCCCCGGCGCACACGGGGCGCGCGCTTGGTCTCGACCTTTGGCGGTGGGACAGTGCACTGCAATGCGGTTGTCTGGACTGGGACTTGGGGCTCGGGGGCCTTCTAGGCATCGTGCTCGATGGACGCGGCCTTCGCAACCGTTCGGTCCGGCTTTGTGCATTTTTGCATTTTCCGCCGGGCGGCCCCGGGCGTCCCCGGAGCCGACCGTTCTCTTGGGTGACCGGGCTGCTGTCCCCTGCCGTCCGGTCACGACCCTGGAGCGAGGTCCCACGACATACGGCACGATCCGTACGTCTATCGCCCCAGCGAGCCACGCGTGGTTCTTTCGGGCCCGTCCCTGGCTGGCACGGACATCACCACAACGAAGCGGTCCGCGGGGCGGTCACGCGCCGTACGGGTGAGAGCGGGCCCGAACTCAGATACGACCCCGGGACAGTTCGAGCAGCGTCATCGCCAGGGCCGTACCGGGCTTGCCGAGCGCCTCGCTGTAGTGGCTGAGGATCTCGTTCTCACGGGACAGGTGCACGCGCCGGCCGCCGGAGGCGATCCGGGTCTGCTGGACGACGGCGGACACGGCGACCCGTTCCTGGATCAGGCCGATGATCCGGTCGTCCAGGGCGTCGATGCGCTCGCGGGCGTCGGCGATGGTCTGCTCGGGGGTGGTGGCGGTCATCAGGGGGCTCCTCGTCGGAAAGGCCGCCCCGGAGCGACATGACCCGGGAAACGACAGGCGCCCCGGGCCTTGTCGGCCCGGGGCGCCTGGGAAGTCGCTTGTCAGTGGCTCAAGCAGTACGACCATGGCAGCCGGCGGGCCGGGTGCCATAGGTAAAGAGGAAGGTCGGGTGCGTGAGCATGCGGCGAGTATAGCCACCGCGGTCGGGATATCCAGCGCACGGCAAGGCGTCCCAGGCCAGCCCCGTTAGAATCGGTAACCACAGACCCCGCCCCACCGCCGGAAGGCCCCCGTGTCAGCAGCGACCCCCGCCCCCGACACCGTCCTGGTCGTCGACTTCGGCGCGCAGTACGCCCAGCTCATCGCCCGTCGCGTCCGCGAGGCCCGGGTCTACAGCGAGATCGTGCCGAGCACCATGCCGGTCGCGGAGATGCTCGCCAAGAACCCGGCGGCGATCATCCTCTCCGGCGGCCCCTCGTCGGTGTACGCGGAGGGCGCCCCCCGCCTCGACCGCGCCCTCTTCGAGGCCGGCGTCCCGGTCTTCGGCATGTGCTACGGCTTCCAGCTCATGGCGACCACCCTCGGCGGCACCGTCGACAACACGGGCGCCCGCGAGTACGGCCGTACGCCGCTGCATGTCTCCCGGTCGTCCTCCACGCTCTTCGAGGGCACCCCGGACGAGCAGTCGGTGTGGATGTCCCACGGCGACGCCTGCTCCGCGGCCCCCGAGGGCTTCACGGTCACCGCGTCCACGGACGTCGTCCCGGTCGCCGCCTTCGAGAACGACGAGAAGAAGCTCTACGGCGTCCAGTACCACCCCGAGGTCATGCACTCCACGCACGGCCAGCAGGTCCTGGAGCACTTCCTGTACCGGGGCGCGGGCCTCACCCCGGACTGGACGACCGGCAACGTCATCGACGAGCAGGTCGCCCTGATCCGCGAGCAGGTCGGTGACAAGCGCGCGATCTGCGGTCTGTCCGGCGGTGTCGACTCCGCCGTGGCGGCCGCCCTCGTCGCCCGTGCCATCGGCGACCAGCTCACCTGCGTCTACGTCGACCACGGTCTGATGCGCAAGGGCGAGACCGAGCAGGTCGAGAAGGACTTCGTGGCCGCGACCGGCGTCAAGCTGGTCGTCGTGGACGCGGAGGAGCGCTTCCTCACCGCGCTCGCCGGGGTCTCCGACCCCGAGCAGAAGCGGAAGATCATCGGCCGCGAGTTCATCCGCGTCTTCGAGCAGGCGCAGGCCGAGATCATCGCGGACGAGGGGCCCGAGGTCGCCTTCCTGGTGCAGGGCACGCTCTACCCGGACGTCGTCGAGTCCGGCGGCGGCACCGGCACGGCCAACATCAAGTCGCACCACAACGTCGGCGGCCTCCCCGAGGACATCGAATTCCGACTCGTCGAACCGCTCCGCAAGCTGTTCAAGGACGAGGTCCGGATGGTCGGCCAGGAGCTGGGCCTGCCGGACGAGATCGTCCAGCGCCAGCCCTTCCCGGGCCCCGGACTCGGCATCCGGATCGTCGGCGAGGTCACCAAGGACCGCCTCGACCTGCTCCGCGACGCCGACGCCATCGCCCGCGAGGAGCTGACGGCGGCCGGCCTCGACCGTGACATCTGGCAGTGCCCGGTGGTCCTCCTCGCGGACGTCCGCAGCGTCGGCGTCCAGGGCGACGGCCGCACCTACGGCCACCCGATCGTTCTGCGTCCCGTCTCCTCCGAGGACGCCATGACCGCCGACTGGTCGCGGCTGCCGTACGACGTCCTCGCGAAGATCTCGACGCGGATCACCAACGAGGTCGCCGACGTCAACCGGGTCGTCCTCGACATCACGAGCAAGCCGCCGGGGACCATCGAGTGGGAGTAGCCCTCAGGTACGCCTGATGGTGCGCACCGGCACCCCGGGCGTCCAGATCTGGACGACCAGGTACTTCTCGTCCTCGACGCAGGTCCGCACGACCTCCGTCAGCTCGGTGCGGAAGAGGTGGAACGGCTCCGGCGGTTCCACCTCTTTGCTGTACGCCCCCTTCGCCCCGGCATCCGTCACCTCCACCGCCCGCCCGGCGACCCGCACATCCCCGCCGCCCATCTCCGTGCCCGCCCCCGGGTTCGCCTGGAGCGCGAAGCGCGGATCGCGCCGCAGATCCAGTGCCTTGAGCGAGTCGGGCATCATCCCGAGCCACAACTCGCCGTCCAGGAACCGTACTTCGAGCCCGGCCGTACGCGGCGACCCGTCCTTGCGCAGGGTCGCGAGAACGTGGTGGGTGAAGGCGCCGAAACGCTCTTCGACCGTCGTGGCGAGGTCCGGTTCGGCCGCGGTGAAGGCGGCCCAGTTCGCTGTCATACGGCGAGTGTTCCGCCGATAACCGACAACCTCTGTCGTCTTTACAGATCGGCACTGCCCTTTTCGACCGACCGGCGGTAACTTCCGCCCTTACAACAAACCCAGTGCTGGAGGACCGATGCACGGGCCGACGCCGCCCTCCCCCCTGCCCACCGACCGGCTGCGGTTCGCCATGCCGCCGATGCACGAGTCGGCCGAGGACGAACGCCGGCACCGCAAGGAACGGCTCGCGGGCGCCCTGCGCCTGTTCGGCCGGCTCGGCTTCGAGGACGGGGTCTCGGGGCACATCACCGCCCGCGACCCCGAGTTCACCGACTGCTTCTGGGTCAACCCCTTCGGGATGCCCTTCCGGCACGTCACCGTCAGCGATCTGGTGCTGGCCAACTCCGACGGCCAGGTGCTCCAGGGCCGCCACCACGTGAACCAGGCCGCCTTCACCGTGCACTCCCAGGTCCACGCCGCCCGCCCGGACGTCGTCTCGGTCGCCCACTGCCACTCCGTGCACGGCCGGGCGCTCTCCGCCCTCGGCGACTTCCTCGACCCGATCACCCAGGAGAGCTGCGCCTTCTACGAGGACCACGCGCTCTACGACGCCTACAGCGGCGTCGCCGTCGACGCCGAGGAGGGCAAGCGGATCGCCGCCGCGCTGGGCTCCCGCAAGGCGCTGGTCCTGCGCAACCACGGGCTGCTCACCGTGGGCGACTCGGTGGACGCGGCGGCCTGGTGGTTCGTGTCCATGGAACGCTCCTGCCAGGTCCAGCTCCTCGCGAAGGCGGCCGGCCGGCCCCTGCTCATCGACCACAAACTCGCCGTCGCCACCCGCGAACAGACCGGCGGCGACCTGGTCGCGTGGATCAACTACCAGCCCCTGTGGCAGGACATCAGCCGCAGCGAGCCGGACCTCCTGAGCTGACGCCCTCAGCCGAAACCCCGTAGCACGGCCGCCTTGGTCATCCTGAACTCCTCGTCCGTGAGCACCCCCTCGCGGTGCAGCTCGCCCAACTCCCGCAGTCTGCGCAGGAGCACGTCGTGATGGTCGGCCGGCGGCGGGACGGTGGCCGCGTGCGGGGGCCGGTCCGTGGACTCGCCGTTCTGCTCCCGCGCCGAGGGGTGCGGCAGCCGCGCGGTCACCGCCGTCGCGACCAGCGCGGTGAGCAGATCGCGGCGGGTGCTGCCCCACAGATCGAGGGCGTACGGGTCCTTCTCCGGCGGCAGTTTGGAGAACACCGTCTCGCGGGTCACGAACCGCATGAACCCGTCCTCGTAACCGGAGTTCGGCAGCCACTCCACCTGGACGAGATCGCCCACGGCGACTATGCGCGGCCCGGTCGCCCGCTTGACGCGTTCGGAGGTGTCGGCCCAGTCGATGCGCACCTGGGCGCCGTCGAAGGACACCGTGCCGTCGGAGGAGCGGACGGAGACGGGGACCGGCGGGCCGGGGAGGAGATAGGTCCGGGTGGGTTCCTTGGGGATCTGGTCGAGGAGCAGCGCGTGCCGGATCTCCTCCGCCACGTACTCGGCGATCCCGGACCGGTCGATGTCCACGATCAGCCGGTAGGGATCCGCCGCGTCCGGCAGCCGTCCACCGGTCGCCTGGAGCAGCGGGTCGGCGCCCTCGCGCAGCCTCAGCCGCAGCCGGCCGCGCTTGCGCTCCGGTTCGTAGACGACGCCCGCGACGGCTTCGAGGGGCACCGCGATCTCGCCGTACGTCTGCCGGAACAGCGGCACGGAGCGGTGAAGTCCCGGCGTGATCCGGACCGTTGTGCCGTCGAAGACCCAGGTCCCGTCGCGCTGGATGATCTCGGCCATAGGGAAATTCTCGCAGCCGGGTCAACACGGCGGCGGCCACTTCACCCGCGCTGACCAGACCTGCCGACCGCGGGCCGTGTCCCGTAGGGCACAATCCGCTGTTGTCGTGCGGGAGTTGTGTCGGATCACCGTGGGGAAGGCAGGCATCGGGCGTGGCGGTGCAGGAGGCGAGACAGGGCGGCGAGCACGTCGCTGCCCACGGAGGCGGCTGCACCTGCGGGGACTGCCCGCACGGAGCACGGGAAGGGCATCGGCGCGCGGTCGCCGCGTTCCTCGTCAAGCGGGACGGCTTCGCGGCCGGCGAGGGACTGCCCGCGGCGGTGGCGCACTCGGCGTCCGCCTCCCGGCAGTGGGTCTCGGACGAACTGACCCAGTCCGCCGACGACGTCGCCGAACGCGGCCGCGCCGAGGGCGGCGCCTGGCTGGCGCGCCTGTGGCACCGCACGGCCTTCGCGGTGTGGGGAGCCTTCGTCACGCTGCTGCTGGTGCAGTCGCTCACCGCGATCGGCGCGGGCTGGACGGCGGCCCGCACGGCCGGGCTGCTGGCCGCGCTCGTGGTCGCCGGCGCGGTGACGGCCGCCTCCTGGTTCCACCGGGCGCGGGGCGGGGCGCTCGCGCCGGTCATCGGTGAGGACAACCGGCTGTCGACCTCCCGCGCGGTGGCCGTCTCCTGGGTGCTGTTCGTCGCGTACGCGGTGCTGGTCCTGGCCGGCCGCCTCGCCGCCGCCTCCGACCACGCCGAACGCGACGCCCTCATCTCCGGCCTCGAACTCGCGCGCGGCGCCGGTGTGGTGACCGTCCTCGCCGTGGTCTGCGCGATCGCCGTGCTCGTGCGCCGGGTCGTCGGCCTGCGTGTCCTCGGCCAGCGCCTCCAGAAGATCCCGGCCGACCGTCCTCGCGCGGCCGACCTCCTCACCGACGACGCGGGCCGGGGGACCTTCGCCGACATCCAGTACGTCGTGATCAGCGCCGTCGCCCTCGTCTTCGTCGCCGTACGCCTCGCCCGCCGCCCGGACCAACTGCCCGACCTGCCCTGGGGCTTGGCGGTGGTCGTGCTGATCTCGGCCGCGACCTACCTGGCCGGCAAGTACGCCGAGGGCGGCCGCCCGGTCATCCTCTCGGTGGTGCGCTCCCGCGAGGCGGGCGACCTGGACGCCCCCATCCGCACCGGCGACGACATCGAGATCCGCGGCGCCGGCTTCGTACCTCCCGGCGCCCAGACCGCGGACCGGCTCTCCCGCATGGTCGTTCGCATCGGCCCGGTCAACGTCCATGTCCCCCTGGTCCCGGTCACCGGCGGCTTCTCCAACCCCACTGACACCCTCCTCACCGTGCCCGTCCCCGTCGACGTCGAGCCGGGACGCGTGGAGGTCCAGGTCGTGACGGCGGCGGGCGTGGAGACGAACACCTGCACGGTCGACGTCACGGACTGACGCCGCCAGAAGCGGGCCGCCCATCGCCCGAGTCGGGCCCAGATCGGGAAAACTGGTTGCAGCGTGGTTGAGCGGATCCCCCTTTTCGTACGTATGGTCTGTTGAGGGGTCAACGGCGGCGAGAGGCGGCTAAGGGCGATGACTCACGGCACTCGAATGGATACACAAACCCCCTACCTCGACGGCGACCGGAGCTGGCGGGACACCGCCACCCGATACGCTCTGCTTCCCCTGCGCGTCTTCCTCGGCGTCACCTTCATCTATGCAGGCCTGGACAAACTCACCGACAGTGCCTTCATGAAGTCCTCCGGCGCCGGTTCGATCGGCGAGACGATGCGCGCGGTCCGCGACTCCGCGGCGATCCCGGCCCTGGTGGACCTGGCCCTGAAGAACCCCGTCGGCTTCGGCTACGCCATCGCCTTCGGCGAACTCGCCGTCGGCATCGGCACTCTGATCGGCCTGTTCGCCCGCCTCGCGGCACTCGGCGGAGCGCTGATCTCGCTCAGCCTGTGGCTGACCATCAGCTGGGCCAACAGTCCGTACTACTACGGCAACGACCTCGCCTATCTGATGGCCTGGCTGCCCCTCGTCCTCGCGGGTGCCTCCGTGTTCTCCCTGGACGCGGCACTCCGCGCCAGGCGCAGGCAACGGTCGGGCGGCTACCGGTAGTCAGCCGGATATCTCAGCACCGGGGTCGGCCGTGCTCGTACGGCCGGCCTTCCGGCGTCTGCGGACCGCCCCGTTGACACCCGCCGCCACGCCGGCCAGGACCAGTCCGACCGTGACGAGCGGGATCACCGCGAACCACTCGGTCACCCACAGCCCGCCCGCGTCCCCGGCGTAGACCACGCCCGCGGCGACGAAGAAGAGACCGGCGACCAGCTTCCCTGGCTGGAACTCATGACGCGGCACGGCTGACCTCCGCCTGTCCGACGCCGACCTGGAGGTCCAGGTCCAGCGTGCCGGTGCTCTTGACGCCCGCCGCCGGGGGCAGGGTGACCTGCTGGTGCTTGCCCGGCTCCACGTCCACGTCCTTCTTGTCGTCGCCGGGCAACTGGATGTCCCCGACGCCCACGTCCACATTCAGCTCCACCGTCACGTCCGACGGCACGATCACCTTCAACTGCCCCACGCCGACCTCCGCGTCCGTCGCGACCGTCTGGCCCTTGGTCAGCCGCAGCCGGGTCAGGTCGAGCGTGCCCACCCCGTTCCCCAGGTCGTACTTTGCCTGTACGTCGGCCACCGCCGCGGGCTGCCAGGTGAGCCGCTCCCAGTGGGTGGTGAGGTCCTTGGGCAGGGCAGCCGAGGCGGCCAGCAGGCCGGCCGTGACGATCGCGAGGAACACCGAGCCCGCCCCCGTACGCCCCAGGAACGCGCTCAGCGCGATGCCCAGGCCGAACACGACGAGGGCACAGGCCAGGCCCGTCTGCAGGCTGGTGCCGAGCGCCTGGTCGTCCCACTTCACGGCGGTGCCGAGGCCGCCCGCGCACAGGGCGAGGAGGAACACCCAGCCGCCGATCCAGCGCGGGCCGCGCGGCTTCGGAACCGGCGGGCGAGGGGTCCGCCGGTCCTCGGGCCAGTGCGCGTACGAGGGGCTGAGGCCGATGTCGATCACGTCCGCGATGTCACGGCCGCGGGAGTCTCCGGGACCCCACAGATAGCCGGTGCCACCGACATGCGTGCCGTCCTTGACGATCGGGTCACGCCACCAGGAGGGGTAGGAGGCGGGCACCGGTGGCGCCTGGGCCTCCGGAGGGGCGTCGGCGACCGCCTGCGCGGCCAGCGGGTCGGGGTCGGGGGCGCCGCGCTGCCGCGACCAGTACCCAGCGCCGGCCAGCAGCAGGGAGAGGACGACCGCGAAGGTGAGCACGCTGGCGTTGCTCAGCATCGACAGAAAGACACCGCAGCCGACCAGCGCGAACAGCACGGCCGCCAGGGCCTGGCCGTCGACCCGGCCGGTGAAGAGCTTGCGGACCTCGTTCTCCTCCTCGTCGTCGTACGGGACGAAGAGCCAGGCGAAGCCGTAGAAGATGAGGCCGATGCCGCCCGTCGCCGAGAGCACGGCGAGCGTGATCCGGAAGATCACCGGGTCCATGTCGCACTGCCGGCCGAGCCCGGCGCACACCCCCGCGAGCACCTTGAACCGCCGGTCCCGCCGGAAGCGGTGCGGAGGCGCGGCCGCGGTGGGGTCGCCGTGTGCGGCACCCGGCGGCGACGCGGCGCCCGCGCCGGGCACGGCGTCCTGCGGCCCGCCGCCCGCTGCCGGGCCCGGGCCGGAGCCGGGTCCCGGACCCGTCGCGGCGCGCTCGTGATCTGTCATGCGTCCATGCTGCCCGGCCCGAGGCCCCGATGGCAGTCGGGACGACCCTGGCCGAACCCTGAAATCCGCCCGCAGGCCGCCGTTTTCGAAGATCAGGGCAGTCTCGGGGGTCGACCCTGATGCCCCGGACGGCGGGGCGTGTGAACATCGGTGGCATGCCGGAAGCCGCAGCACTGCCAGTCGAGGACCCGCGGCCGCCGCGCAAGCTCTACCGCAGCAGTGACGGACGCTGGCTCGGTGGTGTCGCGCGGGGCCTCGCCGGGCATCTCGGGCTGCCCGTGATCTGGGTGCGGCTGGTGTTCGTGGGCCTGTTCCTCGCGGACGGACTCGGCGCGCTGCTGTATGCCTCGTTCTGGTTCTTCGTGCCGCTCGGCGTCGGCGGTGTCGCCGGTCAGCGGCCCCCGTCCCTCGTCTCCACCGAGACCTCGCCGGACGGCCGCCGCAGACTCGTCGCCCGCAAGCCCGACAAGGGCCAGATCGTCGCCCTGCTCCTCATGGTCGTCGTGGCACTCGTCTTCGTCGGCAATGTGAACCTGGGCGACGGCGCGAAGGCCTACCTCTTCCCGACCGTCCTCGTCGGCGCGGGCGTCGCCCTCGTCTGGCGCCAGGCGGACAATGCCCGCCGCGCCCGCTGGGCGGAGGTCGGCAGCCGCCGCCGTACGCTCAGCCTGCTGCGCGCGTGCGGCGGAGTCCTGCTGGTCACCGCCGGTGCCACCGCGATCTTCGTGCTGCAGGGCTCCGCCGCCCACCTCGGCTCGGTTCTCCAGGCGGCCCTCGCGGTCCTCGTCGGCATCACCCTGCTCGCCGGCCCCTACCTCGTGCGGATGACCCAGGACCTCTCCGAGGAGCGCCTGATGCGCATCCGCGCCCAGGAGCGCGCCGAGGTCGCCGCCCATGTCCACGACTCGGTGCTGCACACCCTGACCCTGATCCAGCGCAACGCGGAGAGTCCGAGCGAGGTGCGCCGTCTCGCCCGCGCCCAGGAGCGCGACCTGCGCGCCTGGCTCTACAAACCGGAGGGCACCGGCAAGGACGAGGCCGACGAACCCGACACCCTCGCCGAGGCGGTGCGGCGCAGCGCGGCGGAGGTCGAGGACAAGCACGGCGTGCCCATCGAGGTCGTCGTCGTCGGCGACTGCCCGCTCGACGACAGGATCGGCGCCCAGATGCAGGCCGCGCGCGAGGCGATGGTGAACGCGGCCAAGTACGGTGGCGAGGGCGGCGCCGTACAGGTCTACGCCGAGGTGGAGGGGAAGAAGGTCTTCGTGTCCGTCCGCGACCGCGGACCGGGCTTCGACCTCGACTCGATACCCACCGACCGCATGGGCGTCAGAGAATCGATCATCGGCCGTATGGAGCGCCACGGCGGCACGGCACGCCTGCGCGCGGTGCCCGACGGCGGTACCGAGGTCGAGCTGGAGATGGAGAGGGCGGAGAAGACGTCATGAGCGACACGACCGAGACGAACGAGCCTGTGGAGCCGACCGGCGAAGGCGCGGGCGGGCGTCACGTGCGCGTGGTCCTCGTCGACGACCACCGCATGTTCCGTACGGGGGTGCAGGCCGAGATCGGCCGGACCGAGCAGACCGGTGTCGAGGTGGTCGGTGAGGCCGCCGACGTCGACCAGGCGGTCACGGTCATCACCGCGACCCGCCCCGAGGTGGTCCTCCTCGACGTCCATCTGCCGGGCGGCGGCGGGGTCGAAGTCCTGCGCCGCTGCGCCGCGTTGATGAGCGACGCCGAGCAGCCCGTCCGCTTCCTGGCCCTGTCCGTGTCGGACGCGGCGGAGGACGTGATCGGGGTGATCCGGGGCGGTGCGCGCGGCTATGTCACCAAGACGATCACCGGCACGGATCTCGTCAACTCCGTCTTCCGTGTCCAGGAGGGCGACGCGGTCTTCTCCCCGCGCCTGGCCGGCTTCGTCCTGGACGCCTTCGCGTCGACCGACGCCCCGCCGGTCGACGAGGACCTCGACCGCCTCACCCAGCGCGAGCGCGAGGTGCTCCGCCTCATCGCGCGCGGCTATGCCTACAAGGAGATCGCCAAGCAGCTCTTCATCTCGGTGAAGACGGTCGAGTCCCATGTCTCGGCGGTGCTGAGGAAGCTCCAGTTGTCGAACCGGCACGAGTTGACCCGCTGGGCGACGGCCCGCCGACTGGTGTGACCCGCAAGGGAGTTCACACCACCCGCGTCGCCCCGGCGAACGGCATCTGGTCGATCGGCGCCAGCCGTACGGGAGCGGTCGGGTTCGGGGCGTGGATCATCTGGCCGTCGCCGACGTAGATGCCGACGTGGCTGATGCCCGAGTAGAAGAACACCAGGTCGCCGGGGCGCAGTTCGGACCGGGAGACCCGTTGGCCGGCGTTGATCTGGGCGTAGGTCGTGCGGGGCAGCGAGATACCGGCGGAGTTGTAGGCGGCCTGGACGAGGCCCGAGCAGTCGAAGGCGTTGGGGCCCGTGGCGCCCCAGACGTAGGGGCTGCCGAGCTTCTGGTAGGCGTAGGAAACGGCCGCCGCGGCACGGGAGTTGGGGGCGTCGGCCGACGCGGCGGAGGAGCCGGGGGCGTCCAGCGCCCCCCGTGCGGTCGTCGAGGACCGGGACGCGCGTCCGGTGCCACCGGCCGTGCCGTCCCCGACCTGGGCCCGCTGCTGCGCGGTCAGCCCGGACAGCAGCCGCCGAGCCTGGTCCAGCTTCCCGTTGATCGTCTTCTTGTGCCTGCCGAGAGCCGCCTGCCGGGACTTCAGAGAGGTCAGCTCGATATGTGCGGCGCCGCGCAACTGCTCGATCTCGCGCAGTTGTTGCCGTACTAGTGCGACGGCCGCCGTCTGCCGGTGGCCGACGCGGTCGGCGAACTCGGCGCCGTCCAGGTACTGCTGGGGGTCGTCGGAGAGCATGAGCTGCACCGCGGGGTCGATCCCGCCGCTGCGGTACTGCGCGGCGGCGACGTAACCCAGCGCTTCCCGGGTCGAGTTGAGCTTCTCCGTCTTGCGCGCCGCCTCGTCCCGCAGGGTGTTCAGTTTCTTCTCGGCCGCGTCCGCCTTCTCCTTCGCGCCGTCGTACTTCTCGGTCGCGACCTCCGCCTCCTGGTACAGCTTGTCCACCTTGGCCTTGACCTGCGTCGGTGTGAGCTGCGGCTCGGCGTGCGAGGTCCCGTCGAAGCCCGTCGCCGTCGCCGCGCCCGCGAGGGCGATCGTGGCGGCGGTCCGGGCCGTGTTGCCGCTGAGCGAGCGCTGTCGGGGCTTGCGGTGCGCTGCCACGTGGACTGCACGTCCTTTCGTACGACCGCCGGGGGAGCGGGCGGTTGCGCGTCCGGCGGCGGCCCGCACAGGGGGAGCGGGCCGCCGCCGGACCTTCTCGGCGGTGATGTCCGACTGCCGCCCCTGGTCCGGGCGGCGGTGGGGAGCCGGTCACCTGGTGGAGGACGCTAAACCTGATGATGACGGCCCGGTAACGCATGTACGGAACTGGCACGAGGTGACCGAAAAGTGCCGGTAATTGACTGTGATCCCGGTCCGGGGCCGCCCCCTTCGGGCGGCGCGCTGACCGATGCGAGGGTTCCGGCACGGCAAGGGACGGCACGCTGCTATGGGCCGCATATATGCAAGGACCGGAGACGGGTGGGGGAGGGGCGGTGTCGGTCGGCGACCGGGCCCCTGGCTAGGCTCCGGCCTCATGGACGTACTCATCCATCTCTTCGTCGGCCTGCACATCATCGGCATCGCGGCGCTGCTCGGCGGTTTCCTCACCCAGATGAAGGCGATGGGCCAGGGCACGGCCCGCTTCGTGCCCGGCATGCTGCACGGCGCGCTGACCATGCTGGTCACCGGTGCGATCCTGGTCGGCCTCAACCAGGCCGACGATCAGCACGTCAACAACATCAAGATCGGCATCAAGCTCGCGCTGCTGGTCGTGATCCTCGGGCTCGTCTATGTGAAGCGGGACGAGGAGAGCGTCGACAGGAATCAGTTCGCGCTGGTGGGCGGGCTCACCATGGTGAACATCTTCATCGCGGTCCTGTGGACGTGACCCCGGCCGGGGCTGCGAGGTAGGACCGGACCGTCCCCGTGGCGACCACCAGCCAGACCGCCACCGCGATCCACAGCACCACCTCACCGGGCGTCCTGAGCGAGGAGATGTCCACGGCGCTGCCCACGGACAGCGTGGCCGCCGCCGTCATCCCGAGCGGGAACACCGTCGACCAGCGGCGCACGTCGTAACGTGGTCTGGGCCGGGCGACCTCGGCGGCCGCCAGGACCACGCACCAGGCCAGGTCGAGCACCAGCAGCGTCACTGTCACGGCACGCAGGACGCCCCGGTTGTCGGAGTTCCACAGATACAGCCGCGCGCTGTCCGCGGCGATCAGCTTCGAACCGGCCAGCGCCGAGACGGCCAGCGCACCCCCGGCGATCCAGTGGTCACCGGCCCCCGTGATCACCTGCCGCATGTCGAAACGGGCCAGCGCGAAGCCGTAGAGCACCAGCCCGAACCAGAAGAGCACCAGCGCCGTGTGCGCGAGCCACGCCACCGACTCGGCCGCGGCGAGCGTGGCCGCCAGCACGGCCAGCGACTGCGTGGCCACACAGCCAAGGAACACGGTCCCGGGCATGCGCCCCTGCCAGTTCCCTACGACTCGCACCAGCAGCACCGGCCAGAGCACCGCGGCCAGCGCCAGCAGCGCCTCCGCGACCGGCTGCCGGCCCGCCAGCGAGAACCGGGTCCCGAGTACGGCGGTCGCCGCGACGGCCGTCAGCGCACCGGGCGACTCCGCCTCCGTCAGCCACCGCCGCCGGTCCCACAGCAGCCGTACGGCGAAGTCCGCGGCCAGTCCCAGCCAGCAGACGCAGGCCAACGTGAAGGCGATACGGGACAGCACCTCGTACCCGCGGAGATGGAGGCCCACCGACACGATGCCGGTCGCCATCACGGCGGCCCCGGCCGCCGGCGGACGCTGCGCCCACCAGGCGCGGAAACGGGAGGTACCGGACATGGTCCGATGCTAAGGAGCCACCCCTATGGCGACGGGGGGCCACGCGCGCGTGGACCTCAAAAACACCTGCACGCGCGCCTGCATCGGCGGGCTGCGCTCAGGCAGGCCGCACCACGCTGTGGATGATCGACGAGCCGCCGTAGTAGATCGACTCCTCGCGGACGTACGCGCCGGGCTTCGGGGCGTGGATCATCATGCCGTTGCCTATGTAGATACCGACGTGGCTGATGTCGTCGTAGAAGAAGACCAGGTCACCGGGTTGTGCGTCGGCCAGGGAGACCGTCGTGCCGGCGTTCACCTGGTCGGTGGTCACGCGCGGGAGGGTGACTCCGGCGGCCTTCCAGGCGGCCTGGGTGAGGCCCGAGCAGTCGTAGGACCCGGGTCCCGTGGCACCCCAGACGTACGGCTTGCCGACCTGGGCGCGGGCGAAGGCGAGGGCCTTGGCGGCCTTGGTGGCGTACGAGGCGTCGGTGGAGGACGAGGATGAGGATGACGACGTCGAGGAGCCGGAAGAGGAAGAGGTGTCCTTCGCCGCCTCCGCCTGCCGTTTCGCCAGGGCCGCCGCCTCGGCCGCGGCCTCCTGCTGCTTCTTCTTCTCGATCGCCGCGAGGCGCGCCTTCTCCTGTGCGGTGAGCTGCGAGAGCAGTTCCCGCGCGGTGGAGAGTTTCTTCTGGACGGTGGCCTTGGCGGTCTTCAGGTCGCTCTGTGTGTCGCCCAGGGTCCGGAGGCTCTCGGACGCCTCCTGGCGCTTCTTCATCGTCGCCGACTGCTCGGTGACGTACGCGTCGACCGCGTCCTTCTGGCGGCTGGTCAGCCGGCTCATCAACTGGGTCTGGTCGAAGTAGTCCTGCGGGCTGTCCGCGAGCAGGAAGGTCGCGGTGTCGGGAGCGGAGGCCCCGGTGCGGTACTGCGCGGCGGCGAACGAACCCAGTTGTTCCCGCGCGGAGTTGAGCTTCTGCGTGCGCTGGGCCACGTCGTCCAGGAGGGTGTCGACGCGTTTGCGCTGCTTGGTCGTCTTCTCCTTGGCCGCGTTGTACTTGTCGGTCGCCGACTCCGCCTGGCGGTAGAGGTCGTCGACCTTCTTCTCGACCTCTTCGACGCTCGGCTTGCCGTCGTCGGCGGCCGGGGCCGCGTTCGCGGTCTGGGAGAGGAGGGCCACCGAGGTGAGCGCGGCCGTGGCGATGGCGGGGGTCCGTATGCCTGCGATGCGCGAGCCCGCGGAACGCGGCTTGCGGTGCGACGACGCCAAAGGAGCCGACCCCTTCCAAAGTTGCCCTGCGGGCCTGCGACTTGATCGAACGCTAACCAACTCGTGTGGCCCGTGTGAAGGTTGATGTTCGATATGCCCGATACATTTTCGTGACCTTGGCCATGAACGGGAGTGATCGTCGCTGATCGTGACGGGACGGTTCTGGACCGTGAAATGTGCCGAGTTCTCGGGGTGGCGGTCGGTTGTCAGTGGGGCGCCCTAAACTCGGAGAGCGATGAGCAGCCTCTTTGACGACAGCTTCCTGGCGGATCTCAAGGCCCCTCCGGCCCACGAGGAAGAGCCCCCGCCGCCGCCCGACGACGAGTACGGACCGGAGCAGGCCCCGGACGACCTGTTCGCCGGGCAGTTCGGCGCGCCCGCGAGCAGGGACGCCTACTACCGGGACGGCGCCCCCCGCCCGGTGGCCGACCCGGCCGCACTCCTGGACGGGCTGAACGAGAATCAGCGCGCGGCCGTCGTCCACTCCGGCAGCCCGCTGCTCATCGTGGCCGGCGCCGGCTCCGGCAAGACCCGTGTGCTCACCCACCGCATCGCCCATCTGCTCGGCGAGCGGAATGTGCACCCGGGCCAGATCCTCGCGATCACCTTCACCAACAAGGCCGCGGGCGAGATGAAGGAGCGCGTCGAGCACCTCGTCGGCCCGCGTGCCAACGCGATGTGGGTGATGACCTTCCACAGCGCGTGTGTGCGCATCCTGCGCCGCGAGTCGAAGAAGCTCGGCTTCACGTCCTCGTTCTCGATCTACGACGCCGCCGACTCCAAGCGGCTGATGGCCCTGGTCTGCCGCGACCTGGACCTCGACCCGAAGCGCTTCCCCCCGAAGTCCTTCAGCGCCAAGATCTCGAACCTGAAGAACGAGCTGATCGACGAGGAGGACTTCGCCGCCCAGGCCACCGACGGTTTCGAGAAGACCGTCGCCCAGGCCTACGCGATGTACCAGTCGCGGCTGCGCGAGGCCAACGCCCTCGACTTCGACGACCTGATCATGACGACGGTCAACCTGCTGCGCGCCTTCCCGGACGTCGCCGAGCACTACCGCCGCCGCTTCCGGCACGTCATGGTCGACGAGTACCAGGACACCAACCACGCGCAGTACGCCCTGGTGCGCGAACTGGTCGGGACGGGCGCGCACGACGAGGACGTACCGCCCGCCGAGCACGACCTGCCCCCCGCCGAGCTGTGCGTCGTGGGTGACGCGGACCAGTCGATCTACGCCTTCCGGGGCGCGACGATCCGCAACATCCTCCAGTTCGAGGAGGACTACCCGAACGCGACGACGATCCTCCTGGAGCAGAACTACCGCTCCACGCAGACGATCCTCTCCGCCGCCAACGCGGTCATCGAGCGCAATGAGTCCCGCCGCCCCAAGAACCTGTGGACCAACGCGGGCGCGGGCGCGCAGATCACCGGCTATGTCGCGGACACCGAGCACGACGAGGCGCAGTTCGTCGCCGAGGAGATAGACCGTCTCACCGACGCGGGCGAGGCGAAGGCCTCGGACGTCGCCGTCTTCTACCGGACGAACGCCCAGTCCCGTGTCTTCGAGGAGATCTTCATCCGCGTCGGCCTGCCCTACAAGGTCGTCGGCGGCGTCCGCTTCTACGAGCGCAAGGAGGTCCGGGACGTCCTGGCCTACCTCCGTGTGCTGGCCAACCCGGAGGACGCGGTCCCGCTGCGCCGCATCCTGAACGTGCCCAAGCGCGGCATCGGCGAGCGCGCCGAGGCGATGATCGACGCCCTCTCGCAGCGCGAGAAGATCAGCTTCCCGCAGGCGTTGAAGCGCGTCGACGAGGCGTACGGCATGGCCGCGCGGTCGACGAACGCGGTCAAGAAGTTCAACACGCTGATGGAGGACCTCCGGACGATCGTCGAGTCCGGCGCCGGCCCGGCGACGGTCCTGGAGGCCATCCTCGAACGCACCGGCTATCTCGCCGAGTTGCAGGCCTCCACCGACCCCCAGGACGAGACCCGCATCGAGAACCTCCAGGAACTCGCCGCCGTAGCCCTGGAGTTTGAGCAGGAGAACAGCGAAGGGGACGGCGAGAGCGAGACGCCCGTGGGGCTCGCCGCCTTCCTGGAGCGGGTGGCGCTGGTCGCCGACTCGGACCAGATCCCGGACGAGGACGAGGACGGCTCCGGAGTCATCACCCTGATGACTCTCCACACCGCCAAGGGACTTGAGTTCCCGGTCGTCTTCCTCACCGGCATGGAGGACGGCGTCTTCCCGCACATGCGCGCCCTCGGCCAGACCAAGGAGCTGGAGGAGGAGCGCCGCCTCGCGTACGTGGGCATCACGCGCGCGCGGGAACGCCTGTACCTCACCCGCTCCTCGCTGCGCAGTGCCTGGGGGCAGCCGTCGTACAACCCGCCCTCCCGTTTCCTGGAGGAGATCCCGGCCGCGCATGTGGAGTGGAAGCGGACCGGCGCCATGGCCGCCCCGCCGTCCACGGGCCCGGCCTCGGGTATCGCGGCCTCGCTGTCCTCGTCCCGTTCGCGTTCCTCGGCGTCGGGCGCCTCGGGCTTCGCCACCCGCAGGACCTCGGAGAAGCCGGTCGTCGCGCTGGCCGTCGGCGACCGGGTCACCCACGACCAGTTCGGCCTCGGCACGGTGGTCGGGGTGAAGGGCACGGGCGCGAACGCGGAGGCGACCGTCGACTTCGGGGAGCCGAAGCCGAAGCGGCTGCTGCTGCGGTACGCGCCGGTGGAAAAGCTGTAGGGGGAGGGCGAGTTACGTCGGGTCGAGCCCGTGGCTGCGGAGCCACGGGAGCGGGTCGACCGCCGCGCCGCCCGCGGGGCGCACCTCGAAGTGCAGGTGTGGGCCGGTGGAGTTCCCGGAGTTCCCGGAGTACGCGATGGGGTCGCCGGCCTTCACCGTCGTACCGGAAGCGACCCGGTAGCTGGAGAGGTGGCAGTACCAGGTCTGCGTGCCGTCTTTCGCGGTCAGGATCAGCATGTTGCCGTAGGCGCTGTTCCACTTGGTGCTGACGACGCCGTCCGTCGCGGCCATCACCGTCGTGCCGTACGAGACGGGGAAGTCGATGCCGGTGTGCACGGACATCCAGTTGACGCCGGCCTGGCCGAAGTAGGCGCTCAGGCCTTTCTGGGTGACCGGGAGCACGTACTTGGGGCGCAGCCGTTCCTTGCGGGCCGCCTCCGCCGCCGCCTTCTTCTTGTCGGCTTCCTGCTGGGCCTTGAGGTCGATACGTTCCTGCGTACGGCTGGCCCGGTCGGCGAAGTCGTCGGCACCCGCCGAGAGGCTCTTGATCTGGGCGTCCAGCTTGTTGTTCGCGGTGGCCGGCTTCACGGTGGTCGCGTCGGAGGCGGAGGCCGTGGTGTCGCTGCCGCCACCGGTCAGCGTGCCGACGGACGCGGCGGCGATCCCGGCGACACCCATCACACACGCGGACGGTACGGCGATGGTCAGCAGCGCGGAGCGCTTCGGGGGTGTACGGCGCCGGGAGCGGCTCCCGTTGCGGGACGCGGCGCGCGAGGCGGCGGCCGGGGCCGGGGTGAACTCCTCCTGGTCTTCGAGGAGTTCGGGGTGGGGCCGGGACCCGTCCGCTGCCGGCTCGGCCTCGTCGAGCGCGGCCGGCTCACCGGTGGCCGTCAACTCGCCGTTTTCCGGGGCGACTTCGTCGTACGTCTCGTCGTAGGTCTCGCGGTACGTCTCTTCGTGCGAGGCCTGTTCGAAGGTGGTGGTCGCGTCGGCGGCGGTGCCGTCGGCGTTCCACTGCGTGGCGTCGTACGCGCCCGTGTCGAAGGCCTGCGTGCCCCATTCCCACTGCTGGGTCTGGTCGGCGGGGGCCGCGGGACGGGCCGCGGGGTCCGGCTGGAGCCAGGCGTTCGCGTCCCACTGTCCGCTGGTGTCGGGGCCGGCGCTCTGCGGCGGGATGTGCGAGAGCTGCTGGTAGTCGGCCGACCAGGCGTTGGTCTCGTAGGCGCCCGTGTCATAGGCGGCGTGGTGCTGGGCCGCGTACGGGTCGTAGTTCAGGGTGTGTTGAGCACCCGTGGACCAGGCCGAGGAGTCGTATGCGCCGGTGGTGTGCGGGCCGGCGTCGTGGCCGTGGCCCGGCATGTCGCCGAAGAGGGGGTCGGTGGCGAAGCTCGCGGTGGCGTGACCGCCGTCCGCGCCCGGATGAAAACCCGTGGCGGTGTGGTCGCCGTACGTGGTGAAGTCACCGTAGTGGGCGTCCTGCCCGCCGTAGGACGCGAATTGCGCCGAGGCGGCATCGGAAGCCGGGGCCGGGGTAGTCATGATTCCCGACGGGTGAGGGTCGTTCACCAACTTCTCTTTCGCCGACAACAGGGGCTGCCAGAGCAGTGCGGCGACTGTACCCGGCGGTATGCGGGCGCGACAATCTTCGCCAGGTTTCGCGTCTGCCGGAAACGGTCATTCGGCCGTGTTTCGGGGGACGGCGGGCATGGGTTTGGCCTGGCGTTCGAATGGCGTTCGAGGTCCGAGGCTGTTCGGCGGTTGTCAACGCCTTGTGCGCACGCTTCGAAGGGCGTGGAAATGCTTCCCGCGTCGGCGGTCGGGTGCGTTGACTGGCGGTCGACGACATCCGGCGTAGAGGACGTGGGGAGAGCGTGATGAGGGCGTTGAAGCGTGTGGGGATCGTCGTGGCGCTGGCCGTGGTGACTGTCGGCGTCGTGGGCCCGGCGGCATCGGCCGCCCCCATGCCGTGGGAGACCAGCCGTGCGCAGGGTGTGGTGGCCGTCTCGCCCGCCGAGGTCGGCACTGTCACTGTTCTGTGCGGGGATCCTTGCTATCAGTAGCGCTGCTCAGGCCACCGTCAGGCCGCCTGTGCGGGTAGTCGCCGGGGCCTCCGCCCGCGGGGTGTCGAGGGCCTGGCGTATGCCGGTCGCGATGGTGGGGTGGATGGGGAGGGCGAGGTGGCCGATGCCGCTGACCTGGACGTTCTGGGTGATCAGGTCGGGGTGGGCGATGCAGGCCGTCTCCAGCGGGTCCATCAGGTGGTCGAGGTCGCTCCAGAAGCTGACGAAGCGCGTGCGGCAGCCGGGGGCGGGGCGGGTCAGCTCCTCGATCACCGGCGAGCCGGGCCGCATCTGGCGGACGATCGGGTGGGCGTTGGCCAACGGTGCGACGGCGGTGCCGGAGTGCGGGGTACCGAGCGTCACAAGGGTGCGAACCCGCAGGTCACCGCCGAGCCGCTGCACGTAGTACCGCGCGATCAGCCCGCCGAGGCTGTGCCCGACGATGTCCACCTCCCTGCTGCCCGTGCGCTCGCAGATCTCCTCGATGTGCCGGCCCAGCAGCTCCGCCGCCGTGCGGATGTCGCAGGTCAGCGGCGAGTAGTTGAGCGATTCAACCTGTCGGCGGCCGTGCTCGGCCAGGGAACGGCGGAGCAGCACGAACACCGAGCGGTTGTCGATGAACCCGTGCAACAGCACCACCGGGGGTTTCGCCTCGGTCGGCAGCGGCGTCGCGTCCGCCGGGGAGGGGGCCGGAGGAAGCGGCGCCCGGCGTTCCTGGGCCATGCCGGACGGATAGAGGAGAAGGTGGCCCGCGAGGATCACGAACTCCAGGGTGGTCGCTTTCAGGAGGGTCATGGAGAGGCCGGCCAGCCTGCTGGGCAGGAGGCGCTGGCAGAGGGGGAGAAAGGGCAGTACCGCCCTGGTGACCTTCATGGGCGGCCTCCTGTCGGCACACGGAACGACAGCTCCGTCCCCCGTGTGCCCTCGTGGGAGGCCACCGCGAAGGTTCCCGCGACCCCGTTGCGGCTCCCGTTGCGCTTGTTCCCGCTGGAACGCTGCGCGGTGAACGTGTCCCTTCGTGTGATTTCCCCCTCGGTGTCCACCGCGAAACTGCCGGGTGCGGGATGCTGGAGATAACGTTCGTTCACTTGGAGGCAGTGATGGGTGTGGCAGCGGGTCCGATCCGCGTGGTGGTGGCCAAGCCGGGGCTCGACGGACACGATCGTGGAGCCAAGGTGATCGCGCGGGCGCTGCGCGACGCCGGTATGGAGGTCATCTACACCGGCCTCCACCAGACCCCCGAGCAGATCGTCGACACCGCGATCCAGGAGGACGCCGACGCGATCGGCCTCTCCATCCTCTCCGGCGCCCACAACACTCTCTTCGCCGCCGTCATCGCGCTGCTCAGGGAGCGCGAGGCGGAGGACATCCTGGTCTTCGGCGGCGGGATCATCCCCGAGGCGGACATCGCCCCCCTCAAAGAGAAGGGCGTCGCGGAGATCTTCACCCCCGGGGCGACCACCCAGTCGATCGTGGACTGGGTGAGGGAGAACGCGCGACAGCCGGCCGGGGCGTAGGACTCCCGGGAGACGGGGGGCGCGCTGGACACCTGTTTTCTACGCCGCCCCCAACTCCTCCGCCATAGCGGCCCGCAGCCGCAACGTCGTCACCAGCCGCTGGAACGCCTCCGCCCAATAACCCCCCGCCCCCGGCGCCGCGTCCTCCGACTCGTCCGGCACCGCCAGCAACCCGTCGAGCCGACTCGCCTCCGCCGGGTCGAGACACCGCTCGGCCAGCCCCATCACCCCACTGAAGCTCCATGGATAACTCCCCGCGTCCCGCGCGATGTTGAGCGCGTCCACCACAGCCCGCCCCAGCGGCGCGGCCCACGGCACCGCGCAGACCCCGAGCAGTTGGAACGCCTCGGACAGCCCTTGTGCCGCGATGAACCCGGCCACCCACTCGGCCCGTTCGTCCCCGCCCAACGTGCCCAGCAGCTTGGCGCGTTCGGCCAAGGAGACCGCTCCCGGTCCGCCCGCCTCGGGTGCCGACGGGGTGCCGAGCAGCGCCCGGGACCACGCGGCGTTCCGCTGCCGCACCGCAGCCCGGCACCACGCGGCGTGCAGTTCGCTCCGCCAGTCGTCCGCCACCGGGAGCGCCACGATCTCCCTGGGCGTACGCCCGCCGAGCCGCCGCTCCCAGGTCCCGAGCGGTGTCGCCTCCACCAACTGGCCGAGCCACCAAGAGCGTTCACCCCGTCCCGTCGGAGCCTTGGCGACCACACCGTCCCGCTCCATGCCCGGGTCGCACTCGTGCGGTGCCTCGACTACCAGGCCCGGTTCCGCGCTTGTGCGGTCGACGGCCACGCAGGCCGACGCCCGGACCGCCATCCGCGCGGCGAGCGCCGAGTCCGGGAGCGCCGACAGCAACTCCGCCGCCGTGGCCCGTACGTTGCGGCTCCGGTCGGCCAACGCCTGCTCAAGGAACGGCTCGTCCTCGGCCGTGAGGCCCGTCCGCAGCGAGTCGAGGAACATCAGCCGGTCCTCCGCGCGCTCCGTCGTCCAGGTCGTAACGAGCAACTCGCGTGCGGCAGAGGGTCGTTGCGCGCGTATCGCCGCGAGCAGGGCGACCCGCTCGGCGAACAGACCCTCCTGCCACAGTTGTTGGACGCCGTCCGAGTCGTCGAGGTCCGGCAGGGCCGCGCCGCCGCCCGGTGTCGCGCGCAGGGCGAACCGCCAGTCCGGGTTCAGCCGGGCCAGCCACAGCGCGCGCGGGCCCGCGAACTCCAGCGCCGCCGGCCGCAGATCCGTACGCCCCCGGGCCGCGTCCAGCAGTGCGGGCAAGGCCTGGACGGGCGCGGCGAAACCGCGTGCGTTGGCCGCCGCGAGCCACTGGGGCAGCAGTTCCATGAGATCCGGTGAGGTGCCCCTACGGCCCCCGCCGCCCGCACCGGGACGGTCGGCCAGAAGCATCGCCAGCCTGCGGGCCGCCGCCGCGGGCAGCGCCGGACGCGCGTCGGGCGAGGCCGGCTCCGGGCGCTCCGCCGCCCGCGCCGGACACAGCCCCGCCCGCCGCCGTACGGTCTCCACGGCCGCCGCGTCCAGCAGCGCCACGGGTGCGTCCTGGCCTTGGGCGTGCCCCGGAGGTGTACGGCGGTCCGTGCCGAGCAGTGCCGTGGTGACGAGCTCTTCCCAGTCGCCCGCGGCGGAGGTGCTGTTCATGCGGTGCCTTTCCGTCGAGTTCGTGGGTGCGCTCAGCACAGGGACACCGGCTCTCCGGTCCCCTCCGGCCAGGCCGTCAGCGGGGTGAAACCCCGGTGGCCCAGCTCGCCGAAGACCTTGACCGGGGCGCCTCCGGAGAGGGCGACCAGTCGCCACAGGCCGGGACGGGAGCAGGCGGCCGGGGTGAGCGGAAGCGCCGAGTCCGTGTCGGCGTCCGCCAGTTGCCAGGAATCGCCGTCCGGGGTCGGTACGACCTGGTCCAGCGTCACAGGGACCGCGTCCAGCCACGGGTCGTGTCGCAGCGCCTCCCCGTAGTGGGCGGCGGCCCGCGCCGTCGTCACCCCCTGCGGCCGTACCGTCGTGGGAGAGGGCGGCGCGAACTGCTCGCCCAGGGCAGCCCGGAGCTGCCCGGCGCCCGGGAACGCGGACACCTCCGCCCCCAGGGCCAGCCCGACGGGCAGCGCCAACTCGGGGGCGCGGCCCGCCGCGCCGTAGGAGAGGAGCAGGCTTGTGCGGCCCGACTCCGTGCCGTACAGCCATATTCTTCGTGTCGTCAGTTTCGCGTCCGCCGTGTCGTACTGGGCCAGGACCAGCCAGTGGTCGCGCAGGGGCGGGCCGTCCGCCGAGCCGGAGAGGCCGACGCGGGAACGGACCGTCGCCGCCAGCTCGTCGGGCAGGCGCTCGCGGCGCAGCCAGGCCTGGTCGAGGAGGTGGAGCAGGGCGCACTCCTCCAGCAGCCGGACCGGCCAGCCGGGACCCGATGCCGGGATCGCCCCCAACTCCCTTGCCCGCGCGGCCAGTCCGGGAGCCTGCGCGTCGACCATACGGGCCGCGGTCTCCTCCCACAGCGCGTACCCCGACTGCTCCGCCGAGGCCAGGCCGGTGCGCAGCAGGTCCGTCAGCCGCTGCTCCAACTCCGCAGCGCCCGCGGTGATCCGCTCGGCCCGGCGCTCCGCCCTGCGCCGCGCCGCCTCCGGATCAGCGGCGGACGGGGAACCGGACGCGCCCGCCGCCCGTTTCTCCTCCGACCGCTTGCGCCGTCCCGCCAGCCACTCCTCGGCCCAGCCCGGCGCCTGCCCCGGCGGCACCGCACCGTCCTCGCCCGCCCACAACAGCAGCAGTCCCAGCGCGTGTTTGCACGGGAACTTGCGGCTCGGACAACTGCACTTGTACGCCGGCCCCGCGGCGTCCGCGATGTCGATGACCGTCTGATACGGCTTGCTGCCGCTGCCCTTGCACAGCCCCCACATCGTCCCCTCGTCAGAACTGCCCGCCTCGGACCACGGCCCCGCCGCCCCGAGCTTGCTTCCCGCTTTGCGTGACGCTGCGTCAGGCGCCAGTGCCAGCACCTGGTCAGCCGTCCAGCGCACCCCCTGCTGAGTCATGACATCGAAGGTAGATCCCGGCACTGACAATCGGTCCGCGAGCAGTCCGACGGGCGGCCTCCCGCAGACGTTTCCGCAGGTCAGAACGGATTGTCAGTGGCGTGGTGCACGGTGGACACCAGATCCGAACCGGCCGAGCTGGAGGGGGCCTCAGCCATGACTGTGTCCGTAGAAACCACGCCCGAGCGCGAGCACGAGAGCGCGCCGAACGAGGCGCTGCGCCCGCACGCCGAGGACGCCTTCGCGGCCGAACTCGCCGCGCTGGCCGCGCAGGACGACCGGCCGCGCCCGGTCCGCTGGAAGATGTCGCCGTGGGCGGTCGCCACCTATCTGCTCGGCGGCACGCTGCCGGACGGCACGGTGATCACACCCAAGTACGTCGGCCCGCGCCGCATCGTCGAGGTCGCCGTCACCACCCTCGCCACCGACCGCGCACTGCTGCTGCTCGGGGTGCCCGGCACCGCCAAGACCTGGGTGTCCGAGCAACTCGCGGCAGCGGTCAGCGGCGACTCGACACTGCTCGTGCAGGGCACCGCCGGCACCCCGGAGGAGGCGATCCGCTACGGCTGGAACTACGCGCAGTTGCTCGCCAACGGCCCGAGCCGCGACGCCCTCGTGCCCAGCCCCGTCATGCGGGCCATGGCCGAGGGGATGACCGCGCGCGTCGAGGAGCTGACCCGCATCCCGGCCGACGTACAGGACTCGCTGATCACGATCCTCTCCGAGAAGACGCTGCCCATACCGGAGTTGGGGCAGGAGGTGCAGGCGGTCCGCGGCTTCAACCTGATCGCCACGGCCAACGACCGCGACCGCGGGGTCAACGACCTCTCCAGCGCCCTGCGCCGCCGTTTCAACACGGTGGTGCTGCCGCTGCCGGAGAGCGCGGACGCCGAGGTCGAGATCGTCGCGCGCCGCGTCGACCAGATCGGCCGCTCCCTCGACCTGCCGTCGGTGCCCGAGGGCGTCGACGAGATCCGCCGGGTGGTGACCGTCTTCCGCGAGCTGCGCGACGGCATCACGGCGGACGGCCGGACAAAGCTGAAGTCGCCCAGCGGCACGCTGTCGACGGCCGAGGCGATCTCCGTCGTCACCAACGGCCTTGCCCTGGCCGCCCACTTCGGCGACGGACTGCTGCGGCCGGGCGATGTCGCCGCGGGCATCCTCGGCGCCGTCGTCCGCGATCCGGCCGCCGACCGGGTCATCTGGCAGGAGTACCTGGAGGCGGTCGTCCGGGAGCGCGACGGCTGGAAGGACTTCTACCGGGCCTGCCGCGAGGTGAGCGCGTGAGCGGGGCAGGGGGCCCCGGTCGATTCGGCGGACCGGTCGACGACGACACCACATGGAGCTGGATCCGAAGGGGAGGGGGACGAAGTGAGCGGAGCTGAGCCGCTGTTGCTCGGGGTGCGGCACCACGGCCCCGGTTCGGCGCGGGCCGTGCGGGCGGCGCTGACGGCGGCCCGGCCGCGGGTCGTGCTGATCGAGGGGCCGCCCGAGGCCGACGCACTGATCCCGCTGGCCGCCGACGAGGACATGCGGCCGCCCGTCGCCCTCCTCGCCCACGCCGTGGACGAACCGGGCCGCTCGGCCTTCTGGCCGCTGGCCGAGTTCTCACCGGAATGGGTCGCGATCCGCTGGGCCCTGGAGCACGAGGTCCCGGCCCGCTTCATCGACCTCCCGGCCATCCACACCCTGGCGTGGGGGAAGGGCGCGGAGGACGAGCCCACGGGGGAGGCGGAGGAGTCGGAGCCGACCGCCGAGTCCGCAGCCGACGTCCGTGTCGATCCCCTCGCCGTGCTCGCCGAGACCGCCGGGTACGACGATCCCGAGCGCTGGTGGGAGGACGTCGTCGAGCACCGGGGGGTGGGGGAGCGGGACGCGTTCGCGCCGTTCACCGCGCTGGAGGAGGCCATGGGGGCGCTGCGCGAGACGTACGGGGTCGGCGGGCACGACCGGGACCTCGTGCGCGAGGCGTACATGCGGCTCCAAGTGCGGGCGGCGCAGCGGGAGTTCGAGGACGGCGTGGCCGTGGTCTGCGGGGCCTGGCATGTGCCCGCGCTGCGACAGCGGACGGCCGTCGCGGCGGACCGCGCACTGCTGAAGGGGCTGCCCAAGGTCAAGGCCGATCTGACCTGGGTGCCGTGGACTCACCGTCGGCTGTCGCGGGCCAGCGGGTACGGCGCGGGCATCGACTCGCCGGGCTGGTACGGCCATCTCTTCAGCGCGCGGGACCGGCCGATCGAGCGGTGGATGACCAAGGTGGCGGGGCTGCTGCGGGAGGAGGACCGGATCGTCTCCTCGGCCCA
Source organism: Streptomyces sp. NPDC005492 (assembly GCF_040605995.1). Lineage (NCBI taxonomy): Bacteria > Bacillati > Actinomycetota > Actinomycetes > Kitasatosporales > Streptomycetaceae > Streptomyces > Streptomyces sp. NPDC005492. The sequence continues at coordinate 44,080 of NZ_JBEXDX010000003.1, forward strand.
TGTCATCGAGGCCGTACGGCTGGCGGAGACCCTCGCGGTGATGCGCGGCCGTCCCCTGCCGGGGCTCGGTGAGACCACCGACGCGGTGCGGGCGGTGCTGTGCGAGGGCTCGGACGTCCCGCTGTCGCTGGTGCACGACCGCCTCGTCGTCGGGGATGTGCTGGGCGAGGTGCCGCCGGGCGCGCCCGCCGTGCCGTTGCAGCGCGACCTGGACCGGTCGCAGCGCAGGCTGCGGCTCAAACCGGAGGCGCTGGAGCGGGAGTTGGAGCTCGACCTGCGCAAGGAGACCGACGCCGGGCGGAGCAGGCTGCTGCACCGGCTGCGGCTGCTGCGTATCGAGTGGGGCGAGCCGGTCGCCTCGCGGGGGAGCACGGGTACGTTCCGGGAGACGTGGCGGCTGCGCTGGGAACCGGAGTTGGCGGTGCGGGTCGCCGAGGCGGGCGTGTGGGGCACCACCGTGCTCGCCGCGTCGACCGCCAAGGCGGAGGCGGACGCCGTCGGGGCGCAGAGCCTCGCCGACGTCACCGCACTCGCCGAGCACTGCCTGCTGGCCGAACTGCCCGACGCGCTCCCGGTGGTGATGAAGGTCCTCGCCGACCGCGCGGCCCTCGACGCGGACGTCGGCCACCTCGCCCAGGCCCTGCCCGCCCTGGTCCGTTCCCTGCGCTACGGCGATGTACGCGGCACCGACACCCAGGCGCTGACAGAGGTCGCCGCGGGCCTCGCCGAGCGGGTCTTCGTCGGCCTGCCCCCGGCCTGCGCAGCCCTGGACACGGACGCCGCCGAGGAGATGCGGCGGCATGTGGACGCGGTGCACGGGGCGGTGGCCCTGCTGGACGACGTCCCCGGATCCGGGCACGGCGACGCTGCCGGTCACCGGTACCTGCGTGACCGCTGGCGTGCCGTGCTGCGGACGCTCGCCATGCGGGACACAGTGCCGGGGGTCATCCGTGGGCGAGCTGTGCGACTTCTGCTGGACGAGGGGGAGTTGGAGGCGGACGAGGCGGCGCGGCTGATGGGGCTGGTGCTTTCGCCCGGGACGCCGCCGGCGGACGCGGCCGCGTGGATCGAGGGCTTCGTCGGCGGCGGGGGCGGGCTGCTCCTCGTACACGACGAGCGCCTGCTCGGGCTGGTGGACGCGTGGCTGACCGGGGTGCCGGCGGAGGCGTTCACCGATGTGCTGCCGCTGCTGCGGCGCACGTTCTCGTCGTACGAACCGGGGGTGCGCCGGACGCTCGGGGAGTTGGTGCGGCGCGGGCCGGGGAAGGGGATGGGGGTGACGGCGACGGCTGCCGGGGTACCAGGGTTCGGCGCGGAGCTGGACGCCGGGCGCGCGGACGCGGTGGTGCCGGTACTGCGGCTGCTGCTGGGGCTGGACGAGATGGCGGGGAACACCGACAACGAGCTTGCGGGGGTGGCGGGATGACGACGAGTGGCGGCAGGCAGGGTACGAGGCCCGGGGAGAAGGCTCAAGCGGCGGGTGCCGGGCGACGGGCCGAGGACCGCCCGGCGACGTCCGTGCGGGTCGTACCGCTGTGGGAAGGGCTGAGCAAGGGGGTGCGCGGATGACGACCGAGGCGGTCGGTGTCAGCGGGGTCGCGGACCCGGGCCAGGAGAGGTTGCGGCGCTGGCGGCTGGTGCTCGGGGGCGATACGGCCGACGGCACCGGGTGCGAGCTGTCCGGGCAGGACGTCGCGATGGACGGGGCGCTCGCCGCGCTGTACGGCAGAGGGGACAAGGGGCGGCCGGGGAAGGACCGTTCGGCGGGGCTCGGGGCGTCGGCGCCGTCCGTCGCGCGCTGGCTCGGGGACATCCGGACGTACTTCCCGTCCTCCGTCGTCCAGGTCATGCAGCGCGACGCCATCGACCGGCTCGGGCTGTCCACGCTGCTCCTCGAACCGGAGATGCTCGAGGCGGTGGAGGCCGACGTGCACCTCGTCGGCACGCTGCTCTCCCTCAACAAGGCGATGCCGGAGACCACGAAGGAGACGGCGCGGGCGGTGGTGCGCAAGGTCGTCCAGGACCTGGAGAAGCGGCTGGCCACCCGCACCCGGGCCACCCTCACGGGCGCCCTGGACCGCAGCGCCCGTATCAACCGGCCGCGCCACCAGGACATCGACTGGAACCGCACGATCGCGGCCAACCTCAAGAACTACCTGCCGGAGTACCGGACGGTCGTGCCCGAGCGGCTGATCGGATACGGGCGCGCGTCCCAGTCCGTGAAGAAGGAAGTGATCCTCTGCATCGACCAGTCCGGGTCGATGGCGGCGTCCGTCGTCTACGCCTCCGTGTTCGGGGCGGTGCTGGCGTCCATGCGGTCGATCAACACCCGGCTCGTCGTCTTCGACACGGCGGTCGTCGACCTCACCGACCAGCTCGACGACCCGGTGGACGTGCTGTTCGGGACACAGCTCGGTGGCGGTACGGACATCAACAGGGCGCTCGCGTACTGCCAGTCGCAGATCACCCGGCCCGCGGAGACGGTGGTCGTGCTGATCAGCGACCTCTACGAAGGGGGGATCCGCAACGAGATGCTCAAGCGGGTCGCGGCGATGAAGGCGTCGGGGGTGCAGTTCGTGACCCTGCTCGCGCTGTCCGACGAGGGCGCGCCCGCCTACGACCGTGAACACGCCGCCGCGCTCGGTGCGTTGGGGGCGCCGGCGTTCGCGTGCACCCCCGACCTGTTCCCGGAGGTGATGGCCGCGGCGATCGAGAAGCGGCCGCTGCCGATACCGGACACCGTGTGACGAACGGGCTTGGGGGACAGGGGGGTTGCGCGTCCGAGGGCGGCTCGTGCAAGTATCGACGCCTCATGAACTGGCCGACCCCCCTGCCCGCTGCCGCTCTGCGCGTGACGCGCACGGCGGTTGGGCGGCGTGCGCTGCAACTGGCGCTGCTGGTGGGCGGGTTGTTCGCGCTAGGCCTCCTGTGCGGAGGGCAGGCGCAGGCGGCGGAGGGGGTTCCGGGGCAGCAGCCGGGGATACCGGTGGTGGCTTCGGTGGTGAAGTCCCTCCCCGTCCCGGTGCAGGTCCCGGTGCGGGCCCCGGCGCAGGTCCCCGTTCTCGCTCCGGTGCTGGCTCCGGTCTCGGACACCGTGGAGCGGGTCGTGCGGCCCGTGAGCGACGTGGTGGAGAAGACGGTGACCGAGGTGCTGACCAAGGCACCCACGACGTTGCCCTCACTCCCCAGCGCGCCGACCCAGCCGGTCCAACCGACTCAACCGAGTCAGCCGGGGCTTCCCGTGCAGACGTCTCCGGCGCACACGATGCCCGCAGCGCATACGGCGCCAGCCCCGACTCCTAAGGCCGACTCGGCTCCGGCTCCCGCCGACGTGACCGTCGACGCCTCCCATGCCTCGTACGGACCGCATCTCGTCGCCGATGTCGCGGTTGCCGTACCGCACCACCCCGACGCGCATCGCGCGAGGTCCGGGCCCGCGCCCACGCACCAGGCGCCGAACGGCGACCTCGACGGCGCGCTGCGCAACCAGTCGGCCGTGGACAACGGCACCTCGCGGCACTGTGACGCGCACGCCGTGACCTCGGAGAACCCCGTGCCCGTGCGATTCGTGCCCGGTGTCGCCGCGCGTGTGGACGCGGCCGAGACTCGGGACAGGTACCGGGACATTCCGGTTTTCCCAGGTTAGACAGCCCCCCTCCCGGCAGGTGGCCTGCGCCCAGAGCGCACGGGCCGCACGCAATGTCTGCACACGGACCGGCCGCGCGGTGGGAACCGCGACGGGCCGTCCGGCGCCGGGAGCAACCGACTCCGTGAGGCAGTGACCCCGGACGGTCGAAAGCCATCGGTTTGTCCGGGGTGAATCCCACGGTATAGGCGGAAAGATTCTCATTGGGGTGGGAATCATCCGCCCCGCACCCCTAAGGGGTCGTACAAGGGACCTCACTGGGCCGACCCCAGCCCAGTGAGGTCCCGCACGAACGATCCGTCCACGGCACTCCGTGTCACGGAATCCGGCATCATGTGACAGGTATCACCGCTCAGGTGTGACCCTCGATTTAGGGGCCCCCTGCAACCAGCGATAACCTGCGAGACGGACATGCCGCGCGCTCGGTCACCGTGTGCGCCTCCCTTGTGACAGCGGACGTCACGTTGCCCTTCGCGGCACGCCCACGCATCCAACGAACCGCGAGATCACTGAGGACGGAAGCGCGTGGACCTGTTCGAGTATCAGGCGAGGGACCTCTTCGCCAAGCACGATGTACCGGTGCTGGCCGGTGAAGTCATCGACACGCCTGAGGCGGCCCGCGCAGCCACCGAGCGGCTCGGTGGCAAGTCCGTCGTCAAGGCCCAGGTGAAGGTCGGCGGCCGCGGCAAGGCCGGTGGCGTGAAGCTCGCCGCCACCCCGGACGAGGCCGTCGCGCGTGCGACGGACATCCTCGGCATGGACATCAAGGGCCACACGGTCCACAAGGTGATGATCGCCGAGACCGCGCCCGAGATCGTCGAGGAGTACTACGTCTCGTACCTCCTCGACCGCACCAACCGCACCTTCCTCGCCATGGCGTCCGTCCAGGGCGGCGTGGAGATCGAGGTCGTCGCGGAGGAGAACCCCGAGGCCCTCGCGAAGGTCCCGGTCAACGCCAATGAGGGCGTCTCCATCGAGAAGGCCCGTGAGATCGTCGCGCAGGCGAAGTTCCCGGCCGACGTCGCCGAGCAGGTCGCCGAGATCCTGGTGACGCTGTGGGACACCTTCGTCAAGGAGGACGCCCTCCTCGTCGAGGTCAACCCCCTCGCGAAGGTCGCCGACGGCCGTGTCATCGCCCTCGACGGCAAGGTCTCGCTGGACGAGAACGCCGAGTTCCGCCAGCCGGAGCACGAGGCGCTGGTCGACCACGCCTCCGCCAACCCGCTCGAGGCCGCCGCCAAGGCGAAGAACCTCAACTACGTCAAGCTCGACGGCGAGGTCGGCATCATCGGCAACGGCGCGGGTCTCGTCATGAGCACCCTCGACGTCGTCGCGTACGCCGGTGAGGCGCACGGCGGGGTCAAGCCCGCCAACTTCCTCGACATCGGCGGCGGCGCGTCCGCTGCCGTGATGGCGAACGGCCTGGAGATCATCCTGGGCGACCCCGACGTCAAGTCGGTCTTCGTCAACGTCTTCGGCGGCATCACCGCCTGCGACGAGGTCGCCAACGGCATCGTGCAGGCGCTGCAGCTCCTCGCGGACAAGGGCGAGGAAGTCACCAAGCCCCTCGTCGTCCGCCTCGACGGCAACAACGCCGAGCTGGGTCGCAAGATCCTCTCCGACGCCAACCACCCGCTGGTCCAGCGCGTGGACACCATGGACGGCGCGGCCGACAAGGCCGCCGAGCTCGCGGCTGCGAAGTAAGGGAAGAGGGACAGACACAGCCATGGCTATCTTCCTCACCAAGGACAGCAAGGTCATCGTCCAGGGCATGACCGGCTCCACGGGCATGAAGCACACCAAGCTCATGCTGGCCGACGGCACGAACATCGTCGGTGGCGTCAACCCGCGCAAGGCGGGCACCACGGTCGACGTCGACGGCACCGAGATCCCGGTCTTCGGCACGGTCGCCGAGGCGATCGAGAAGACGGGCGCGAACGTATCCGTCCTCTTCGTACCGCCGGCCTTCTCCAAGGCCGCCGTGGTCGAGGCGATCGACGCCGAGATCCCGCTCGCGGTCGTCATCACCGAGGGCATCGCCGTCCACGACTCGGCCGCCTTCTACGCGTACGCCGTGGCCAAGGGCAACAAGACCCGGATCATCGGCCCGAACTGCCCCGGTCTCATCACCCCGGGCCAGTCGAACGCCGGCATCATCCCGGGCGACATCACCAAGCCGGGCCGCATCGGTCTGGTCTCGAAGTCCGGCACGCTGACCTACCAGATGATGTACGAGCTGCGGGACATCGGCTTCTCGTCCGCCGTCGGCATCGGTGGCGACCCGGTCATCGGTACGACGCACATCGACGCGCTCGCCGCGTTCGAGGCCGACCCCGACACCGACCTGATCGTGATGATCGGTGAGATCGGCGGCGACGCCGAGGAGCGGGCCGCGGACTTCATCGCGAAGAACGTGACCAAGCCGGTCGTCGGTTACGTCGCGGGCTTCACCGCGCCCGAGGGCAAGACCATGGGCCACGCCGGCGCCATCGTCTCCGGCTCCTCCGGCACGGCCGCCGCGAAGAAGGAGGCCCTTGAGGCCGCCGGCGTCAAGGTCGGCAAGACGCCGACCGAGACGGCGAAGCTGGCGCGCGAGATCCTGGCCGGCTGAAGCAGCATCGCCTGAACGTGCAAGGGCCCGCACCTCCTCGGAGGCGCGGGCCCTTACGCATGCTCACCTCGCCTCACCTCGGCTCGGGCATCATCCGCTCCGGCCCGCTCGTCATCCCGCTCCGCAGCTTGTCCCGCAGTTCCACCTCCGCGTCCGACAGCGCCCCCTGCACCACCCGCGGCGGCACTCCCTCCACCCGCTGACTCAACGGCACCGGTGGTTCGTAGTGCGTGGGCGCGGTCCGCAGCGTGAGGGTCGTGGTGCCGATGACGGCGGCCGTCAGCGCGATCGCGGCCCGGGTCCAGAACTGGGTCCGGCGTTCGCCGACGATCCGCACCGTCGGCGGCTTGGCCGCGCGCAGCCGCTCCGTGGAGGCCAGTTCGGTCAGCCGTCGGTGCAGTTCGGCCGGGTCCGACAGTTCCGGGAGGTGCGCGGCGATCGCCTCGCGCGCGTTCAGCAGCCGGTTCGCGGCGGCCGGCGTGCTCGACTCCGTCTCCGCCGCGGTCTCCGCGAGCCCGAGCCCGACCCCGTCGTAGAGGAGGAGCGTGCGGCGGTACGACGGCGGGAGGCGCAGGAGTGTGGTCAGCAGGGCGCGGTCGGCGGTGTCGGGGGGCGGGGGCTCCGGGTGTCGGTATCTGGGGCGGAAGCGGTGCCAGGGGGAGAGGGCGTGTTCGTACGCCATCGCGCGCACCCAGCCGGCCGGGTCCCGGTCGACCGCTACCTCCGGCCAGCGCTCCCAGGCGACCTGGAAGGCCCGCTCCACGGACTCCCGCGCCAGTTCACGCCGCCCGGTCAGCAGATAGGCCTGCCGTACGAGGGCGGGTGCGCAGAACGCGTAGAGCGCGTCGAAGGCCTGAGCGGGCGTCAGGGGCGCGCGGGGTGGTTCCTCGATCGACAGGGGCACGAGTACGGGCTCGGATGCAGGGGTGTCCACCCCCTTGACCAGCGACACCACCTGGGCCGGTGGCTTCTGCTGAGGCTCCGTCACCGTCGCTGGAGGGAGCGGGGTTGCGGACTTCTGCGTCACCGGGCGCCCCTTCGTGCGAAAAAGTACATAAACGTATATTGAGCGACACTTCGGAGGTTCGCCTGTTACGACGGAAAAGCGCGTGTCGTTGGGAGCATGGCGGGCGTGATGCCGATGACCCACCGCCGACCGTCGTTGTCGCCCCTGCTCTCCCGGATGCGCGACCGATCCCCCGGACTGGGCGCCAGCCTCCTGGGTGGCGCGGTCGCGGCGGGGCTCGGGCTCGGTTCGTTCGCCGCGCTCGTGATGGTGCTGTGGATCAGCTCGCCGTACCCCGACAGCGGGCCCGGCGGTGCCCTGCACATGGCCGCCGCGCTCTGGCTCCTCGCGCACGGCGTCGAACTGGTCCGCGCCCACACCCTCTCCGGAGTCCCGGCCCCCGTGGGCGTCACCCCGCTGCTCCTGCTCGCCCTGCCGGTGTGGCTGCTGCACCGGGCGGCGCGCGACGCGGTGTTGGGCGGGGGAGACGCCGGCGACGCCACCGACATCCCACCGGTGCCGGCCCGCACCGCCTGGACCGGCGTCGCCCTCGGCTACCTCGGCGTAGGCACCGCCGCCGCCCTCTACGCCTCCGGCGGTGAACTCTCCCCCTCCTGGGGCTGGACGGCCATCTGCCTGCCGCTGCTCGCCGCGGGCGCGGCCGGGTCGGGCGTGTGGACGGCGTACGGGCGCCCGAGCGAACCGGTGTTGAGCGTGCTGATCCTGCTGCCGGCCGGGCTGCGGCGGCTCGTCCTCGGCCCGGAGGCGAGCGTGTCCCGGGCCCGGATCGGTACGGCCGCGCGTGCCGCGGGACTCGGCACGGCGGTGCTCGTCGGAGGTGGTGCGCTGCTGCTCGGGGGGTCCCTGGTCTGGCACGGCGGCGCGGCCCGGACGTCCTTCCTCCAGTTGACGGAGGGGCTGTCGGGCCGGTTCGCCGTCGTGCTGCTCTGCATCGCGCTGATCCCCAACGCGGCGGTGTGGTCCGCCTCTTACGGCCTCGGCCCCGGCTTCGCGCTCGGCGTCAGCCACACGGTCGCGCCGCTCACCTCGGACCCGGCCCCCCTCCTCCCGCCGTTCCCCCTCCTCGCGGCGGTCCCGGACGCGGGCACCGGAACCCCACTGAACTGGCTGGCGGGGCTGGTGCCGTTGGCGGCCGGGGTGACGGCCGGTTGGTTCGTGGCGCGGGTGGCGGCGGGTCAACGGGGCGACGGCGAGGGCGAGTTGAAAGCCACGAGCGGCTCACGAGGTGCGACAACTCCGGTGCCGGACCCCTGGCCGCTGGGCCGTACCGCCGCCACCGCCCTGCTCGCCGCCGTCCTGTGCGCCGTGGCGCTGGCGCTGCTCGCGGAGTTGTCCGGCGGCCCGCTCGGGGGCGCCGCGCTCGCCCGGTTCGGGCCGGTGTGGTGGCAGACCGGAAGCGCGGTGCTGGGCTGGATCGCGGTGGTGGCGGTGCCCACGGCGGTGGGGGTGAGGGCCTGGCGACTGCGGGCACCCCGGGTGCCGAGGGCGACACCGGCACCGGCACCGGCACCGACACCTGCGCCTGCGCCTGCGCCTGTGGTGGGGGACCCGGGACGGCGCTGGTTCCGGAGGCCGTTCACGGTCGTCCGGGGCTGGTTCACCCGCAAGCCGAAGGAGACGCCGATGCCCGTACCGGTGCAGGCCTCCGTCGAGCAGCCGTACATCGCCTACGACCGCGACCCCACGTTCGACCCGTACGACTTCCTGCCTGTCGACGTACCGCCGGAGCCCTCGCCCACCCCCTGGTACGACAACGCCTCCCGCGAGGACCGCTGGGCGGCCTTGAGGGAGGCGTCCACTCCACCGGAACAGTCGGACGAAGCCGGGCCGCCCGAGCCGAACTGACCGACGCAGTCCGTCAGTTGGCGGTGCCCAGCAACCCCCGCAGATCCTTCGGGAGCAGTTGGTTGCAGGACTGCTTGGCCTCGTTGGTGAGGGCGTCGTTGGCGCAGGTGTAGTAGTCGCTGTAGGCGAGCTGCGCGGCGAACATCGCGGCGACCAGGGCGATGGCGAGGACCGCGGTCACCACGCCGCTCACCGCCGCCGTCGTCTGCGGGCGGGCCTGCGCCTCGGGCACGGCCGGGGTGTCCGGGTCGGTGGGGCCGGACTTGGCGCGCAGGGCGCTGCCGCCCCAGTACAGGGCCAGCGCGCCGAGCAACAGGGCCACGTACGGCCAACTGAAGAGGGCGAAGAAGAAGGCCCACATACCGCTCAGCAGGGAGTAACGGGCGTGGCGCTGGACCGGGTCCGTCGGGTCCCAGCGCATGCCTCCCTGGCCGGGACCGCCGTTGCCCGGGCCCTCGGGACCGCCCTGTCCGGTGGGGCTGCCGGGCCGCTGGCCGAAGCCGCCCTGGGAGCGCCCCGGCTGCTGGTCGCTCCACTGGCTGCCCCACGGCGAACGACCGCCGTCACCCTGCGGGGCGTCGTCACCGTCGCGACCCTCCGGGCGCCGGGGCTGCCACGGCCGGTCCGGGGCGTCCTCGGGCGGCGGCGCGAACGGGTTGTCGTCCTGCCCCGCACCGCTCTTTCCCTCCGAGGGCGCGTCGGGCGGCGAGGAGGGCCGCTCTCGGAGCAGCACCGACTGCGGGGGGAACGTGAGAAGTCGCAGACTGCGGTCCGGCATCAAATGAGCGTCTTCCCCTTGATGGATACGTCTTGGTGGATACGTCTGGTGGATACGTCTCCGACATGAGCTGACACGAGCTGTCGCTTCGTGAACGTGCCGTACGGCAGCCGCGTTCCCGAACCCGCTCGCCCCAGACGCTACCTTCCGGCCACGCCCCCGTCCCGTGGGGGCTGTCCGGTGTGCCGGTATCGTTGCTGACGGTCGGCCGCTTCGTAGACTTCCCCGTATCCCGGGGCGCGAAGCATTCGTATGAACGCACGAGTGGACGCACGAGTCGGCCGTACTGAAGACGCTCCCCCGAGAAAGGGCCCCGCCGTGGCCGCCAAGCCCGTGGCCAAGCGCCTTGTCGTGCTGGTCTCCGGATCCGGTACGAATCTGCAGGCGCTCCTGGACGCCGTCGAGACCGTCGGTGTCGAGGCGTACGGGGCCGAGATCGTGGCCGTGGGCGCGGACCGGGAGGGCATCGAGGGCCTCGCCCGTGCCGAGCGCGCCGGGCTGCCCACCTTCGTGTGCCGGGTGAAGGACTTCGCCACCCGCGAGGAGTGGGACGCGGCGCTGACCGCGGCGACCGCCGCGTACGAGCCCGACCTGATCGTGTCGGCCGGGTTCATGAAGATCGTGGGCAAGGAGTTCCTCGCCCGCTTCGGCGGCCGGGTCGTGAACACGCACCCCGCCCTGCTGCCCAGTTTTCCGGGAGCCCACGGCGTACGGGACGCGCTCGCGTACGGCGCCCGGGTCACCGGCTGCACCGTCCACTTCGTCGACGACGGCGTCGACACCGGGCCGATCATCGCTCAGGGCGTGGTCGAGATCCGGGACGAGGACGACGAGAGCGCTCTGCACGAGCGCATCAAGGAAGTCGAGCGAACGCTGCTCGTCGATGTCGTGGGGCGGCTCGCCCGCAACGGCTATCGCATCGAGGGACGAAAGGTAGTTATCCAGTGACCGCCGAGAGCAACAAGCGGGCCATCCGTCGCGCGCTGGTCAGCGTCTACGACAAGACCGGCCTGGAAGAGCTGGCGCGCGGCCTGCACGAGGCCGGCGTCGAGCTGGTCTCCACCGGGTCCACCGCCGGGCGGATCGCCGCCGCGGGTGTCCCCGTCACCAAGGTCGAGGAGCTGACCGGCTTCCCCGAGTGCCTGGACGGACGGGTCAAGACCCTGCACCCCAAGGTGCACGCCGGCATCCTCGCCGACCTGCGCCTGGAGAGCCACCGGCAGCAGCTCGACGAGCTGGGTGTGGCCCCCTTCGACCTGGTGGTCGTCAACCTCTACCCGTTCCGGGAGACGGTCGCCTCGGGCGCGTCCCCCGACGAGTGCGTGGAGCAGATCGACATCGGCGGTCCGTCGATGGTGCGTGCCGCTGCCAAGAACCACCCCTCGGTCGCCGTGGTCACCAGCCCGGCCCGGTACGCGGACGTGCTCAGCGCCGTGGGGACCGGCGGGTTCGATCTCGCCACCCGTAAGCGGCTCGCGGCGGAGGCCTTCCAGCACACGGCGTCGTACGACGTGGCGGTGGCGAGCTGGTTCGCGAGCGCGTACGCGCCCGTGGACGAGTCGCAGTTCCCCGACTTCCTCGGCGGCACCTGGGAGCGGGAGAACACCCTTCGCTACGGCGAGAACCCGCACCAGCCGGCCGCGCTGTACGTGTCCGCCGACGGCGGTGGGCTCGCGCAGGCCGAGCAGTTGCACGGCAAGGAGATGTCGTACAACAACTACACGGACACGGATGCCGCGCGCCGGGCCGCGTACGACCACGCCGAGTCCTGTGTCGCGATCATCAAGCACGCCAACCCGTGTGGCATCGCGGTCGGTTCGGATGTCGCCGAGGCGCACCGCAAGGCCCACGCGTGTGACCCGCTGTCGGCGTTCGGCGGGGTGATCGCGGTCAACCGGCCGGTGTCGAAGGAACTGGCCGAGCAGGTGGCCGAGATCTTCACCGAGGTCATCGTCGCGCCCGACTACGAGGACGGCGCGCTGGAGATCCTCGCCAAGAAGAAGAACATCCGGGTGTTGAAGGCCGCGGGCGCTCCGACGAACCCCGTCGAACTGAAGCCGATCGACGGCGGAGTGCTGCTCCAGGTCGCCGACCGCCTCCAGGCCGACGGCGATGACCCGGCCAACTGGACGCTGGCGACGGGCGAGGCGCTGTCCGCGTCCGACCTCGCCGACCTCGCCTTCGCCTGGAAGGCCTGCCGCGCGGTGAAGTCCAACGCGATCCTGCTCGCCAAGGACGGCGCCTCGGTCGGCGTCGGCATGGGCCAGGTCAACCGCGTGGACTCCGCGAAGCTGGCGGTCGAGCGGGCGGGCGAGGAGCGGGCACGAGGGTCGTACGCGGCCTCGGACGCCTTCTTCCCCTTCCCTGACGGCCTGGAGGTCCTCACCGAGGCCGGCATCAAGGCCGTGGTCCAGCCCGGCGGTTCGGTCCGCGACGAACTCGTCGTCGAGGCCGCGAAGAAGGCGGGCGTCACGATGTACTTCACGGGGACGCGGCACTTCTTCCACTAGGTCACCGTGGTGGTTGGGACCCGTCGTCGGCGGGTCCTGGCCGTCGGCCTCGTACTGCCCCGCCTCGTGAGGTACCGCAGCTCCTCGCCGAGACGGGCGTCAAGGCCGTGGTGCGGTCCGCTTCCTCTACTAGGTCGCCGGGGTGGGTGGTTGGGACCCTCGTCGGCGGGTCCTGGCCGTCGGCCTCCCACTGCCCCACTCTCGATGAAGTACCGCAAGTTCTCATCGAGGCTCGCGTCAAGGCCGTGGTCCAGCCGGGCGGTTCGGTCCGCTTCTTCCGCTGGGGCGCCGGGGTGGTGGTGGGGACTCGCCCCCGGTGGGTCCTGGCCGTCGGTCTCGTATTGCCCCGCCTCGTGAGGTACCGCAGGTCCTCGTCGAGGCGGGCGTCAAGGCCGTGGTGGAGCCGGGTGGTTCGGTCCGCTTCTTCTATCAGGGCATCGGTGCGGTGGCTGGGACTAGCCGTCGACCTCGTACTGGCCCACCTCGATGAAGTACCGCAGCTCCTCCGGAGTTCCGTCGATGACCTGTTCCGCTGCCGCCCGGAGGGCCGTGCTGATGGTGGGGTCGGCCAGGATGCGGAAGACGGCGACTCGGTCGTCCTCGGCCTGGGCGAGGCGGTAGCCCGTCTTGAGGAAGGTGCGGAGGTCGTCGACCGTGCCGTCGAGGGCCTTGTTGGCCTCGCGGGTGACCGCCTTGCCGGAGTCGGGGTCCGCCAGGATGCGCAGGACCGCTATCCGCAGGTCGTCCTCGGACATGGTGTCCACCGTCGTCGGGTCGACGGGGGAGTAGGCGGCCACGACGGTGGTCGTCGTTGTCGCGTCGGCCGCGTGCGCCGGTGCGGCGAGCAGGAGGGCCGGGGTGACGGCGGTGGCCGCGAGGAACAGCGCGGCTCGGCGGGTGGGTCTCACTGGTGAACCTGCCTTCGGAGAGCGGGACTTGGAATGAGCGGTGATCGTCGCACCGCCGGGTTCCAGGAGTCATTGCCGCGTGCAGGCAGTGTTGTGGGGGCCGTTGCTGCCGTGGAAACGCCTCGGGGCCGTATCACCACCTGGTGACACGGCCCCGAGGCGTGAGTGCGTCCTACTGGGTGCGGATCACGATCGAGCCGATGATCTTGTCCGCGAACGTCTGACGCTTCGCGTCCCAGGCCGGCCACAGCCAGCCCAGGTAGCACGCGATGGAGTCGACGAAGTGGGCGAGGCGGCGGACGAAGGCCATGCCGACGCCGAGGGGCTGGCCGTCGCTCTCGCGGACCAGGCGGATGCCCAGGGCCTTCTTGCCGACGGTCTGGCCGGTCTTGCCCTCCTGGATGAGCTGCCAGATGGCGAGGCCGAGGATGAGGACGGCGCCGATGCCCGTCAGCACCGCGTTGCCGCGGCCGACGATGATCAGGATGTACGGCACCAGGAAGACGAGGCCGTCGACCAGCGTGCCGAGGAAACGCTGACCCCAGTTCGCGTACGGCGGGGTGGCGCCGTAACCGGCCTGCGCGTAGCCGCCGGGGTAGCCGGGCTGCTGCGGGTAGCCGTAACCCTGCTGCGGGACACCCTGGGGAGCTCCCTGAGGGGCGCCCTGCGGGTAGCCGTAGCCCGGCTGGCCCTGGGGCTGGCCGTAGCCCGGCTGGGGGTTCTGGGGTTGCTGCCCGTAGGGGTTGTTCGGGTCGTAACTCATGGCGGGTTTTCCTCCGTTGGCAATGCGGGGACGATGCGGATTGCGCGGAGGTACGTCACGAGATGAGCGGTTTGCCCCCCAACACCTACCGCAGTACTGCGCCGTTCATCGTTCTCTTCGTGACGAGATTTTGTCCAGCGGCATTCCATAGGTGTTGTGTAAGTGCAACATCAGTGATCATGGCCATACACCCCGGGTGTACCCGGATTGGAACCCGGGGGGCGTCATCCGGGAGGATGGGCCCATGAGCGCCCAGATTCTCGATGGCAAGGCCACCGCAGCCGCGATCAAGTCCGATCTGACCGCCCGCGTGGCGGCGCTGAAGGAGAAGGGCGTCACGCCCGGCCTCGGCACGATCCTGGTCGGGGACGACCCCGGCAGCCAGAAGTACGTCGCCGGAAAGCACCGGGACTGCGCCCAGGTGGGCATCGCGTCCATCCAGCGCGAACTGCCCGCCACCGCCACCCAGGAAGAGATCGAGGCGGCCGTCCGGGAGCTCAACGAGGACCCGGCCTGCACCGGTTACATCGTCCAACTGCCGCTCCCCAAGGGCATCGACGAGAACCGCATCCTGGAGCTGATGGACCCCGACAAGGACGCCGACGGCCTCCACCCGATGAACCTGGGCCGACTCGTCCTCAACGAGCCCGCCCCGCTGCCCTGCACCCCGAACGGTGTGCTGACCCTGCTGCGTCGCTACGGCGTGGAGATCAAGGGCGCGGAGGTCGTGGTCGTCGGACGAGGGGTCACCATCGGCCGCCCGATGCCGCTCCTGCTCACCCGGCGCAGCGAGAACGCGACGGTGACCCAGTGCCACACCGGCACCCGCGACCTGTCGTCCCACCTCAAGCGGGCCGACATCATCGTCGCCGCCGCCGGTTCCGCCCATCTGATCCGGCCCGAGGACGTGAAGCCGGGCGCCGCCGTCCTCGATGTCGGTGTCTCGCGGGGTGCCGACGGCAAGATCGTGGGCGACGTCCACCCGGGCGTCGCCGAGGTCGCCGCGTGGATCTCCCCGAACCCCGGCGGAGTCGGCCCGATGACCCGCGCCCAACTGCTCGTCAACGTGGTCGAGGCGGCGGAGCGCAGTGTCGCCTGAGAGCAAGGACCCCGGTAAGGGCGCCGACGCCGTGGACGACATCGAGGTGACGGACCCCGTCAGCGCGCCCGACGCGGAGGGCGTCCCGCGCCGCAGTACGCGCCGTTTCCCCCTCTTCACCCGGGACACCGCCCGCCCCGAGGGCGGCGGCCGGGCCGCGTCCGGTGACGCCCCGGCACCGGCCCGCCAGTGGCCGATCCTCGTCGTCCTCGGCGTGGTCGGCCTCGGCCTGCTGCTGGTCGCGTTCGACGTCGTCCGCGTCGGCCTGCTGCTGATCGGCGCCGCGCTGCTGGCCGGCGCGATCCTGCGCTGGGTCCTGCCGGGCGTCGGCATGCTCGCGGTCCGCTCCCGCTTCACCGACATCGTCACCTACGGCGTGCTCGGCCTCGCGATCGTCCTGCTGGCGATGATGGCGCAGCCGAAGCCCTGGTTGCAGCTCCCGTTCCTGAAGGACACCCTGCACTACACGGTCTCCACCAACTAGCGTCCGGCGGCGAGCGGTTCGCCACGTACGACGGCGGCCCGTCCCCTCCCCCGAGCAAGGACGCGCCGCCGTCTGCATTCAGCGTGCCGCGCTGTGAGCGGGCTGTTCAACGGGTGTCGGCGCGCTGTGGCACGGAGGTGACCGTTTCGCTACGCGCCCCGCACGCGCTCCGTACCGCCTCGCGACGAGGGAACCGTTCTCCTTCCCGTTGTCGTCATTCAGCTTGGTGTGCGTCCACTGTGTCGATGTATTGACAAGTTTGCGGATGCGCAACGACCCCGACCAACAACCGCGCTAGCGTGGACAATTCAGGGCAGGGGGACTGAGGGGGGAAGCAATGCCGCGTTGGAGGGCTTTGCCGGATGAACTCGATCCGCAGGTCAGTGAGTTCGCGAGCCAACTGCGCCGACTGGTGGACCGCAGCGGCCTGAGTGTCGCGGCGGTGGCCGACCGTACGGGCTACAGCAAGACGTCCTGGGACCGCTATCTGGGCGGCCGGCTCCTCGCACCGAAGGGCGCGATCATCGCCCTGGCCGAGGTCACCGGCACCAATCCCGTTCATCTGACCACGATGTGGGAGCTGGCCGAGCGCGCCTGGAGCCGTTCGGAGATGCGCCACGACATGACCATGGAGGCGATCCGGGTCTCCCAGGCGCGCGCCGCGCTCGGGGAGTTCGGGGCGCCGCCGGTCACCGCGCCGCCCACGAAAACCCGTAAGGGGAGCAGTGCGACCGCGGCCCCGGGGATCGCGGGTCCTGCGGGGGTGTCACCGACCGTGCCACCGCAGCCGGCGACGCCCGACAAGCACGTAGCGGAAAAGGCGGAACCGCCGCGGGCGCCCCGACCCGGACCACCCGATGGAGTGGGCGGTGCCAAGCGGCGGCTGCTGATGTTCGCGGCCGGGGTCGTCGGGGTGCTGGTCGTGATCGGGGCCGTGTTCCTGTTCACCAACCACGGCGGCGGGGGCAAGAAGGCGAACGCGACGCACACCTCGGCCTCGCCGTCCGTCAGTACGAACCAGGAGCTGCCGGCCGGAGTGAAGTGCGTGGGCGCGAGCTGCACCGGCAAGGACGCCGAGGCCATGGGGTGCACCACGGACGCGGGCGCGGCGACGACCGCCAAGACCGCGACCGTCGGCACGACCGTCGTCGAGGTCCGCTACAGCAAGACCTGCGGCGCCGCCTGGGGCCGTATCACCACGGGGGTCGCGGGCGACTCCGTGCAGGTCACCGCGGGCACCGCCAAGGAGACCGACACCATCTCGGCGACCGGAGACGCCATCGCCTACACCCCGATGGTGGCCGTGAAGGACGCGGGCGAGGCGAAGGCCTGCGTGACACTCGCCTCCGGGCAGAAGGGGTGCACCACCTAGGGACATCCAGGACCATCCAGGATCACCTGGGAAGCGCTTGTGGGGATTCGGTGTGCGGGGGGCATGTCCGGCCCGAATCGGGGCAGGCGGTCATTACCCCCACGGGAGTCCGGACCCCCGGTACCCCCACGGCGGTCGTCCGGTGTACCTCTCCCGAGCCGGACGGCCGCCTTATTTGTGCGCCGGGGCGGTCTCTGTGGGGTGGGCCACACGGACCCGGCAGTGCGCGGTCCCGGATGCGCGATAGCCTGACCGGTGGATCTCTTGATGCCAAGAGATCGATCATCTGTACGTCCGCACCCGGGGCAGTGCCGCCCCACCGCCAGCTTCATACGGAGAACGCCATGACCCGCACTCCCGTGAACGTCACCGTCACCGGCGCGGCCGGCCAGATCGGTTACGCCCTGCTCTTCCGTATCGCCTCCGGCCAGTTGCTCGGCGCGGACGTGCCGGTCAAGCTGCGTCTCCTGGAGATCACCCCGGCGCTCAAGGCCGCCGAGGGCACCGCGATGGAACTCGACGACTGCGCCTTCCCGCTGCTCCAGGGCATCGACATCACGGACGACCCGAACGTCGCCTTCGCCGGCACGAACGTCGCCCTCCTCGTCGGCGCCCGCCCCCGCACCAAGGGCATGGAGCGCGGCGACCTGCTCTCCGCCAACGGTGGCATCTTCAAGCCGCAGGGCAAGGCCATCAACGACAACGCCGCGGACGACATCAAGGTCCTCGTCG
This sequence comes from Streptomyces sp. NPDC005492, assembly GCF_040605995.1. Classification (NCBI taxonomy): domain Bacteria; kingdom Bacillati; phylum Actinomycetota; class Actinomycetes; order Kitasatosporales; family Streptomycetaceae; genus Streptomyces; species Streptomyces sp. NPDC005492. The sequence goes on from NZ_JBEXDX010000003.1 coordinate 61,855, forward strand.
TCGGCAACCCGGCCAACACCAACGCGCTCATCGCGCAGGCCGCCGCCCCGGACGTACCGGCCGAGCGCTTCACCGCGATGACCCGCCTCGACCACAACCGCGCGCTGACCCAGCTCGCGAAGAAGACGGGCTCGACGGTCGCCGACATCCAGCGCCTGACGATCTGGGGCAACCACTCCGCCACCCAGTACCCGGACATCTTCCACGCCACGGTCGCCGGCAAGAACGCCGCCGAGACCGTGAACGACGAGAAGTGGCTCGCCGAGGACTTCATCCCGACCGTCGCCAAGCGCGGCGCGGCCATCATCGAGGCCCGTGGCGCGTCCTCCGCCGCCTCCGCCGCGAACGCCGCCATCGACCACGTCCACACCTGGGTCAACGGCACGGCGGACGGCGACTGGACCTCCATGGGTATCCCCTCGGACGGTTCCTACGGCGTCCCCGAGGGCCTCATCTCGTCCTTCCCGGTCACCACGAAGGACGGCGTCTACGAGATCGTCCAGGGCCTGGACATCAACGAGTTCTCCCGCGCCCGCATCGACGCGTCGGTGAAGGAGCTGGAGGAGGAGCGCGAGGCGGTCCGCTCGCTTGGCCTCATCTGATCTTCTACGGCTGATCTTCTACGGCAGCAGGCCCCGCCCCCGGGATCGTTCCGGGGGCGGGGCCTGCGCGCGTTACGGCTAGCTCTGCTTCACGGCACCTATGAAACCGGCCCATGCGTCCAGCCCGAAGAGGAGGGCTCCTTGAGAGGGGTCCTTGCTGTCACGGACGGGGATGAGGCCGGGGATGTGCTGGGCGACTTCGAGGCACTCACCGCCGGTGGAGTTGCTGTGACTCGACTTGCGCCAGAGGGCGGTGGTCAGGAGGTCGTCGGAGACTTCCACGCAGTTGCCGCCGTCCGAGTTGCTGTAGCTGGACTTACGCCAGTTGATCAAGCTCAGGTCGATGGTTCGCACGGCACTTCCTCCAACACTCGCGTGATGAACTTCCGCGACTCGGCGAGGGGCAAGGCCAGGTCACGCATCGAATCGTATCGGAGTTGTAGCTGCTCAACCCGGCTGCTTTCCTCGATCAGTTCACCACGCAGGTCGTTCTCGGGGTAGGCCATTGTCGTGCCGTTCGGCATCCGCAGGAACATCACGTCGGTGTTCGTCAAGCTGTGGGGACCGGCGCTGAAGGGCACGATCTGGAGCTTGATCTTCGGGCGTTCAGCTGCCTCCGCCAGATGCTCCAGTTGCCCCCGCCAGTCATTCGGGTCGCTGAGCTGGGTGCGCAGCACCGCCTCCGAGAGAATCACGCGGAACGCCGGTGATGAAGGTCCCTCCAGCAACTTCCGTCGGCTCATGCGGGCTTCGACCTGCTGGTCCAGCTCCACACCCCGGATGCCACCTGCGGCCAGGATCTCGCGTGCGTACGCCGGAGTCTGGAGCAGTCCGGGCGGTGCGCCCACCGAGTACTGCCACAGACTCACCGCCTTCGCCTCGTAGCCCATGTACCGCTGGTACTGCTCCTTGAACCGGGTGACGTCGCCCATCGCGATTTCCCACATCGCGATCAGCAACCCCGGCAATCCGTAGTGAGTGTCCAGGGCCTCGACGACCTCGGGCCCGCCCATCGTCTCCCCGCTCTCCATCTTGCCGAACAGCGAGGCGTCCCATCCCAGTTGCTCGCCGAGCTGCCGCAGACTCTCCCCGCGTTCGGTGCGCAGGCGGCGTAGCTCCTCGGCGAACCGCTCGCGCGGGTTCTGGCTTCGGCCGGTCACCACTCGCCGTTCGGGCATTCCCCTGCTCCCTCGTGCTTCACCGTGTGATGATGGGACTACGAAGAGTAATTCAACACTCCTTGGGGGATCAGGCAGTTGTGGATTTCCGAGATGTGACACCCGCCTATCTCACCTTCCGCATCACTCCGCAGGAGGGACCCATCGCGGCCTTCGCGGAGCAGGAGGCGTGGGAGGCGAAGGGGCGGTATCCGAACGTGATGGGGACCGGGCTGCCGGAGTTCTTCCATGCCCGGGAGTGCGAGATGGGCGGCTGGGAGATCCTGGGCCACGCGAGCAATACCCCGCAGGGATCCCGGGATTCGCTCGGTTCGCACTTTCGGATGCGGGCGCAGGAGGCGGAGACCGCCGGTGACGAGACCGCGCACCGCAAGTGGATGGCGGCGGCTCACCGGATGGACCGGGAGGTGGTGAACGAGGTCCGGGTGCGGGGCGAGCGCTTCCGGATCGTCCGGGCCTGCCGCTTCCTGCGGATGGGGCCTAACGGACCCGAGCCGCCCCGCCCGTCCGACCCGGACACCGCGGAGGTCGGCGAGGCGATGCTGCTGGGGCCGAAGACCAAGGGGTTCGTCATCGACCCGTTCACCGGCACGAGCCTGTCCGAGGTGCTGCTGAAGCTGGAACTGGTGCGGTCTGCGGGTGCCGCCGGGAGCGACTTCCCGGAGGACGTGCTGGCCGACTCCCGGCGGGCCCGGGACGAGTACCCGGGCGGTGTGCTGCTCCCTGCGGTCTTCATGATCTCCGAGCGGGAGAACGGCAAGTGGCTGTCCTTCAATCCCGGGCTCTCCCACTCCACGCCCCAAGGCGCCCGTGACTCCCTCGCCCGCTGGCTCCGGATCGGCGGCCCGTACACCCTCCAGCTCGACGAGGAGAAGCGTGCCGAGTGGGCCCAACTGGCCGACCGGCTCGACGAGACGCGGTCGAACGTCCTCACCGTCGATGGCGTCCGCTATCGCGTCACGCGTGTCGAGCGGCTCGTCCGCATCGGCCCCACCGGCCCGGAGGGCCCCCGCCCCTCCGACTACGACCCCGATCCGCCCGTCGAGATCCACACCCGGCAACTGAAGGAACAGGGGCTGTGGGAGGAGCGCGACGACGACGAACCGGTCGAACTCGACGAGGAGTCCAAGGACTTCCTGCGGCTGGCCGAGGCCGAGGCGAAGCGGCGCGAGGAGCGGCGCAGGAAGCGGGGCCGCTGAGCTCTGGTCCAGTGGCAGGGTCCTAGTCGAGTCCGTGTTTGCCGGGTGCCCAGAACGGCTTGGTGAGGACCGAGCGCCGGTCCCAGCCCAACTCCCTTACGAGCACCTGCCGGACATGCTGGACGGTACGGGCCTCCCCGGCGACGTAGGCGATCCCGCCGCCCGGCACGGGGGCGAGCTGTCGCACCGCGTCGGGGAGGGAAGTCCCGCCCCTGGTCAGCCAGTTGAGGCGGTCGGAGTGGGCCAGCGGCAGCCGGTCCCCGGCCGTCTCCGTCTCCACGCAGCCGGAGACCCGCGCCCCCTCGGGCAGCGCGGCCAGCATCGCGCCGAAGGCGACGGAGGCCGTCTCCTCGCCGACGAAGACGTGGTGGGCGGCGTCGGAGCGGAGGGTGAAGGTGCCCTCGGGCTTTCGTAGCCGCACCTGCTCGCCGACGCCGACGCTCTTCCCCCAACGCGCCCCGGGTCCCCCCTCGGAGTGGTCCAGCACGCACAACTCGACGGCGCCGGACGGGTCGTAGCGCCACACGGAGTAGGTGCGGAGGGTGAGCCCGCTGACCAGGACCCGTACCTGCTGGCCGGGTTGGACGTCCAGTCCGGCGAGCGTGTCGCCCTCGACGCGCAAGCGGCGCATCCGGTCGGTGATCGGTTCGGCGGCGGTGACGAGGCCCCGGAGGGTCAGCAGGTCGAGGACGGGGTTCAGGAGGGCGGCGGGCACGGGGGCTCCTCAAGTGGAGGGTGCGCAGGGGGAGTTGGTGTTCAGGGGTGACTTGAACGCGATAGTACGCGTTTCTCGTCGGACGCGATAGTGCGTGTGGTGGGGCGGTCGCGGTGGCCGACGACCACCAGTGCCGTCGCCGCCAGGACGATCAGGGCGACCGTACGCAGCGCAGGGCCCATGCCGTGGGCGAGGTCGGGGTGGGCGGCCAGGACGGTGCCGGTGACCGCGACGCCGAGGGCCGCGCCGAGTTCGCGGGCGGAGGTGCCGAGACCGGAGCCGAGGCCCGTCTGGTGCGGCGGGAGCGAGGTGACGACCCCGACCGTGAGCGCCGGCATCGACAGCCCGGTGCCCGCCGAGATGACCAGCAGCCAGCAGGCGTACGTCCAGTACGGCGTGCCCGCGTCGGCGGTGGACGCGCCGAGCAGCCCGAGGCCGATGAGGGCGAGACCGGTGCCGATCACCGGACGCGGGCGGTGCGCCCAGCGGACGGCGAGCCTCGGGACCAGGGCCATACCGACCGTCAGCGGCACGATCGCGACGCCGGTGACGGCGGCGCCGTAGCCCTTGATGCCTTGCAGGTACTGGGAGTTGACGTAGAAGAGGGAGAACAGGCCGAAGAAGCCGGTGGCCGTACCGAGGGTGGCCGCGCGGAGGGTGGGGGAGGCGAAGACGCGCGGGTCGAAGAGGGGTGTGCTGGAGCGGAGGGCGTGGCGGGTGAAGGTGGTGAGCAGCGCCGCGCTTGTCGCGAAGGCCGTGAGGATGCGCGGGGAGGTCCAGCCGTAGACCGGGCCCTCGATGATGCCGAAGAGGACGGCGACCAGGCCGGTGGTCAGCAGGGCGGTGCCGGTGGGGTCGAGGTTGCTGTGCGCGGCCCGTGCCGTGCGGGGTGTGGTGAGGGTGACCGCGAGGGCGAGGAGCGCGGCCAGGGGGACCATCGCGCCGAACAGGGCGCGCCAGGACAGGAATTGGCCGACCAGGCCGCCGCCGAGGTTCCCGGCGAGTCCGCCGAGGCCGAGCGCGAGGGTCCAGGACGCCATCGCGCGTGAGCGGTGTTCGGGGGCGGAGAGGTGCACCAGGATCGACATCGTCGCCGGGGTGATCAGCGCCGCGCCCGCGCCGGACAGGCCCCGGCCCGTGATCAGCGTCGCCGGGTTCTGCGCGAGCGCGCTGGTGGCGGCGCCCGCCGCGAACAGGGCGAGCCCGGCGAGCAGGGCGCCCTTGCGGCCGTAGCGGTCGCCGAGGGCGCCGACCGGGATGAGGAGTCCGGCGAAGACGATGACGTACGCGTCGACCATCCACAGCAGCTCGGTGTGCGACGGGTGCAGGGAGGACGAACTCAGTTGCGGGATAAGGAGGTTGATGGCGGCGACCATGCTCTGCGCGACCAGCACGCAGGCGCAGAGGGCGAGGAGGACGGACCGTTTCAGGGCAGGCGTGGGCATGGTTTCTCCGGGGAGTTCCGGTGTGGTGTGGGGTGTGCTGTCACCGTAGGCTCGGCGGTGACCTGCTTTCCAGTGCAACCTTTGCAAGGGGCGAATGCGTGTGACGCAATCCGGTGCCGGAGGGCTGGATCTCAATCTGCTGGTCGCCCTCGACGTGCTCCTTGAGGAGCAGAGCGTGCAGGGTGCCGCGCGGCGACTGCATCTCTCCGAACCGGCGATGAGCCGCACCCTGGGCCGGATCCGCCGGGCGCTCGGCGATCCCGTGCTCGTCCGGGCCGGGCGGCGGATGGTGCCCACCCCGCACGCGCTGGCCGTCCGGGCCGAGGTGAGCGCGGTGGTGGAGCGGGCGCGGGCCTTGTTCGCGCCGGGCCGGGACACCGACCTGCGGACCGTTTCCCGGACGTTCACGATCATCGGTCACGACGCGATGGCCGCGACACTCGGTGCGGCGTTGTTCGCGCGGGCCGCCGAGGAGGCGCCCGACATCCGGCTGCGCTTCCTCTCCGAGAGCCATGTCGACACCCCCCACCTGCGGCAGGGCACCGCCGACCTGGAGGTGGGGATGATCGACACGGTCGCGCCCGAGGTGCGGGTGGAGATGCTGTTCGAGGACCGGATGATGGGCGTCGTACGGGCCGGACACCCCCTCCTGGAGGGCGAGTTGACGCCCGAACGGTTCGCCACGGACGCTCCGCACCTGATCGTGTCGCGGCGCGGCAGACTACGCGGACCGGTGGATGACGCGCTCGCCGAACTCGGCCTGGAGCGGCGGGTGTTGGGCAGCATCGGCACGTTCCCGGCGTCGCTGTGCGTACTGCGGGACTCGGACGCCGTGGGTTTGATCAGCGCGTGGAGTAGGCCGATGGCTGCTGCGCTGGGGTTGGTGACCTTCCAGGTCCCGTTGCGACTCCCGCCACTGCCCGTGGGGTTGGCGTGGCATCCGCGGCACGACGCCGACCCGGCGCATGCGTGGTTGCGCGGTTGCGTACGGGAGCTGGTGGCCGACCGGCCGCGGGATTAGCCGCGCGGCTGCACGGCGCGGGATTCCGCTTTCGCGGGCAACGCATCGACCCCTATGCTGACTCCCTGTCAATTAACTGCTGACGCAGGGTCATTCAACTGCCGATGCAGGGTCATTCCACGCATCGGGGGAGTCGCGTGAGCACTGCTTACGTGCCACAACAGCCGCAGCCGGCCGCCACCAGCGGGGGCCCACCAGGACCGCCGCCCACCCCGCCGCACGCCAGCGAAGCCAGCCGACTGCTGTGCGCGGGCACCTATCTCGACTCGGGATACCGCGACCGCGTCATCGACGAAATGCACCTCAACGAACAGCGGATCGTGGCCCCTTCGCTCGGCTTCGACGCGGCCCGCGTCCTCGCGCACGCGCTGCGCGCCCGCCGCCAGGAGCTGCAGTGGGCCGGGGCGATCCTGGGCCTGTGGGTGGTGGGCTCGGTACTCAGCGGCGGACTGCTCTTCCTGTTCCTGTTCCCCAGCCTCTATCTGGCGATCGGCGGCTGGATCAGGGGCCGGGCGGCCAACCCGCCGTTGTACCGGCTGGTGTTCGCGTTCCTGTTCCGCTGGTGGGGCCGCCTCATGTTCGCGTTCCTGCTGGTCCTCACGGTGGTGGTGGCCTTCGGCGGTGGCTCGGACGACTCGTCCTCGTACAGCTCGACCTACGGCTCGACCTTCGACTCTTCCAGCACGTCGGGTCTCTACGGCGACAGCTCCTCCAGCCCCACCGACCTGCTGGTCCCCAGCACCGACAACCTCGACAGCCTGATCAAGCCCTGGCAGGCCTGGCTCACCCTCGCCCTGTTCGCGCTGATCGCCCTGTGCCTGGCGGCCCAACGCGGCCAGTTCGCACGGGCGTTGGCCGCCGAGCTGTCCCCGCAGAGGTTCCCGGACGCCGCGAGAGACCCCGCCGAGGCGGGTGAGGGTCAGCGTTTCCAGCGGCTCAAGGACCGCATCCGGATCGAGCAGCACGCGCCGCTGGTCATGTACCACGAGGCCCGTCCCTTCTGCGGGGCCGGAGTGCCGTACGAGACCTGGGTGCTCGCGGTCGAACTCCGGCCCGACACCGAGAAGGAACAGCGGCCGATCAGCAACCGGACGGTCCTGGAGACGATCCGCCCCCTGCTGGCCCAACTCCGGCTGCCCGCCGACTACGCGGCCCACCTCGGGCGCGACCGGCTGCGCTGGCTGGAGATCGACGAGTGTGTGTTCCTGCCCGTCGAGGGGCTGCTGCGGCGCGAGGACGCGCCGTACTACCCGCAGGCCTTCGAGGACCACCGGGCGCGTGCGGTCGAGGAGGGCGCGGAGAAGCGGCGGCACTTCCTGCGCATTCGCGTCGGCGGCTGGGAGGAGGAGCTGGTCGTCACGGTGTTCGTGCGCATCCACACCCAGGGCCGCATGCTCACCCTGGAGATCGCCCCGCACGTCCTACTTCCCGTCCGCGAGGACTTCAAGAACGCGGACCGCACCGCGCACCGCTTCCGCCACAACAACGCGCTCGGCAAGGCGGCGTGGGCTGCCGCCCGGGTGCCGGGCTCGGCGGTCGGTTCCGCGGCAGTCCTCGGCCGGGGCCTGATCTACGGCTGGCGGCTGCTGACCGGCGGCTTCGCGGGCGCGCTTCCTGATGGACCGGCTTTGTCCGTAAGGGAGTTGGGGTCGGCGTCGGTCGGGTCCACGTTCCAGGAGATGGACGTCGAGCGGTACTTGCGCAATGTGCAGGACCGGGTCGCCAACGGGGTACGTGACGCGCTCGCCGAAGCGGGCTATCTGACGGGCGAGTTCGTCCAGAAGATCACCAACATCAGCAACAGCACGACGAACTTCGAGAAGGTGGAGAACAGCACCTTCGCCGTCGGGAAGCACGCGACCGCCTCCACAACCACCCCCACCACGAAGGGACCCTCGACCGATGGCAACGGATGAGCCGAACGTCAGCTTCGGAGACGTCTCCCACAGCACCTTCGCCGTCGGCAGCCACGCCCAGGCCGTCAGCCACCACGGCACGGCCCCGCAGCGCGACCAGGCCGCGGAGGAACTCCTCAAGGCGGTACGCGAACTCCGCGCCGACCTCGCGCGCGTCCGCACCACGGACCAGACGGCAGCCCTGGACACAGCGTTGGCCGACACCGAAACCGAGATCACCAGCACCGGCCAGGCGACCCCGACGCGCCGCGAGCGACTTCGGGAGCTGCTGGCCGACTCCCAGGCCCTGCTGACCGTGCTGGCTTCGGCGGGAGCGGTCGCGGGGTTGGTGGGACTGTGAGAGGGATGCGATGAGCGGGGGAGCGGGGCCGCGGTACTGGAACGAGGAGACTCAGCGGTGGGAGGACGGGGAGGGGGCCGGTAGCGCGGGGGCTGTGCGCCCAGCGGCTCCGGTGACGCCGCCGCCTCGGCCGGACTCACTGCCTGAGTGGACCGCAGTGGATGTGCCGAGCGACACGGGCACGGTGCCGACTTTGCCGGCGGGGGGTGCGGGGGCTTGGCCTGCCGAGGCTGGTTCGGGGGCTGGGTCCGGCAGTGCCGGTGCCGGCGCTGACGTGCGGCGCGGGCTGGGCGATACCGGTACGGGCCCGACGCTGCCGCCAGAGGGTCCGGCGCTTTGGCCTGCCGAGGCTGGCGCAGGGCCTGGGTCCGGCGGTGCTGGTGCTGATATACGGCAGGGGCTGGGCGATACCGGTGCGGGCCCGACGCTGCCGCCAGGGGGTCCGGCTCCCTGGCCCGCTGAGGCCGGTACGGGGCCTGGAACTGGCAGCGCTGGTGCTGACACACGGCACGGGCCGAATGACACCGGTGCGGTCCCCGGGCTGCCGCCGGGGTCAGGTTCGGACTCGCTGTCGGGGTCGGCCGCCGTGGATGTGTCGGGCGACACCGGTACCGAGTCGACCCTGCCGCCGAGGCCAGGGCCTGCCGAGATCGGCACGTGGCCCGGGTCCGGCAGCACCGGCGCTGACACCCGGCACGGGCCGGGTGAAACCGGTACGGGCTCGACCCTCCCGCCTGGTCCGGCGCCCTGGCCCGGCAGCACCGGTGCGGTCCCCACCCTGCCGCCGGGGTCGAGGCCCTGGCCTGCCGAGACGGGCATCTGGCCCGGGGCCGGCACCTGGCATGAACCGAGCAGTACAGGCACCGGCGATGACATCGGGTCCGGTGGCTGGCCGTCGACCAGCGTCGCTCGGCCCGGTGCGCCCGCCCGTCCCGGGCTCAGTCGGCGGCTCGTGTGGTCCGTAGTCGTCGGTGCCGCCGTAGTCGGTGTGGTCGTGAGTCTGGTGTTCAGCCTGGTTGTGGACAGGGGGGACGCCAAGGGTGGTCGGGCGGTCGGCGCCTCGTCGTCGACGCCCGCTCCCTCCGGATCGACGGAGGGCTCGCCGTCGGTCAGCGCCGAGAGCGTGTCGCCGTCCGCCTCCACTCCCGAACTCCCCACCGGATACCAGTCGTTCGAGGACCCCGAAGGGTTCCGCATCGCCTACCCGGACGGCTGGAGCCGGTCGACGGCGGCCTCGTCGTACGGGATGGACGTGGTCAACTACCGCAGCGCGGACGGCTCGCACCGTTTGCAGGTGTATCAGGTCGCGGAGGCGTCGCCTCAGGCCTCGTTCGAGCTGTTTCTGTCGGACAGTACGGTGAAGGCGCCCGGATTTCGGAAGGTCGCGCTGGAGCATCTTGACGACGGGACCTTCACCGGGTCTCGTCTGGAGTACACGGCCGACTCCCTCAGGGGCGAGCCCGACATCGGTACCTGGCACGTTTATGACGAGCGCTTCGTGGCCGACGACGGCCGTATCTACGCCATCACCGCCTATGGCCCCGACGCGGAGAGCCACTCCGACCAGTTGGAGCTGCTCACCACCGCACTGGAGTGGTTCCTCCCATCCGACGGTGGGTGACCCGTTTAGTCACCTTTTGTTCCCATGTTCAGTGACCCCGCCCACTTTCGGCCCCGGATTGCGCATGCATACGGACGTCCCGGGCAGGCGCCCGCAGTCCCCGAGAGTGACAGTTAGGTGACGCCGGGGCACTGAACAGGAACGGAAGGCAACACCGATCATGGCCGACAAGACGGAACAGCAGGCGGGGAAGACCATCCACGCGGGCGGAGACTGGCTGGAAGCCGTCTCCGGCGCCACGCGCGAGATCATCGACCCCGCGGACGCGCTGCCGTTCGCCGTGGTCGCGGAGGGTGACGAGAAGGACACCGACATAGCTGTCGCAGCCGCCCGTGCGGCTTTCGGTGGGGGTGCGGGGGCCTGGCCACTCACCCCTGTCACCGAGCGCGCCGCCCTCCTGCGCCGCGTCGCCGACCTGCTCGTGCGCGACCGTGAGCGGCTCGGCCTGCTGGAGAGCCGGGACGCGGGGAAGACCGTAGAAGAAGGCCGGGTCGACATCGACTGTGTCGCCGACGCCTTCCGCTACTTCGCCGACCTCGTCGCCGCCGAGGCCCCCGGCCGGGTCGTCGACGCGGGCACCCCCGAGGTGCACAGCGTCGTCGTGCACGAGCCGGTCGGTGTCTGCGCGCTGATCACCCCCTGGAACTACCCTCTCCTCCAGGCGAGTTGGAAGATCGCGCCCGCCCTCGCGGCCGGCAACACCTTCGTCGTCAAGCCCAGCGAGATCACCCCGCTGACGACAATCGCCCTGATCGACCTGCTGGTTGAGGCCGGGCTGCCGGACGGTGTCGCCAACATCGTCACCGGGCCCGGCCACACGGTCGGCGCCCGCCTCGCCGAGCACCCCGACGTCGACCTCGTCTCCTTCACCGGCGGCCTGACCAGCGGCACGAAGGTGGCGCAGGCCGCCGCCGTGACCGTGAAGAAGGTCGCCCTCGAACTCGGCGGCAAGAACCCCAACGTCGTCTTCGCCGACGCCTGCGCCACCGAGGAGGGCTTCGACACCGCCGTCGACCAGGCCCTCAACGCCGCCTTCATCCACAGCGGCCAGGTCTGCTCGGCGGGCGCCCGCCTCATCGTCGAGGAGACCGTCCGCGAACGCTTCGTCGCCGAACTCGCCCGCCGCGCCGGCAAGATCCGCCTCGGCCGCGGCACCGAGGACGGCGTCGAGTGCGGCCCGCTCGTCTCCGAGCAGCAGCGCGCCAAGACCGAGTCGTACGTCGCCGCCGCACTCGCCGAGGGCGCGGTGCTGCGCTCCGGCGGCAAGCGCCCCGAGCCGACGCCGACCCGACCCGCCACCGGTTACTTCTACGAGCCCACCGTCCTCGACCAGTGCCACCGCGAGATGACCGTCGTACGCGAGGAGGTCTTCGGACCGGTCCTCACCGTCGAGACCTTCCGCACCGAGGACGAGGCGGTCGCGCTCGCCAACGACACCGAGTACGGCCTCGCCGGCGCCGTCTGGACCGCCGACGCGGGCCGCGCCCGACGGGTCGCGGGACGGCTGCGGCACGGCACCATCTGGATCAACGACTTCCACCCCTACCTCCCGCAGGCGGAGTGGGGCGGCTTCGGAAAGAGCGGTGTGGGCCGGGAGCTCGGCCCCTCCGGACTCGCCGAGTACCGCGAGGCCAAGCACGTCTACCAGAACCTGGCGCCGAAGCCGGTCCGCTGGTTCGCGGGCTGAGCCCCCACCTCCCTTTCCCCCACAGGAGTTGAACACCCCCATGCCCGAGCACGAGCACTCGTACGAGTATTACGACTATGTCGTCGTCGGCGGCGGCACCGCAGGCTCCGTCATCGCCTCCCGCCTCACCGAGAACCCCGACGTCACCGTCGCCGTCATCGAGGGCGGCCCCAGTGACGTGGGCCGCGAGGACGTACTGACTCTGCGCCGCTGGATGGGCCTCCTCGGCGGCGACCTGGACTACGACTACCCCACCACCGAGCAGCCACGCGGCAATTCCCACATCCGCCACAGCCGCGCCCGTGTGCTCGGCGGCTGCTCCTCGCACAACACCCTCATCGCCTTCAAGCCGCTGCCGTCCGACTGGGACGAGTGGGAGGCGGCCGGCGCCAAGGGCTGGGGCGCGATATCGATGGAGGCGTACTACGCCCGCCTCCTCAACAACATCGTCCCCGTCGACGAGAAGGACCGGAACGCGATCGCCCGCGACTTCGTCGACGCGGCCCAGGAGGCGCTCGGCGTCCCGCGCGTCGAGGGCTTCAACAAGGCGCCCTTCACGGACGGCGTCGGCTTCTTCGACCTCGCCTACCACCCCGAGAACAACAAGCGGTCGAGCGCGTCCGTCGCCTATCTCCACCCGGTGATGGACGAGCGCCCCAACCTGACGATCTTTCTTGAGACTTGGGCCCATCGGCTGGAGCTGAACGGCACCCGCGCCGAGGGTGTGCACGTCCGCACCAAGGACGGCGAGGAGCTGCTGATACGGGCCCGCCGCGAGGTCGTCCTGTGCGCCGGAGCCGTCGACTCCCCGCGCCTGCTCCTCCACTCGGGCATCGGCCCCCGCGCGGACCTCGAAGCCCTCGGCATCCCGGTCGCCGTCGACCTGCCGGGCGTCGGCGAGAACCTCCTCGACCACCCCGAGTCGGTGATCGTCTGGGAGACCAACGGGCCGATCCCGGAGAACTCCGCGATGGACTCCGACGCGGGCCTGTTCGTCCGCCGTGACCCCCAACAGCCGGGCCCCGACCTGATGTTCCACTTCTACCAGGTCCCCTTCACCGACAACCCCGAGCGCCTCGGCTACGAACGCCCCGAGTTCGGCGTCTCCATGACCCCGAACATCCCCAAGCCGAAGAGCCGGGGCCGGCTGTACCTGGAGAGCGCCGACCCGGCCGTCAAACCCGCCCTGGACTTCCGCTACTTCACCGACGAGGACGACTACGACGGCCGCACCCTCGTCGACGGCATCCGTATCGCCCGCGAGATCGCCCGCACCGAACCACTGGCCGGCTGGCTCAAGCGCGAGGTGTGCCCCGGCCCCGGCATCACCGGCGACGAGGAACTGAGCGAGTACGCCCGCAAGGTCGCGCACACCGTCTACCACCCGGCGGGCACCTGCCGCATGGGCGCCGACTCCGACGAACTCGCCGTGGTGGACCCCGAGTTGCGCATCCGAGGCCTGGACGGCATCCGCATCGCCGACGCCTCCGTCTTCCCGACCATGCCCGCCGTGAACCCGATGATCGGGGTGCTCATGGTCGGCGAAAGGGCCGTGGACCTGATCGGAGGCGGTGCGCGATGAGTACGACCCCGACCACCAGCCCTGTCTTCTCCGTCGACGGCCTCTGGAAGGTCTTCGGCCCGAAGGCCGACGAGGTCCCCGCCGATCCCGAACTCACCGCCCTGGACGCCGCAGGACTGCGCGCCCGCACCGGCTGCACCGCCGCCGTCCGCGACGTCTCCTTCGACGTACGCAAGGGCGAAGTCTTCGTGGTGATGGGCCTGTCCGGCTCCGGCAAGTCCACCCTGGTCCGCTGCCTCACCCGGCTCATCGAACCCACCGCGGGCACCATCGCCATCGACGGCGAGGACGTCCGCGCGATGGACAAGTCCCGGCTGCGCGAACTGCGCCGCCACCGCGCCGCGATGGTCTTCCAGCACTTCGGCCTCCTCCCGCACCGCACGGTCCTCGACAACGTCGCCTACGGCCTGGAGATCCAGGGCATCGGCAAGGCCGAGCGCCGTCGCCGGGCCGCCGAGGTCGTCACCAAGGTCGGCCTCGAAGGCATGGAGCAGCGCCGCCCCGGCCAGCTCTCCGGCGGTCAGCGCCAACGCGTGGGCCTCGCCCGGGCGTTGGCGGTCGACCCCGAAGTCCTGCTGTTCGACGAGCCGTTCAGCGCGCTCGACCCGCTGATCCGGCGCGACATGCAGGAGGAGGTCGTCCGGCTGCACCGCGAGGAGGGCCGCACGATGGTCTTCATCACCCACGACCTGAACGAGGCGCTGAAGCTCGGCGACCGTATCGCCTTGATGCGCGACGGCCGCATCGTGCAGCTCGGCACCCCCGAGGAGATCGTCGGCTCACCGGCCGACGACTACGTGCGCGAGTTCGTCCGGGACGTACCGCGCGCGGAGGTCATGACGGTCCGTACCGCGATGCGGCCCGGGGGGTGCGGCGCGGCGAAGCATCTCGGCGGGCTCGCCCCGGACGCGGTCGTCGCCGACGCGATCAAGGCCGTCGCGCACAGCGGCAGGGCGGTCTGCGTCGTGGACGACGGCCGCTGTCTCGGAGTCGTCGACCACGAGCGGCTCGTCGGTGTCGTAGCCGGAACGGAGCCCGCAGCCGTCCCCGGAACGGAGCGCAGGAAGGAGGCGGTCTGATGGCGACGGTCACCGCATCCGCCCCCCGCCCGCTCGCCGGCGAACTGCTCAGGCACCGCGCGGTCCAGAAGCTGCTGCTTCTCGCCCTCGCCGCCGCGATCCTCGTCCCGCTCGCCAACGCCCGCTGGGCCGACGCCAGTTGGCCGCACGCGCTCACCGTCGACCTCTCCAAGCCGCTCTCCGACGCCAACGACTGGATCATCGACAACCGGGACAGCCACCCCCTGTTCCTCTACTTCTTCGGCTACATCAGCAACGCGGTCGTGATCTCCGTACGCGCCGTGTATCTGCTGCTGCTCGCCGCGGGCTGGGCCGGTGTCACGGCCTTCGGCGCCCTCGTCGCCTGGCGGGTCGCCGGAGTCAAACTCGCTCTCGGCACGGCCGTCGCCTTCCTCGCCTGCGGGCTGCTCGGTATGTGGGTGCCGACCATGCAGACGCTCGCGCTCATGGTGGTCGCGGTGCTCACCTCGGTCGTCGTGGGAATGCTGCTCGGTCTGGCCGGCGGCCTCTCCGAGCGGACGGACCGCGCACTGCGCCCAGTCCTGGACACCATGCAGGTGCTCCCCGCCTTCGCCTACCTCCTCCCTGTCGTCCTCGTCTTCGGCATCGGCGTTCCCGCCGCCGTCCTCGCCACCGTCGTCTACGCCGCCCCGCCCATGGCCCGTCTCACCGCGCTCGGGCTGCGCGACGCCGACCCGGAGGTGCTGGAGGCCGTCGAGTCCCTGGGCGCCACCGGACGCCAACGCCTGTTGACCGCCCGGATCCCGCTGGCCCGCAAGCAGCTTCTCCTCGGCCTCAACCAGACGATCATGATGGCCCTGTCCATGGCGGTCATCGCCTCCGTCATCGGCGCCGGAGGCCTCGGCGACCGCGTCTACCAGGCACTGGCCTCGGTCGACGTGGGCGCGGCCCTGGCCGCCGGTATCCCGATCGTGCTGCTGGCCGTCGTACTCGACCGGGTCACGGCCGCCGCAGGCGAGCACGCGGGGGAGCAGGGGGACGGTCTCCGCCCGTGGCTCTACGCGCTCGGCGGCACCGTGGCCGTAGCGGTGGCCGTCCGTCTTGCCGGCGCCCTCGACTGGCCCTCCGGCTGGACCCTGGACATCGCCGAACCGGTGAACCGCGTCGTCGACTGGATGACTGCGCACCTCTACTCCGGCGTCCCCTACCTCGGCGGCACCGCCGACTGGGCCGGCCACTTCACCACCTGGGTCCTGGACCCCGTACGCGACGGCCTCCAGTGGCTGCCGTGGTGGTCGGTGCTGCTGATCGTCGCCGCCCTCGCCTGGGTGATCGGCACCTGGCGCACCGCGCTGACCGCCGTCCTCGCCATGGCCGCGATCGGTGTGCTCGGCGTGTGGCAGCCGTCGCTGGACACGCTGTCGCAGGTGCTGGCCGCCGTGGCCGTCACCCTCGTCCTCGGCTTCGCGACCGGTATCGCCGCCGCCCGCAGCGACCGCTTCGAACGGGCCCTGCGTCCCGTCCTCGACGTCTGCCAGACGATGCCGCAGTTCGTGTACCTGATCCCGGTCGTCGCGCTGTTCGGCGTCGGCCGCGCCCCCGCCGTCGCGGCGGCCGTCGTCTACGCGCTGCCCGCCGTCGTCCGCATCACCACCCAGGGCCTGCGCGAGGTCGACCCGGCCGCCCTGGAGTCGGCCCGCTCACTCGGCGCGACCAGCGCCCAGCAGTTGCGGCAGATCCAACTCCCGCTCGCCCGCCCCGCGTTGCTCCTCGCCATCAACCAGGGCGTTGTCCTCGTCCTCGCCGTCGTCATCATCGGCGGCCTGGTCGGCGGTGGCGCGCTCGGCTACGACGCCGTCTTCGGCCTGGCCCAGGGCGACCTGGCGACGGGGCTGGTGGCGGGCGCCGCGATCGTCTGCCTCGGCCTGATGCTCGACCGGGTGACCCAGCCGACGGAACGCCGAGCCAGGAAGGGAGCCTGACATGCGAGTTCGTACGCTTTATTCGGTGGCCGCTGTGACGTCTCTCGCCCTGCTGACCGGCTGCGGCGCCGCCGACATGACCAAGCAGGCCTCGCCCTTCGCCAACGCGCAGGGCGCCAAGACCGTGACCCTCTCCGTGCAGTCCTGGGTGGGCGCGCAGGCCAACGTGGCTGTCGCGCAGTACCTGTTGGAGCACAAGCTCGGCTACCGCGTCGACACCGTCCAGGTCGACGAGGTCCCCGCCTGGGACGCGCTCAGCCAGGGCCGGGTCGACGCGATCCTGGAGGACTGGGGCCACCCCGACCAGGAGAAGCGCTACGTCGACGACAAGAAGACGATCACCCGCGCGGGCGGCCTCGGGGTGACCGGGCACATCGGCTGGTACGTCCCGACGTACCTGGTCAAACAGCACCCGGACATCACCGACTGGAAGAACCTCAACAAGTACTCCTCGCTGTTCCGCACCGCCGAGAGCGGCAGCAAGGGCCAGTTGATGGACGGCTCGCCCTCCTATGTCACCAACGACAAGGCGCTGGTGAGCAACCTGAAGCTGAACTACCAGGTGGTCTTCGCCGGTTCGGAGGCCGCGCAGATCACCCAGATGAAACAGTTCGCCAAGGAGAAGAAGCCCTTCCTCACCTACTGGTACGCACCCCAGTGGCTCTTCAAGAAGGTGCCGATGACCGAGGTCAAGCTCCCTGCCTACAAGGAGGGTTGCGACGCCGACGCGGCCAAGGTCGCCTGCGCCTACCCGCACACCCCGCTGCAGAAGTACCTCA
Source organism: Streptomyces sp. NPDC005492 (assembly GCF_040605995.1). Lineage (NCBI taxonomy): Bacteria > Bacillati > Actinomycetota > Actinomycetes > Kitasatosporales > Streptomycetaceae > Streptomyces > Streptomyces sp. NPDC005492. The sequence continues at coordinate 78,962 of NZ_JBEXDX010000003.1, forward strand.
ACACGAACTTCGCGAAGAGCGGCGGCAAGGCGGCGGCCTTCCTGAAGAAGTTCAAGTGGACGACCGAGGACCAGAACGAGGTCTCCCTGATGATCGCCGACCAGAAGCTGTCCCCGGCGGACGCGGCGAAGAAGTGGGTGGATGAACACCCCGCCACCTGGAAGGCGTGGGTGTCCTGAGCCGGCTCACCGCCTCCTCAACTCGCCGGCCATTCCCTCCAGCGCGAGTGCCGCCCAGCGCTGGAGGCCCGGCCCGAACGTGACGCGCGTGGCCCCGAGTTCACCGAGTTCGGTGGGCGAGGGGCCCTTGCCGTCCAGCCGCGCGAACATGTTGACCGGCCCCTGGACACCGGACCGCAGCAACGGCAGCACGTCCGCCGGAGCCCCGATCGGATACACGCAGTCGGCACCCGCCGCGACATACAACGCGGCCCGCTCGATGGCCTGTTCGGGGTCTCCGTCGCCGTACTCGAAGATGTCGACCCGCGCGTTGACGAACAGCGAGTCCGCCGCCACCGACCGCACCTCGGCGAGCCAGTCCGCGTGCCGCCGCGGCTCCTTGAGAACACCCCCATGGGAGTCCTCAAGGTTGCACCCCACGGCCCCCGCCTCCAGCAGCCGCTCCACCAACTCCTTCGGCGCGAGCCCATAACCGCCCTCGATGTCCGCCGACACCGGCACGTCCACGGCCCCCGCGATCCGCCCGACCGCCGCGAACATCTCGTCCACCGGCGTCGCCCCGTCCTCATACCCCAGCGAGGCGGCGACCCCCGCACTGGGCGTCGCCAGCGCCGGGAACCCGGCGTCCACGAACACCCGCGCACTCACCACGTCCCAGGGCCCGGGCAGCACCAACGGGTCACCGGGGAGCCGCCTCTGATGCAGACTCCGGAACAACTCGACCTTGTTCATGGTCACTTGTGCTGACCCGCCTGGTAGTGCCCCGGCACCATCCGGGTGCTCACCGCGAACCGGTTCCACGCGTTGATCACCGTGATCGAGGCGATCAACTGCGTCAGCTCGGCCTCGTCGAACTGCTTGGCCGCCTGCTCGTACACCTCGTCCGGGACGAAGCCGTCGGTGAGGACGGTGATCGCCTCCGTCAGCTCGATCGCCGCCAGTTCCTTCTCGGTGTAGAAGTGCCGTGATTCCTCCCACGCCGCGAGCTGGATGATCCGCTCCAGACTCTCGCCCGCCGCGAGCGCGTCCTTGGTGTGCATGTCGAGGCAGAACGCGCAGTGGTTGAGCTGCGAGGCGCGGATCTTCACCAGCTCAAGCAGCGTCGGGTCGAGGCCCTTACGGGCGGCCCCGTCGAGACGGGCCATCGCCTTGTAGACCTCGGGGGCGTGCTGCGTCCAGTCCAGACGGGGGGTGTGTTCGGGGGCACGGCGGGCGGTTTCCTCAGGTGTCATGCCTCGACCCTAGGCGCCGGGCAGCCCAGGGGCTTGGTCCATTTCGAGGGCGTGACCGTGGGCCAATTTTTGGGCTGTTTCCCATTCCTGAATACGTCGGTGTGGTTAGAGTCGGACCATGAGCAACAGCGATTCGATATCCCGTGTGGGCCTCAAGAAAATCACCCCCGACGTCTCCGCGGCAATGGGCTCCCTGCATGCCGCCGCCGTGGCCGCGGCCCAGGACGCCAAGGTCGAACCGGAAATCCTGGAACTGATCAGGATTCGCGCCTCGCAGCTCAACGGCTGCGCCTTCTGCCTCGACATGCACACCAAGGACGCACGCGCCGCGGGCGAGACCGAGCAGCGCGTCTACGCCCTGAACGCCTGGCGGGAGACCCCGTTCTTCACCGAACGCGAGCGCGCCGCACTGGCGTTGACCGAGGCCGTGACCCTGGTGCACGACGGACACGTACCGGACGCGGTCTACGCCGAGGCGGCCGAGGTCTTCGCCGACGCGCAGATCGCGGCACTGATCTGGGCGGCGACCGTCATCAACGCGTACAACCGGATCGCCATCGCGACCCGGATGGTTCCGGGCGGTTATCAGCCGGCCACATAAGCGGCAGCATTACGGTAAATGGCGTGCGGAATACGGGCATCGGCAATGGCGGCCGATGCCCGTTCTTTTTACGCCCCGCAATCAGCTAAAGGTGATGTGCTGTTTCTCCGGCAGTGGCTTTTCGGTGCTCTCCAGCCATGTCTGCCATTCCGGGGCCCGCTCGGCCGGGCCCGTCCGCAGGAGCCCGCCCATCCACGCCGTCACCGGGCGGATGCCGTGCAGCGCGTTCAGCAGCCACACCTCGCGGCCGTCCAGGTCGGCCACGGTCGCCTCGCGGTGGGCGACGCGGTGGTCGGTGCGCCGGGCCCGTTCCTCGACGAGGGCGGCGGTCACTCCGGAAAGGAGCGGCAGTTCCGGCGAGGGCAGGCAGAGGGTGTCGCCCTCCCACCACAGCACGCTCGCGGTGGCCGCCTCCAGCACGACGCCCGAGGGTGTGACGAGCACCGCCTCCTCGGCGCCCTCCTCCGAGGCCCGCGTCCGTACTCCGGCGAGGGCCGCCAGGTCGGGACCCTTGCGACGGGGGAAGGTCCGGGGATCGCGCTGGCCCGCCGCCCAGACCCGCACACCGGACCCGAGCGGCGGCGCCGGCCGGAGCAGGAGCCGCAACTCCATTGATTCGGCGGCGAGTTCGACCCGCGGGAACCAGTCGCCGGTGCGCGGCAGCGCGTCGGTCATGTCCCGCCAGAACTCCAGCAGCCGGCGCAGCGGCAGCCTGCCCACCTCGCCGCAGGCGTGCAGGAACCGCTCCTGATGCCGGTCCAGACCGCGTACCCGGCCACCCCGCACCAGCCAGGAGTCCGCGACGAGCAGCCGCTCCCCGGACGTGGCGGCAGGGGTCAGCCCCCGGCCCGGCGACCACGCGAACAGCCTTTCCACGGTGACCGATTGCGTCACAACTACCCCTTCTTTCCTCAGTACTTGCGGCCCACAAGGGCGGGCGCCCCGTGCCGTGGCCCGTAGGGCGCGTGCTCCAGCCACGAACCGCACCACGGCAGCACGGGCGCGAGCGCCGCCGCCGTACGCTGCTTCACCCGCACGATCCGGCGCCGGGGCCGCAGATGGTCCAGCGCGGCCCCGGCCGCCGCGCTGTTGAACAGCGCGGCCGCCCGTCGTTCCCCGGCGAAGGTCTCGACCGCCCCGGTGGCGATCGCCGTCGCCGCGGCCGCCGCGTCGGCGATCCCGCTGTTCATCCCCCGCGCCCCGAACGGCGGGAAGAGATGCGCCGCCTCACCGACGAGCAGTACCCGCCGGTGCCGGTCGGTGAACGCGGCGGCCACCTTGCGCAGGAAGCGGTACGTCGACACCCACAGGACGCGCTCGGCGTACCCCTCGCCCACGACCGCTGGCAGCCATCTCCGTACGGCCTCCTCGGTCCCGAACTCCTCCTGCGCGTCGTCGTCCCGGCACTGGAGATCGACCTGGAACCCCCCGGTGAACGGCACCCGCATCACACCGCGACCGCCGACACCCGGATGCTCGTAGTGGAAGACGCGCTCCAACGGCAGCTCGGCGCCCGGGACATCGGCCACGTCCACCACCACATGGAAGCCCTCACCCCGGCTGCCCTCCATGGCGATACCCAGCGAACCGCGGACGACGGAACGGGCGCCGTCCGCGGCGACCGCGTACCCGCAGCTCACCTCCCGCCCGTCCGCGCGGCTCAGCAGGACACCCGTCCGCGTCGTCCGGACGTCCGTCACCCGCGCGTCCCACTCGAACTCCACCCCGGCCCGCTCGCACGCGGCCCGCAGGAACCGCTCGGTGTCGATCTGCCGCAGGCTGGTGAAGGGCGGCGGACCGGACACGGGAGGAAAGGTCCGTGAGTACACCTCGCGGCCCCGGTACAGGGTCCGTCTCGTGTGCCAGGTCCGCCCGTAGGAAGTGATCTCGGCGGCGAGCCCCGGCCGCATCCCGTCGAGCAGCGCGAGGGTCTCGCGGTGCACGAACAGGGCGCGGCTGCCCGGGCGTTCACGGTCCTTCGGGTCCGCCTCCAGCAGCACGACCGGCAGTCCGCGCGCCCGCAGGGCGAGAGCCGCCGAAAGCCCCACCGGCCCCGCGCCGACCACCACGACCGGGTTCACGCGGGTACGCCCGCCGCCAGCATCCGGGTGATCTCCACCCGCTTCACCTTCCAGGTCGCGGTCATCGGCAGCTCCTCGAACCGCCACTGCCGGGGCTCGGCCATCGCCGGCAGATCGGCCGTGGCCCGCCGCCAGCGCTCGGGGTCCAGCGGCTGCTCGCCGCGCACACACACCACGGGCACGGCCTCCCGGTCCGCGCCGGGCACGATGACCACCTCGCGCAGCTCCTCCAGACGGTCCATCAGGACGTCCTCGACCTCCAGATTGCTGTGCACGGAGTCGATCCGGTCGATCTCCCGGTCCAACAGGTACAGCGCGCCCAGCCGGCCGCGGTAGCCCAGGTCGCCCATCTCCCACCAGCCGTCGTGGAGTTGACGGTCGTAGCGGTCCTGCATGCCGAGGTAGGTGAGGATCCGGCCCCGGGTGCGGGCCTCGATCCGGCCGGGCGTCCCGGGCGCGGCGGGCCGGCCATCGGGGCCGGTGATCCGGACGCGGGTGAAGCCGGGTATCCCGATGCCGACCCGCCGCCCGTCGGCCCGCGCCGCACCCCGCCGGGTGAACCACTGGAAGGCGACGGGCCCCGTCTCGCTCTGCCCGTAGAGCTGGAGCAGCCAGGGGGTACGGCGTGTGGAGGCGTCCAGCAGCCGCCGTACCGTGCGCGGATGGATCGCGTCGAACGTCGAGCCGTAGGACCGCACCCGCGACAGCGGCGCACCGGGTGCGTCGGCCAACTCCTCCCACAGCACGAAGGTGTTGGGGTGGGTCTCGACGATGCCGGGGCGGTGCCGGACCAACAGCGGTGCCACTGCCGCCGGGTCCGGGTCGGTGATCAGCACCAGCGGGCTGCCGAAGCGGAGCAGCACGCCCAGCAGATGGTAGAAGCGCGAGTGCACGAACGACATGTGCAGGGCCGCCGTCTCGCCCCGCGTCGGCCAGCCCATCGCCTGCTGCGGGATCAGCCGGTTCCACATGGAGTTCGGGCAGTGCACGGCGAGCTTGGGGAGGCCGGTGGTACCCGAACTGTGGGTGATCAGGGCGGGTTCGCGGGGATGCAGACGCACCGCCGCGGGACGCTCGGCACCGGCGTACGTCCCGAGGGGCTCGGCCCCCGGCGCCTCGTCCACGGACAGGACGCGCCGCACCGACATCTCCACGCCCTGGAGCGGCCCCTCCAGCTTGGCACGGTTGGTGACCAGCCACGGCTGTCGCAGCCTTCCCGCCAACTGGGCCACGACCGCTCCGGCCAGCGCGGGCGAGAGCAGCACCGGTACCGCGCCGATACGGGATATCGCGCAGGTCAGCAGCACGATGTCGACGTTGTCCGTCTTGTGCACGACCACCCGCTCCGAGGGCCGTACACCCGCCTCCCACAGCCACCCGGACAGGTCCTCGACCATGTCCGCGAGGTCCGCGTAGGTGAGGTCGAGCCCGCGGTCGGGGTGAGTGTCCAGCGGCCGGTCCAGGGTGACGGCGACGGGTCCGTGGCGCTCGGCCGCCTGCCGGAAGAGCGGGCCCAGATAGAACCCGCGGTCGGCGAGCGGAAGGTGCTGCTCTCGCATCTGGCCGTTCCTTTCTGTCGTGGTGACCACGTCCGTCGGGGTCACCAGGCGCCCTGGCGGACCAGGTGGCGGCGGAGCTTGCCGGTCGGGGTGCGGGGGAGGGACGGGACGAGGCTCACACTGCGCGGCACCTTGAAGGCGGCCAGCCGCGCGCGGACCAGCCGGAGCAGCTCGTCCTGGAGGCCGTCCGGGGCCCGGGAGACGGGGACGACGAAGGCACGCAGCCGACTGGCCCCGGCCCCGTCGGTGACGGCCGCGACCGCGACCTCCTTCACCGCCGGGTGGGTGCGCAGCACGGCCTCCACCTCCAGCGGGGAGACGGTGATGCCGCCGACCATCTCCATGTCGTCGGTGCGGCCCAGATGCCGGAAGGCGCCATCCGGCTCGCGGACCGCCCGGTCGTGGGTCGCCAACCAGCCGCCGACCAGGGTGCGTTCACTCTCCTCGGGCCGGTTCAGATAGCCCGGGGTCAGCGTCGGGCCGCGCACCCACAGCTCGCCCTCGGCGCCGTCCGGCACCGGTCGGCCCGAGCCGTCGCGCAGCTCCACCTCGAAGCCGGGCACGGGGCGCCCCACGGTCCCGGGGTGGTTGTGCCCGAAGCCGTTGGCGCAGAACGCGTGCCCCGCCTCGGTGGAGCCGATCTGCTCCAGCACCGGCGCGCCGAGCAACTCGGTGATCTGCCCGCCGAGCCCCTCCGGCAGGCCCTCACCGGCCGACACCGCGGCCCGCACCGACGCGAAACACGTCCTGTGCCCGCTGCCCCGGTCGGCCACCAGCGCGGCGTAGGCGGACGGCACGGAGTACAGCAGCGTGACCCGGTGCCGGACCACCAGCTCGTCGACGGCCGCCGGGGTCGGGCGCCGGTCCACCAGGACGGCCGAGGAGCCGGAGAAGAGCGGGAACACGAAGGCGTTCCCGAAGCCGTACGCGAAGTACAGCTTGGACACCGACAGGGTGACGTCGTCCCCGGTGATCCGCAGCAGCCGCCGTCCGATGAGGTCGTGGTAGGCCTTCGGGTCGCCGTGCGTGTGGACGGCACCCTTGGGACGCCCCGTGGTGCCGGAGGTGTACTGGACGTACAACGGCGCGTGCGCGTCGACCGGACGGGCGCGGGTGGGCCCGGCGGCGGCGGTGAGCGCGAGCAGCAGATCGGCCCCGAGACGGGCCCGGTCGGGGAAGCGGTCCTCAAGTCCCGGTCCCGTCACACAGAGCACGGCCTCGGCGTCCTGGGCCATGAACTCCTGGTCGGCCGCCGGGAGTTCGGGATTGACCAGCACCGCGACGGCACCGAGCCGGGCGGTCGCGAGGAACGCCGTCACCCAGGCGATCCCGTCGGGCAGCGCCAGCACCACCCGGTCGCCGGGCCGGACCCCGTGGTCCGCGAGCACGGTCGCGGCGCGGGCCGCGAGCGCGTGCGCCTCGCCGTGGGTCCATGTCCGGTGCCCCTGGTGGAAGGCGGCCCGCCCGGCCCACCCGCGCCGCTCGGCCAGCCCGGCGAGCTGGGCGGCGAGGTTGCCGGGGGCCTCGGCGTCGGCCGGCGTGAGCACGCTCTGCGGAGTCGTCATCGCACCGGCTCCTCGGTCGCGGTGCGCTCGCCGTGCCCGCCGTCCGCGCGGAGCGCGGCGCGGGCCGCCGTGTACTGCCCCTGCTCGCGTATCCGGTCCCCGGTGTACTGGTGCAGGGCGCGCATCTGGGCGGCGGTCTTCAGCAGCATCTCGTCGTACTCGTCGACCGGATCGGAGTCGAGCACGATCGCGCCCCCGGCTCCCAACTGCATCATCCCGTCCGCCAGTACGGCCGTACGGATGACGATGCTGAGATCCGCGCCCCCACCGCACCCCAGATAGCCGAGGGCGCCGGAGTACACACCGCGCGCCTCGGTCTCCAGCCCGTCGATGATCTCCATGGTGCGCAGCTTCGGTGCCCCGGTCATCGAGCCGCCGGGGAAACAGGCCCGCACGCAGTCCACCGCGTCCGTGCCCTCGCGCAGTCGGCCCTCCACGGTGGAGACCAGTTGATGCACCGTCGCGTACGTCTCGGTGGCCATGAGCCGGGTCACGCGCACCGACCCGGTCCGGCAGACCTGGCCCAGGTCGTTGCGGAGCAGATCGACGATCATCAGGTTCTCGGCCCGGGTCTTGGCGTCCTCGGCGAGCGTGTCCCGCAGCCGGGCGTCCTCCTTGGGCCCCTCGCCGCGCGGCGCGGTGCCCTTGATGGGGCGCGCCTCGGCGATCCCGTCACGGGTGATCCGCAGAAACCGCTCCGGCGACGAACCGGCGACATCGACGTCGCCCAGCTTCAGGAAGGCCGCGTACGGGGCCGGGTTGACCCGGCGCAGCACCTGGTAGAAGGCGTAGGGGTCCGGCGGGGCGGGTAACCGGGCCGCGTTCGTCAGACAGATCTCGTAGCTGGTGCCCGCCCGCAACTCCCGTCGGCAGGACTCGATGTCCGCGAGATACGTCTCCCGCTCCCGCACCAGCCACGGTTCGGCGGCGCCGAGGTCGGGCTCGACGAGGGTGGGCAGCGGCGGACGTTCGAACTCGGTCGCCACGAAGCTCAGTTGGGCCAGAGCACTCTCCAGCCAGTCGGTGGCCGCCCGCTCGGCCCGCGGGGTGTCCTCGGCGAGGCAGACCGCATACGTGAACCCCTTGAGATGGTCCACCGCGATCAGCCGGTCCGCGAACAGCCAGCAGGCGTCCGGGACTTCGGAGGAGTGCCGGTTCGGTGAGCCGCAGTCCGCCTTCGTCTCGTAGCCGAAGTAGCCGACGTATCCACCGGTGAAGTCGAAGGGCAGCCCGCCCGGCTCGACATGACGGGTCGTCAACTGCCTTCTCAGGTAGTCGAAGACGCTCGCCGTGACCTTGCGGGTCGGTCGTCCCGACCGCTCGATCTCACAGACCCCGGCCTCGACGTCGTAGCGCACGAACTCCGCGAGCGGCCCGCTGTCGTCGCCGAGGAACGAGAACCGCGCGAGGCCCTCCTCGACCAGGGAGCTGTCCAGCCAGAACGCCCGCCGCGAGGCCGCGTACATCCGGGTGAAGGCGGCCTCCGTGTCGACCGCGCCGGCGATGCGCCGGGTGTGCAGCCGGTAGGCGGGCCGGACCGATCGCCGGGGACGCGGTATCGCGGCGGCGGCCGGGGGGACGGCGGTGTTCTTCGTACGGGGTCTGCCGGCCCGTTCCGCCGTGAGATTGCGGAAGTTGACGAGCATGCGGTGGCCGTACTCCGTCAGCACCGACTCCGGGTGGAACTGCACGCCCCACAGCGGCCGGCCGCGGTGCCGCAGCCCCATCAGGACACCGTCCTCGGCCCAGGCGGTGGCCTCCAGGGTGTCGGGCAGCGGCTCGGGCACGGCCAGCGAGTGGTAGCGGACCGCGGTGAAGTCCTGCGGCAGCCCGCGGAACAGGTCGCGCCCGTCGTGCCGCACCGTGGACAGATGTCCGTGCCGGGGCTGTGGCGCGGCCGTCACCGGGGTGCCCTCGCCGAGCGCGATGCCCTGGTGGCCCAGGCAGACGCCGAGCACGGGGAGCGGGGACTCGGCGAGCACGGCGGCGGCGATGCCGAAGTCGCGCGGGCTGCCCGGGTGTCCGGGGCCCGGCGACACCACGACATTGTCGAATTCCGCGAGATCCGGCACCCCGCCCGGGGCGTCATTGCGGATCACGACCGGTTCCTCGCCGTTGACCTCGGCGATCAACTGGAACAGGTTGTACGTGTACGAGTCGTAATTGTCGATGAGCAGGGTCTTCACCCGCCCACCTCCCTTGCTTCGCTCCGGACCTATGCGGTCCGCCTTTTATGTCGTCCGCGAAATGCCTGGAGCGGCGGATACAGCCATTTCTTGAGGAAACGCTGGAGCCGCGGCATGAGAATCCAGGTGACAAGAGCCGTCACACACAGGCATAACAGCAGCGTGCGGACGAGCGGATTTATACCGCCGAGATAAGGAAGAACGATCAGATTGAACAGGAGCACCGGCGGAAACACCGCGCTCATGTTCACGAACCACAGCTTCCATTTCGCCGGCGGAGCAGGTGCCTTCGGTGTGGCGGTCTGCGAGTCGAACCACTCCTTGGAGCCCCGCACGCTCCTGCGATCGGTCTGCCGGGCGAAGTCCGCGGCCCGGACGTCCCACTGTGCCCGGTCGGTGGAATCCTCCCAGGCCCGGGCCGTTCCCTCGCTGGCGAAACGATAGACAACATGCCACTCCGCGTCTCGGTCGGCAAGAATGCCACCCCCCATGAAGCCGGGCTGCTGAGCGCTCGCGTTCAGCATCGCCCACCCCCACGAGCGGAAGTCGTCTTCGCGGCCCACCGTCACGTGATAGGCCGTGGTGACGGTGACGGGATTACTGGTCACATGAACAGGTACGCAAAGCCTTCACATCACGTTCAAATCTTCAACGAAGTTTTCTGATTGCCCGTATCATGACCCTTTATCCTGGATTCAGGGAAATGCTTGCGGTCCGGTATTTCATCGGCAGCGGCGAGAACATGGCGACATTCATTCGCCCACTACGTCTTCGCAATCTCCTCCGCAGGCGCCTCCCCGAACCGCGCCAGCGCCGGCGCCCTGCGGCCGGGCCGATCCTTTCCCCGATCACCAGCTCGGCGGTGGCCGTCGTGACCCTTGCAGGGCCGCGGTCAGCAGCAGGCGCTACGCCGGGTGCGGCCCTGGCCTACGCGATGTCTACGGGAGCCTCGTCGGACACTTCCGCCGGCGCCTCCCCGAACCGCGCCAGCGCCAACGCGCCCGCCACCGCGACCAGGAACCCCAGCACCGCGAGCCACTCCAGCCCCTCCCGCGTACGGTCCCCGAGCCACACCACGCCCACCAAGGCCGGGCCGATCGTCTCCCCGATCACCAGGCCGGCGGTGGCCGTGGTGACCGAACCCCGTTGCAGGGCCGTGGTCAACAGCAGGAACGCGGCGCCGCCGCCGACGAGCAGTGCGTAGGTCGCCGGGTTGGTGAGGAGCGTGGAGGGTGCGAGCGAGTCGATCAGGCGGACCGCCACCTCGACGACCCCGAACCCGAACCCGGCCCCCAGCCCCAGCGTCAACGCCCGCCCCCGCTCCGGCAACCGCCCACCGACCAGCCCCAGCAGCAGCACCGCGACGGCCGTCCCCAGCATCGCCCACTTCAGCGCCGTCGACCCGGCCCGGTCGCCCTCCGCCCCGGACGCCAGTCCCAGCATCGCCAGCCCCGCGCACACCACGCCGACGGCCGCCCACTCCACCCCGCTGAGCCGAACTCCCAGCAGCCGCGCGGCCACCACCGCCGTCACCGCGAGGCTCGACGCCAGGGCCGCCCCGACCGCGTAGATGGGAAGCGAGCGCAACGCAGCGATCTGGAACACGAACCCCAGCCCGTCCAGCCCCAGCCCCGCCAGATACCGCCACTGCCGCAGCGCCCGCAGCAACAGCGCCGCGTCCCCGCCCCCACCCGTCGTCGCCGCCCGCGTGGCGACCGCCTGCAACACCGTCGCCGTACCGAAGCAGATCGCCGCGCCGAGCGCGCACACCATTCCAAAGAGCACAAAGTGACTCTAGGGGAGGGGGGATCGCCGTGGTCCGTCGCGGGTCAAGAGACCTGGCGGGTCAGGAGATCTGGCGGGTCAGGAGATCTGGACGCCCAACACCGCCCGCAGTTGGGCCAACCCCCAGTCCAGGTCCTCCTCGCTGATCATCAACGGCGGCGCGATCCGGATCGTCGACCCATGGGTGTCCTTCACCAGGACGCCCCGGCCCATCAGCCGCTCCGAGATCTCCCGGGCCGTCCCGACCTCCGGGGCGATGTCGACCCCCGCCCACAGACCCCGTCCGCGCACCGCCGTCACCCGGCCCGTGCCGGTCAACTGCCACAGTTCCCGGTGCAGATGCCCGCCGAGCTCCGCGGCCCGCGCCTGGTACTCGCCCGACCGCAGCATCGCGATCACCTCCAGCGCCACCGCACACGCCAGTGGGTTCCCGCCGAACGTCGACCCGTGCTCCCCGGGCCGGAACACCCCCAGCACCTCCGCACTCGACACCACCGCCGACACCGGCACCACCCCGCCGCCCAGCGCCTTCCCCAGCACATACATGTCGGGCACCACCCCCTCGTGCTCGCACGCGAACGTCCGCCCCGTCCGCCCGAGCCCCGACTGGATCTCGTCGGCGATGAAGAGCACGTTCCGCTCCCGGGTCAACTCCCGTACCCCCGCCAGATATCCGGCCGGCGGCACCAGCACCCCCGCCTCGCCCTGGATCGGCTCCAGCAGCACCGCCACCGTGTTCTCGCTGATCGCCGCCCGCATCGCGGTCGGATCCCCGTACGGCACGATCTCGAAGCCCGGCGTGTACGGCCCGAAGTCCGCCCGCGCCTCCAGGTCGGTCGAGAAGCTGATGACCGTCGTCGTACGGCCGTGGAAGTTGTTGCCCGCCACCACGATCTTCGCGCGCTCCGAGGGCACCCCCTTGACCTGGTACCCCCACTTACGGGCCGTCTTCACCGCGGTCTCCACCGCCTCCGCGCCCGTGTTCATCGGCAGCACCAGCTCCATGCCGCACAACTCCGCCAACTGCTCGCAGAACGCGGCGAACCGGTCGTGGTGGAACGCCCGGGACGTCAGCGTCACCCGGTCCAACTGCGCCTTCGCCGCCTCGATCAACCGCCGATTGCGATGCCCGAAGTTCAACGCCGAATACCCGGCCAGCAGATCGAGATAGCGCCGCCCCTCCACGTCCGTCATCCACGCGCCGTCGGCGGTGGCGACGACCAACGGCAGCGGGTGGTAGTTGTGCGCGCTGTGCGCGTCGGCGGCGGCGATGAGTGCTTCCGTACTGGTCACGGCGTCTCCCGGGGTGAGGGTGCCCCCTTTCCTATCCTCGCCCGCATGGTGGACGTGGGAGCCGCACCGTCCGGCACGCCCGGTAGGCTGACCGGCGGGCCGTGACTGGCGCGCTGGGATGGGACCGACCATCAGGGAGCGGCCCGAGCTGGAATGTGTGCCGTGCGCCTGGGCCGTACCGTGAACGCCGAACGCCACGTCCGGAGGTCCCCATGCCCGACAAGTCCGCGCCCCTCTCCCATGAGTCGACCGCCTTCCGCGCCGCCCTCGACGTGATCCGTGCCGTCGAGCCGCGGGTCGCCGACGCCATCGGACAGGAAGTCGCCGACCAGCGCGAGATGCTGAAGCTGATCGCCTCCGAGAACTACGCCTCCCCGGCCACCCTCCTGGCCATGGGCAACTGGTTCAGCGACAAGTACGCCGAAGGCACCGTCGGCCGCCGCTTCTACGCCGGCTGCCGCAACGTCGACACCGTCGAGTCCCTCGCCGCCGAGCACGCGCGCGAACTCTTCGGCGCCCGCCACGCCTACGTCCAGCCGCACTCCGGCATCGACGCCAACCTCGTCGCCTTCTGGTCCGTCCTCGCCGACCGGGTGGAGGTACCCGCCCTCGCGAAGGCCGGAGTCCGCCAGGTCAACGACCTCTCCGACGCCGACTGGGCCGAACTCCGCCAGGCCTTCGGCAACCAGCGCATGCTCGGCATGTCCCTGGACGCCGGCGGCCACCTCACCCACGGCTTCCGCCCCAACATCTCCGGCAAGATGTTCGACCAGCGCTCCTACGGCACCGACCCGACGACCGGTCTGATCGACTACGACGCGCTGCGCGCCCAGGCCCGCGACTTCAAGCCGCTGATCATCGTGGCCGGCTACTCCGCCTACCCCCGTCTGGTGAACTTCCGCCTCATGCGCGAGATCGCCGACGAGGTCGGGGCGACCCTGATGGTGGACATGGCGCACTTCGCAGGACTGGTCGCGGGCAAGGTCCTGACCGGCGACTTCGACCCGGTCCCGCACGCCCAGATCGTCACCACCACCACCCACAAGTCGCTGCGCGGCCCGCGCGGCGGCATGGTCCTGTGCGACGACTCCCTCAAGGACCAGGTCGACCGCGGCTGCCCGATGGTCCTCGGCGGCCCGCTCCCGCACGTCATGGCCGCCAAGGCCGTCGCCCTCGCCGAGGCCCGGCAGCCGTCCTTCCAGGACTACGCCCAGCGCATCGTCGACAACTCCCGCGCGCTGGCGGACGGCCTGATGCGCCGGGGCGCCACCCTCGTCACCGGCGGCACCGACAACCACCTCAACCTGATCGACGTCGCCTCCTCCTACGGCCTCACCGGCCGCCAGGCCGAGTCGGCCCTCCTCGACTCCGGCATCGTCACCAACCGCAACGCCATCCCCGCCGACCCGAACGGCGCCTGGTACACCTCCGGCATCCGCATCGGCACCCCCGCCCTGACCACCCGCGGCCTGGGCACCGCCGAGATGGACGAGGTCGCCGGCCTCATCGACCGCGTCCTGACCACCACGGAGCCCGGCACCACCAGCAAGGGCGCGCCGTCCAAGGCGCAGCACATCCTCGACCCGAAGATCGCGGACGAGATCTCCCACCGCGCCACCGACCTCGTCGCCGGCTTCCCGCTGTACCCCGAGATCGACCTCGGCTGACGAACACGCCGACAGACGCGCTCTGTTGAGTCGTCAGAGATCGGCGACGCTCACAGATCGATGAGCTCCTGTCGTGGTTCCTCGCGCGGCGGTCCGGCCTCACGCCGGGCCGCCGCGCGGCGTATCAGCAACGTGCCGCCGACCCCGACGGCCACGCCCGCCGCCGCCCACCAGAAGGGTCCGGCCAGGTCCGCGGATTTCCGCCCGCCCGCGACCGCCCCGGCCGCGCCGGGCCCTCCCGCCCGCTCCCACCGGTCGAAGGCCGAGCGCGGCGCCCGATGCCAACGGATGTCGTCGTCCGCCACCGCCGGAGCCGGGTCCGTCCGCACCCACGGTGTGCCGTCCGCGGCCACGAACAACTGGTCCTCCCGCTCCACGGCCACATCACCGCCCGGAGCCCGGCTCGTCCGAGGCCAGCCCCCGACCCCGCTCAGCCCCCACACCACGGTGATCCGCACCGCCGGATACCGGCCCGCCTCCCACTCCGGCGACACCGGCTCCGTCCCCGAGTACGTCGGCTGCAACAACGCCCACAAGCGGGCGAACGACGACTCCCCGGAGCGCGCCACCTCGGTCCGGCCCGTGCCGCCCGCCACGACCATCGCCAGATCCGGGAGGTCCGGGCGAGGTTCCTGCGTCCGCGCCCGGACCTGGTCGTTCCCGGCAGCCTGATCCATTCCGGCCGCCTGGACCTGAGCCGCCCCTGCCAGAACCATCAACACCGACCCCGCCACGAGACACCCGCCCCGCGCCCCGGCCCGTCCCTTCCCGCGTGCCATCCGTCCCCCTCCGTCGTCCTCCGTCGTCCTCCGTCGTCCTCTGCGTCACATCGGTTCCGAACGAGTTCCGGACCGGTTCCGGAGTGGGCCCCAAGACCTGAGAGAATGGTGAACATGGCCTTTGACCGACCCCGCGTGCTCTCCGGAATCCAGCCCACCGCAGGCTCGTTCCACCTCGGCAACTACCTCGGCGCCGTCCGCCAGTGGGTGGCCCTGCAGGAGTCCCACGACGCGTTCTACATGGTCGTCGACCTGCACGCGATCACGGTCCCGCAGGACCCGGCGGACCTCCGCGCCAACACCCGGCTCGCCACCGCGCAGCTCCTTGCGGCCGGGCTCGACCCGGAGCGCTGCACGCTGTTCGTCCAGAGCCATGTCCCCGAGCATGCCCAGCTCGCCTGGGTCATGAACTGCCTGACCGGCTTCGGTGAGGCGTCCCGCATGACCCAGTTCAAGGACAAGTCCAACCGGCAAGGCGCCGACCGTGCCAGCGTCGGCCTGTTCACGTACCCGATCCTCCAGGTCGCCGACATCCTGCTGTACCAGGCGCACGAGGTCCCGGTCGGCGAGGACCAGCGCCAGCACGTCGAGCTGACCCGCGACCTCGCCGAGCGCTTCAACGGCCGCTTCGGCGAGACCTTCACGATCCCGAAGCCGTACATCCTCAAGGAGACGGCGAAGATCTACGACCTCCAGGACCCGTCGATCAAGATGAGCAAGTCGGCGTCCACCCCGAAGGGCCTCGTCAACCTCCTCGACGACCCCAAGGCGACCGCGAAGAAGGTCAAGAGCGCCGTCACCGACACCGACACCGTGATCCGCTACGACGCGGAGCACAAGCCGGGCGTCAGCAACCTGCTCACCATCTACTCGACCCTCACCGGCGCCGGTATCCCGGAACTGGAGCAGAAGTACGAGGGCAAGGGCTACGGCGCGCTCAAGACGGACCTCGCCGAGGTCGTGGTCGAGTTCGTGACGCCGTTCCGGGAGCGCACCGAGCAGTATCTGGACGACCCGGAGACGCTCGACTCGATCCTGGCCAAGGGCGCGGAGAAGGCGCGAGCCGTCGCGGCCGAGACCCTCGCCCAGACGTACGACCGGGTCGGCTTCCTGCCCGCCAAGCACTGAGGCGCACGACCGCACACACGTACCACTGGACAGAGCGCTGCACATCACTACGGTTGCGCCTGCCCACAACCCGGTCGTGGCCGTACAGTCGATAGCCGGGTGGCCGCGTGTGCGGCCACCTCCGAGCACCGCCAGGACCACCCGCCAGGACCATCGACAGGACGACAGGAGACGATGTGGGGACCGTAACGATCGGCGTTTCGATCGCGGTCCCGGAGCCTCACGGCAGCCTGCTCCAGGAGCGGCGCGCGGGCTTCGGCGACGCCGCGGCCCACGGCATCCCCACGCACGTCACACTGCTGCCGCCGACCGAGGTGGACTCCTCACAACTGCCCGCGATCGACGCTCATCTGCTCGGGGTCGCCGCGGCCGGCCGCCCCTTCCCGATGCGGCTGTCCGGCACCGGCACGTTCCGGCCCCTGTCCCCGGTCGTCTACGTCCAGGTGGTCGAGGGCGCCGAGACCTGCAGCTGGTTGCAGCAGCGGATCCGTGACGTCTCCGGACCGATGGCCCGCGACCTGAACTTCCCGTACCACCCGCACGTCACCGTGGCGCACGGCATCGACGACGCGTCGATGGACCGCGCCTTCGAGGCCCTCGCCGACTACCGCGCGGAGTGGCCCTGCACCGGCTTCGCGCTCTACGAACAGGGCGCCGACGGCGTGTGGCGCAAGCTCCGCGAGTTCACCTTCGGCGGAGCCGTCGTACCACCCCAGGCGGCCCACACCGACCGCGGCACGATCCCCAGCCGCTAGCTGGGCGCCCTCACTCGGCCAGCCGCCGGAACAGCGCGCGCGGCAGGTGTCGTAGTGCCCACATCACCAGGCGCAGCCTCCCCGGCACCCACACCGTCTCCGAGCCCCGGCGCAGGCCCAGTTCGATGGCGGTGGCGACGGCCTCGGGGGTCGTCGTGAGCGGGGTCGCCTCGTGGTCGGCCGTCGTCTTCGAACGGACGAATCCCGGTCGTACGACCATGACGTGCACGCCCGTGCCGTACAGCGCGTCGCCCAGGCCCTGCGTGAAGGTGTCCAGGCCGGCCTTGCTGGAGCCGTAGATGAAGTTCGTGCGGCGGGCCCGCTCGGCGGCGACCGAGGAGAGCACCACCAGGGAGCCGTGTCCCTGGGTCTGCAGTGCCCGGGCGGCGATCAGGCCGGCCGCCACCGCACCGGTGTAGTTGGTCTGCGCGACGCGCACCGCGGCGGCCGGTTCACGCTCGTCCCGGGCCTGGTCGCCGAGGATGCCGAAGGCGAGCAGCACCATGTCGATGTCGCCCTCGGCGAAGACCTTGCCGAGCACGGCCTCGTGGGAGTCGGGGTCGAGCGCGTCGAAGGCGATCGTCCGGACCTCGGCCCCCAGGGCCCGCAGTTCCGAGGCGGCGCTCTCCAGGGCGGGCGACGGGCGGCCCGCCAGCCACACCGTGCGGGTACGGCGGGCGATCAGTCGGCGCGCGGTGGCCAGCGCGATCCGGGACGTACCGCCAAGGACGAGCAAGGACTGGGGAGGACGCATGCCGGTGACCGTATCGCCCGCTTGTGGGCGGTCGGTCGTACGGCATAAGTGCCCTCCCTGAAATGGGCGATTAATCGGATGCCGCTCCCTATGGCGCCACGCACCCGTGTTTGTGGGTACTCGCACATCGGTCTCCCCGGAGGAGGGCAGAATCGGATCATGGACTGGCTGACGAAGCTCCCCTTCATCGGGCCCCTGGTGGCGCGCCTGATGCGCACGCACGTGTGGCGGTCGTACGAGCGGCTGGACCGGGTGAAGTGGACGCAGCTCGCCGCGGCCATGACGTTCATCAGCTTCATCGCGCTGTTCCCGCTGCTGACCGTGGCCGCCGCCATCGCCGCCGCCACCCTGAGCACCGCCCAGCAGCACGACCTGCAGGACAAGATCGCCGAGCAGGTGCCCGGCATCTCCGACCAGCTCAACATCGGTTCCCTGGTGGACAACGCGGGCACCATCGGTCTCATCGCCGGTGCCGTCCTGCTGTTCACCGGCATCGGCTGGGTCGGCTCGATGCGGGAGTGTCTGCGCGCGGTGTGGGAGCTGCCCGACCGCGACGAGAACCCCTTCCTGCGCAAGCTCATCGACGCAGGGGTGCTGGTCGGCCTGGGCGGCGCCGTCCTCGCGACGATCGCCATCTCGACCGTCGCCTCCGCGCTGGTCGACTGGATCAGCCGGGAACTGGGCCTGGCGCAGGGCGGCTGGGGCGGGATCCTGCTGCGCGTCGTCGCGTTCGCCGTCGCCGTGCTCGTCGACTTCCTGCTCCTGCTGTACGTCCTGACCCTGTTGCCCGGCGTCGAGCCCACGCGCCGCCGGCTCACCGTGGCCGCGCTGATCGGCGCGGTCGGCTTCGAACTGCTGAAGCTGCTGCTCAGCGGCTACATCCAGGGCGTGGCCGCGAAGAGCATGTACGGCGCGTTCGGCGTCCCCGTGGCCCTGCTGCTGTGGATGAACTTCACCTCAAGGCTGGTCCTGTTCTGCGCCGCCTGGACGGCGACCCCGAGCAAGGACGACCCCGACGAAGACGCGGACGAGGCGTACGACCCGACCGACGAGACCGAGAACCCCAAGGTCAGGGACGCGTGCGGCGGCGGACCAGATCCGGCAGCGGCCAGCGCCGGTTGACCAGGAAGACACCGCCGCCCAGCACCACCAGCAGCCCGCCGATGATCGCGAGCGCGATCCCGACCCCGCTCGAACCGTCCTCCTCGGCGGCCGAGGCCGAGGAACTCGCGGCCGGCCTCTTGGACGAGGTGTCGCCGCCCGCCTCCCCGGTGGCCGTGGCACCTGGCTGAGCGCTCGACTGACCCGCGCTCTTCGGCGCGACCAGCTCACCCACCGGCTGCACCTTCCCGTCCGCCTGGAAGCCCCAGTCGAGGATCTTCGCGGCCTCCTTGTAGACCTCGTTGTGCTCGTGCTTCTCCGGGTTCATGACCGTCACCAGCAGCACCTTGCCGCCCCGTTCGGCGACGCCGGTGAAGGTCGCGCCCGCGTTGGTGGTGTTGCCGTTCTTGACGCCCGCGATGCCGGGGTACACCGAGACGTCCGAGTCGCCGCTCAGCAGCCGGTTGGTGTTCCGGATGTCGAATGTCCCGCGGACCGACTTGCCCTTCTTCGTGGTGGTCTCGCCCGGGAACTTCGCGCTCACCGTCGAGCAGTACTCCCGGAAGTCCTTCTTCTGCAGCCCGGAGCGCGCGAACAGCGTCAGGTCGTACGCCGAGGAGACCTGCCCCGGCTCGTCGTAGCCGTCCGGTGTCACCACATGGGTGTCCAGCGCCTGGAGGTCCTGGGCGTGCGCGTTCATGTCGGCGACAGTCTTGTCGATGCCCCCGTACATGTGGGACAGGACGTGCACGGCGTCGTTGCCGGAGCGCAGGAAGACACCGAGCCACAGGTCGCGGACCGTGTAGCTCTCGCCCTCCTTTATCCCGACCAGGCTGGAACCGGCGCCCATGCCGGCCAGGTCGGAGGGGACCACCTTGTGCTCGGTCGTGCTGGGGAACGTCGGCAGCACGGTGTCGGCGAACAGCATCTTCAGGGTGCTCGCCGGAGGCAGCCGCCAGTGCGCGTTGTGCGAGGCGAGCACATCGCCGGACTCGGCGTCGGTCACGATCCACGACCGCGCGGTCAGGTCCTTCGGCAGCACCGGGACCCCGGACGTCAGGTTGACCTGCGTCCCCGCCTGGCCGAGGCGGGTGCCACCCACCGACGACATGTCCGCCGGGGGAGTGGCCGTAGGACTCGCCGACGACGACGTCGGGGTCGGGGTCGGGGCCGCGAGGGCGAGGGGCGCGGTGAGCGCGAGGGACGACAGGGCGGCGGAAAGTACCAGCAGGGATCGCCTGATGGTCTGCTGTGGAGCGGGCACGCACGAGAACGTACATGGCCAGGGACCCGAAGTCCCGTCACCGGCCCCACCCCGGACACGGGCCCCCGGGGACGACGGCGATACTGGACTCATGAAGCTCAGCCGCCCCGTCTCCTGGTTCCTGCTCGCCTTCGGGGTGTGGAGCTGGGTCATCTGGGTCACTTTCATCAAGAACCTGGTCAAGGACACAAGCGGACTGGCCTTCGACGACGGCCGGCCGACGGCGTACTTCTGGGTGCATCTGACCCTCGCCATCGTCTCCTTCGTATTGGGGACGGTCATCGGCGGCCTCGGGTTGCGCGGACTGCGCGCACTGCGCCGGACGTCATAGAGAAGTGGCCGTCGTCGTCATCGCGCTCATCGTCCTGGTCGCGGTCGCCGTCCTCGGCGGACTGCACTGGTACATCTGGCGCCGCCTCGTCCGCGACACCACGCGCGCGTGGGGCCCCGCCCGCGTCACCGGCACGGCCGTGCTCGCCGCCGGCCCGGTGCTGATGGTCGCGGCCCTGGCCACCGAGCGCGGCGGCGCGCCCTTCTGGCTCCAGCGCGTCCTGGGCTGGCCCGGCTTCCTGTGGATGGCCCTGTCGATCTACCTGCTGCTGGCCGTCCTCGCGGGCGAGGTCGTACGGCCGCTGCTGCGCCGGCTCGTCGAGCGGCGCGGGCCCGCGGAGACAGCCGTACAAGAGGCGCAGGTCCCCGCTGCGGAGGAACCTCGGCCTCCCGCCCCCTCCCGCCGTC
This sequence comes from Streptomyces sp. NPDC005492, assembly GCF_040605995.1. NCBI lineage: Bacteria > Bacillati > Actinomycetota > Actinomycetes > Kitasatosporales > Streptomycetaceae > Streptomyces > Streptomyces sp. NPDC005492. Next base: position 99,629 of record NZ_JBEXDX010000003.1, read on the forward strand.
TCTTCGTCTCCCGGGTCGTCGGAGGCGCGGCCGCCGCTGCTGCCGTGGGGACCGTCGGATACGGCACCTACGGCGTCCTGCGCGGGCCGGGCGTCAAGCGCGTCACCGTGCCGCTGGCCAAACTGCCGCGCTCCGCGCACGGGTTCAGGATCGCCGTCGTCAGCGACATCCATCTGGGGCCGCTCCTGGGGCGGGGTTTCGCGCAGAAGGTCGTCGACACGATCAACGCGACACAGCCCGACCTGATCGCGGTCGTGGGTGACCTGGTCGACGGCAGTGTCAAGAATCTGGGGCCGGCGGCGGCACCCCTGGCGGAGTTGAGGGCGCGGTTCGGAAAGTTTTTTGTCACCGGAAACCATGAGTACTTCTCCGGCGCCGAACAGTGGCTGGAAGAGGTCCGTACGCTCGGGATCCACCCCCTGGAGAACGCCCGTACCGAACTCGCCGGTTTCGACCTCGCCGGGGTCAACGACCTCCAGGGCGAGAGCGAGGGCCAGGGGCCCGACTTCGGGAAGGCGCTCGGCGATCGTGACACCACGCGCGCGTGCGTACTCCTCGCGCACCAGCCCGTGCAGATCCACGAGGCCGTCAAGCACGGCGTCGACCTCCAGCTCTCCGGGCACACCCACGGCGGCCAGTTGTGGCCCGGCAACTTCATCGCGGCGGCGGCCAATCCGACGGTCGCGGGCCTGGAGCGCTACGGCGACACCGAGCTGTACGTCAGCAGGGGCGCGGGCGCGTGGGGGCCGCCGACGCGGGTGGGGGCGCCGTCGGACATCACGGTCGTCGAACTGGCGTCGAAACAGGCCTAGTCACGGGTGTCGCGGCCCGTCCGTGAACCAGCTGGGAAGTGGCTGTGAAACGGGCGATTAACACCGGTCGGTAAGTTCTTTCTCATCTCGGCAGAACTCTCTTCCCCCGGACGAAACTCCTGTGGTTAGGTGATCCGCGCCACTAGGGGAGTGGCATTCGGGAGGGGCCCGGGAGGGCTCTGGGGAGGCACACCGATGCGGTCGGTTCGCATACGGATTCTCGCGACGCTGCTGGTTCTCGCGGCCGTGGGAGTCGGGGGCTGGCAGTTGCTGCCGTCGGACGGGAGCGGGGACAGGACGATCACGGTCGGGACGACGGACGCCGTCACCTCGCTCGACCCGGCCGCCGCCTACGACGCGGGTTCCTGGGCGTTGTACAGCAACGTCTTCCAGTCGCTGATGACCTTCGACCCGGGCGGCACGACACCCGTCCCGGACGCGGCCAGGAGCTGCGCGTTCGTGGGCGGCGGCCTGAAGACGTACCGCTGTGTGGTGCGTGACGGGCTCACCTTCCCGAGCGGGCGCACGATGACCGCCGAGGACGTGAAGTACTCCTTCGACCGGGTCAAGAAGATCAACTCGGATGTCGGTCCGGCGTCCCTGCTCTCCACGCTCGGCTCGGTCAGCGCCTCCGGCATGACCGTCACCTTCCATCTGTCGTCGCCGGACGCCACGTTCCCGTTCAAGGTGGCCACCGGCGCCGGTGCGATCGTCGACAGCACCAAGTACCCGAAGGACGCGCCGCGCACCGGGTTCGAGGCCGACGGCACCGGGCCGTACACCCTGTCCGCGTATACGAAGGACAAGAGCGCGGTCCTCGCGCCGAACGGCCACTACAAGGGCGCGGTCAAGAACGACGGGAGCCCGATCGAGCTGCGCTACTACACCGGCTCGGACGCGCTGCAGAAGGCGTACAAGGCGAAGCAGGTCGAGGTGGCCACCCGGCAGCTCCCGCCGAAGATGCTCTCCGGGCTCTCCGCGAGCGATCCCAACCAGCGGGTGTCGGAGTCCGACAGCTCCGAGACCCGCAACCTGTACCTCAACACCCGCAAGGGCTCGCCCCTGCACGACGTCCTGGTCCGACGGGCCATGGCCTGGCTGGTCAACCGCGAGGAACTGGCCGCCTCGGTGTACGACGGCACGGTCGACCCGCTGTACTCGCTGATCCCGGCCGGCATCGTCGGCCACACGACGTCGTTCTTCGACGCCTACCCCACGGAGAACGCCAAGAAGGCGAAGGCCCTCCTCGAAGAGGCCGGTGTCTCCGTCCCGGTGCGCTTCACCTACGGGTACGGCATCGGGCACGGTTCCGGCGCCGAGGAGGCCGCCGAGCTGAAGAAGCAGTTGGAGGCGAGCGGCCTCTTCAAGGTGGACGTCAAGGGCTACGAGTGGACCGACTTCCAGAAGCGCTGGGCGACCGGAAAGCTGGACGCGTACGCGGTCGGCTGGGTCGCCGACTATCCGGACCCGGACACCTTCGGCTCCGCGCTCGTCGGCACCGGCTCCACCATGAACACCGGTTACAGCAACAAGGTCGTCGACCAACTCATCCTCAACAGCCAGACGTTCGCCGACCGCAGCCGCGTCGACGCCGACTTCCGTGATGTGCAGGTGGACGTGGCCGAGGACGTGCCGCTGATCCCGCTGTGGCAGCGCAAGGAGTACGTCGTCAGCAGCGAGGACGTCGGCGGGATCTCCTATCTGTCGGACGGCACCGGCGTGTTCCGGCTGTGGGCGCTGGACTGGATCTGACCCCCTTCATCACCATGTGACGGAGGCGTGCGCAGGGGTGAGGAGCCGACGTGGTCAGACGCAACTCCTTCCGGCTGCCCCGGCACCCGGCGTCCGTCGGTCTCGCCCGGCGCCGGGTCCGGGACCATCTGGCCGACTGGGGGCACGGCGACGACGATCCCGCGCTCCAGGACGCGGTGCTGCTCGTGTCCGAGCTGGCGACCAACGTCGTACGCCACGGGCCGCTCCTGGAGCGCGAGTTCGAGGTGGCGGTGACGGCCCTCGGGGACGGCTCCTGCCTCATCGAGGTGTCGGACGAGGGCCGGCTCCAGCCCCGGCTGCGGGTCGTGACGGAGCTGGAGGAGGCCGGGCGCGGACTCCATCTGGTGGAGGGCGTCGCGTCCGCCTGGGGCGTGTGGAGCCGTGGCGCGCACGGCAAGACGGTGTGGGCCCTCGTCCAGCCCGACACCTCCTGACACCTCTGCCGTCCTACGACGGCACCGGCGTCCGCGTCGGCAGGGTCACCGTCACCGCGAGCCCCTCGCCCGGCGCGGTCCGCACCGCCACGTCCCCGCCGTGCGCCTGGGCGACGCCCTGCACGATCGCCAGCCCCAGACCGCTGCCCGCACCGCCGCCCGCCCGGAAGAAGCGGTCGAAGATACGTGCCGCGTCGTCCTGGCAGAGCCCAGGACCCTGGTCCGCGACACAGAGCCGTACGACCCCGTCCTCGCGCTCCAGACCGAGCCGCACGGGTACGTCGGCGGGCGTGTGGGTGCGCACGTTGGTCACCAGGTTGCCGAGTATCTGGCGCAGGCCCGACTCGTCGGCGCGCACCAGGAGGGAGCCGTCGGCGCCGACCGTGACGGGCCGCTCCGGCTGCTGCACCCGCAGGTCCTCGGCGGCGTCGCGCACCAGGCGGCTCAGATCGACGTTCCGGAAGCGCAGTTCGGGCCGCTGGTCGAGGCGGGCCAGCATGAGCAGTTCGTCGACGAGGCGGCCCATCCGGTCGGCCTCCGCGTTCATCCGGTCCCAGGCCCGCCTGCGCTCGTGGGGCTCGGTCAGCATGCCCTTGTCGTAGAGCTGGAGGTAGCCGCGTATCGCCGCCAGCGGGGTGCGCAGCTCGTGCGAGGCGTCGGCGACGAAACGGCGGAGCTGGGCCGCCGTGCGCTCGCGCGTGCGGTACGCCGACTCCACCTGGTGGAGCATGGAGTTGAGGGCGACCCGCAACTGCTCGACCTCCTGCGTCGGATGGTGGCTGGAGGGCACGCGCCGGGTCAGATCGCCCTCGGCGATCGCCGTGGAGGTCTCCACCATGTCCTCCAGGGGCAGCATCCGCCGCCGCACGCTGACCATGGTCAGCGTGGCGAGCAGCACCAGCAGCACGCTGCCGAAGGCGAGGTCCAGCTTGAGGGCCTTCGCCATGCCGTTGTGCAGGCCGCCGGTGGAGGCGGCGATCAGGATGTACGTGCCGTCGGCGAGCCGGGTCCCGGTGGCGCGGTAGGGGGCGCCGCGCAGCGATATGTCGCGCGGTGTGCCGTCGGCGGCCAGTGCGGCGGGGTCGGTGAAGACGGCGGCGAGCGCGCGCTGGTCGTCGGTCGGGGTGAAGCCGGCGATGGTGAGGACCTTGCCCTGGGGGCCGACCGCCGCGAACACCTTGTCGGGGTTCGGCGAGTTCACCCTCTTCTGGGGCATCAGTTGGTCGCCGATGCCGGCCAGGGTGCTCAGTGTGTTGATCTGCCGCATCGTGAGTTCGGAACTGCCCAGCGAGTCACGGGTCTTCGTCAGCCCGGTGTCGACCTGGGCGAGCAGATAGTGCCGCATGCCCATCAGGCTGACGGCGGTGGCCATGACGATGCCGAGCGCCAGCAGCGCCAGGTTCGCCAGGGTCAGCTTGGCGCGCAGGGAGTGGACTCCGCGCTCGCAGTTCGGGATCCGGAATTTCATGCGAGCCCGTATCCGACACCCCGCCGCGTGGTGATCACCGGCGGTCCCAGGGTCTCCAGCTTGCGCCGCAGATAGCTGATGTAGGTCTCCACGACGGTCGACTCCGGCGGGGTGTGCTCGTACTGCCAGACATGGCGCAGGAGTTGGTCCTTGGGCACGATCCGGCCGCCGTTGCGCACCAGGAAGCGCAGCAGGGCGTACTCGGTGGGGGTCAGCTCGACCGAGTTGCCCGCGCGGTGCACCGAGTACGTCGTCTCGTCCAGCTCCAGGTCGCCGTAGCGCAGCGGCGGGCGCTGCGGGAGGACGTCGTCGGGGCGGGTGCGGCGCAGGACGGCTGTGATGCGGGCGACGACCACGTCGATGTCGAACGGCTTGGTGATGTAGTCGTCGCCGAAGCCGAGGGCGCCGACGATCTCGGCGGGCGCGTCCCGCGCGGTGAGGAAGACGAGCGCCAGGTCGGGCCGGCGGGCGCGCAGTTCGTGCCCCAGGGCGCGGCCGTCGCCGTCCGGGAGCATCACGTCGAGCAGCGCGCAGTCGGGGCGGGTGCGCTCGGCGAGGGCGAGCGCCTCGCGCACGGTGCCCGCGGTCATCACCTCGAAGCGGTGGTAGCGCAGCGCGATGGCGAGGACGTCGGCGATGCTCGGTTCGTCCTCCACCACCAGCACGGTTCCTGGAGCCGTCATGCCCCCAGTATCGGCGGCGCCACTGACATCGGGGCCGTCCGGTCTTTGGAGTTCCTTGAGAGTCATGGCCGATGCGTGTCCACGCGTGCGTGCCGCCACCAATTCTGTAGCCCAGGACCTGGGGGACCAACCGACCGACTAAGGAGCGTTGAGCGTGGCGGCATTGGCACGGTGGTGCTATCGGCACCGGCTGGTGGTCCTGTTGCTGTGGGTGGGGGCACTGTTCGGCCTGGGCCTTTCGGCCTCGACGGCGGGTACGAACTACGCGAACGTCTTCTCCCTCCCGGACACGGACTCCAAGCGCGCGTACGACCTGATGGAGAAGGCGTTCCCGAACAGCTCGGGCGACACCGACACGGTGGTGTGGAAGGTCGACTCGGGCTCGGTGCGGGACCAGTCCGTACAGACCCGCATCCAGCCCGCCCTGGACAAGATCGCGGCCATGAAGGGCGTCGGCGGGGTCACCGGCCCCTACTCCGGCGCGCGGGGCGCGGCACAGATCAGTTCCGACGGGAAGATCGCGTACGCGCAGATCACCTTCGGAGACCAGGCGAACGCGGTCCCCAAGGACCTCGTCCAGAAGGTCGTGGACACCGCTCAGAACGCCGAACGCGGCGGTCTTGAGGTCGAGCTGGGCGGCCAGGCCATTCAGCGCGTCCAGGAGCCGCCCACCGGCCTCGCCGAGGTGATCGGCATCCTCGCGGCGGCCGTGGTGCTGTTCCTGGCCTTCGGCTCGTTCTACGCGATGCTGCTGCCGATCGGCATCGCCATCTTCGGCGTGGGCACGGGCCTGTTCTCGACCCAGCTCCTCAGCCACGCCACCGACATCCCCGATCTGGCGCCCCTGCTCGCCACCCTGATCGGTCTGGGCGTCGGCATCGACTACGCCCTGTTCATCGTCACCCGGCACCGCAAGGGCGTCCTGCGCGGCATGGACCCGGAGGAGTCGGCGGTCACCGCCCTCAACACCTCCGGCCGCGCGGTGCTGTTCGCGGGCGGCACGGTGTGCATCGCGCTCGCCGGCATGCTGGTGACGAACCTGCGCTTCCTGGACGGCGTGGTCGTCGGCACCTCGCTCACCGTCGTCCTGAGCGTCCTCGCGGCGACGACCCTGCTGCCCGCCCTGCTCGGCTTCCTAGGCGTACGGGTGCTGAGCCGCAAGCAGCGGCGCAAGCTGGCGGCGAACGGCCCCGAGCCGGAGCGGACCACCACCCTCGCGGCCCGCTGGTCGGCGGGCGTGCAGAAGCGCCCGCGCCGGATCGCCGTGCTGGCCCTCGCCGTCATGGCGGTCCTCGCCATCCCGGTGCTCTCGCTCCGCCTCGGCGCCACCGACCAGGGCAACGACGACGCCTCGACGACCACCAGGAAGGCGTACGACCTGCTCGCCGACGGCTTCGGTCCCGGCTTCAACGGCCCCCTCCAGGTGGTCACTTCGAGCGGCGACACCGCCACCCTGGTCAAGGGCATCAAGGACACGAAGGGCGTCGCCCAGGTCGCCGCGCTGCCCCCGGCGGGCGGGGTGACCGTCATCCAGGTCGTCCCGACCACGTCACCCCAGTCGAAGCAGACCGACGACCTGATCGACACCCTGCGCGACCAGGTGATCCCTCAGGCGGGCGCCACGGCCCACGTCGGCGGTGTGACGGCGATATCCAAGGACTTCGCGACCGTCACCGGCGACCGGCTACCGCTGTTCGTCGCCACGATCATCGGCCTGAGCTTCCTGCTCCTGCTGCTCGCGTTCCGTTCCCTGGTGGTGCCGTTGACGGCCGCCCTGATGAACCTCATCGCGGCGGCGGCCTCCTTCGGTGTGCTGGTGGCGATCTTCCAGTGGGGCTGGGGCCTGGACATGCTGGGCCTCGGCAAGGAGGGCCCGATCAACGCCTTCCTGCCGGTCATCATGCTGTCGCTGCTGTTCGGCCTCTCCATGGACTACCAGGTGTTCCTGGTCAGCCGTATGCACGAGGAGTGGGTCCACACCAGGGACAACGCCCGCGCGGTCCGCGTCGGCCTCGCGGAGACCAGCCGCGTCATCAACAGCGCCGCCCTGATCATGGTCTGCGTCTTCCTGGCCTTCGTCCTCAGCGGCGACTCCGGAGCGGCGACGGCGGGCGTCGGCCTGGCCGCCGCGGTCGCCCTGGACGCCTTCATCCTGCGTACGGCCCTGGTGCCGGCCGCGATGCACCTGCTCGGCAACTCCAACTGGTGGCTCCCGGGCTGGCTCGACAAGCGCCTGCCGCACCTCGCCGTGGAGCCCGCCGAGGAGGCCGCCCCGGCCCTCGCCGACGGCCCCGCGTCGGCCGTCCACGGCTTCGTCCGTACGACCGAGGGCGAGCCCGTGGAGGGCGCGTCCGTGACCCTGCTGACGGCCGGCGGACGTCAACTGGACCGGGTCGAGTCCCTGGCGGACGGCTCGTACATCGTGTCGGTGCCGGCGCCGGGGACCTACCTCCTGGCGACGACCGCGCCGTCGTACGGCTCGATCGCGCGGCACGTGGCCGTGACGGACGGTCCACTGGTCCATGACGTCGAGCTCGCGGAGGGCGAGGTGGACGCCGTCAACTGAGCCGGGCGCTCAGGGGCGTTCGTCGTCGGCGGGTCCGGCGGCGGGCGCCCCGCGCTTGCTCTTCTTCTTGGCCGGGTCGGGCAGCGCGTGGGTCATGCCCGGCAGGAAGTCCGTGAACAGCTCGTGCACCTCCAGGACGAGCGGCCGCAGCACCCGGAAGCGGGCCAGGGAGACACCGCGCGCGGTGAGGCGCGCGCCGCGCTCCGCGAGCCGGTAACTCCGCTCGCGTCCCTCGGTGCGGTCGAACACCCAGTACAGGACGAGCCCCATCTGCGAGAGCCACATCAACTCCGGGAGCACCTCCCGCAGTTCGGGAGCCACCTTGGTCTTCGCGCCGGACAGCACCTCCTTGTGGACGGCGATGGCCTGCACGCGCGCGTGCTCGCTCTCCGGGCTGAACGGGCTGAGCGGGCTGTCCGGGTCGGCGGCGTTCTTGAAGAACTGCACCGCGAACTCGTGGTACGGCGTCGCGATGTCCAGCCACACCCGCAGCACACCCGCGAGTCGCGCCTCCAGATCGGTCTCCCGGTCCAGCACCTCGCGGACCGCGAGCCGGTGCTCCTCGGCGATACGGTCGTAGAAGCCCTGGATCAGGTGCTCCTTGCCGGCGAAGTAGTAGTACGCGTTGCCGACCGAGACGCCCGCCTCCTTGGCGATCGCCCGCATCGTCGTCCTGTCGTAGCCGTGCTCCTGGAACAGCCGCATGGCCGTCTCCAGGATCAGCGCGCGGGTCTGCTCGGACTTGCTGGGAGTGGCGCCCTCGTCGGGGCCGTCGTTGTTCGCGGGCACGGCTACAGAGCCTATCCAGTGGGGCAGGTGCCGCTGCCGCAGCCCGGTGCGGTGTAGCTCCAGCCCGAGTGGGGGTCGTAGGTCCACCCGTCGCCCTGCCGGTACACACCCCCGCCCCACTGCGCCCCGCGCCACTTGGCGGCGGCGAGCACGGCGCCCTTGGCGATCCTGGCCCCGGCCGGCGTGCTCAACCGGTGCGCCAGGGGCCGGTGTTCGCGCAGGGCCCACAGGGTGACGATCCAGGCGGCGGCACCCCGGTAGACCTGCCCGGAGTCGCCGACGACGGTGATCTCGTCGAGGGTGGCGCGATGGTCGAGCCCGGGAAAGCGCCGTCGGGCCTCTTCGGAGGACGCCGGTACCAGCTCCAGGGGCACCAACTGCGACTGCCGTACGAGCCAGTCGCGCAGGAAGGTGCACAGGGAGCAGTCGGCGTCGTAGAGGACGGTGAGCCGGCGGACCGAGGTCGCCCGGTCCGCCGAGGGGGCCCGCACTGCCCTCACGCCCCGACCCAGTCCTGCGGTGCGACGGGCGGCACCTGCTCCCGCTCCAGGACCCCGCGCCGCCGGATCTTGTTGAGCACGTACACATTGCCCAGGTGCATCACCCCGAGCACCAGCAACACCACACCCACCTTGGTCGACAGGGCCTCGAAGACGCCCCGGGTGTCGTCGATGGTCCCGTCCCCGCTGAGGTACAGCGCGACGAACCCGAGGTTGACGAGATAGAAGCCGACCACCAGGAGGTGGTTCACGGCTTCCGCGAGCTTTTCGTTCCCCTTCAGGACGTCGGCCAGGAAGATCCGCCCGTTGCGGCTGAGTGTGCGGGCCACCCAGACGGTGAGTCCGATGCTGATGACGAGATAGATGACGTAGGCGACGACCGTGCGGTCCATGCGCCTCCCCCTTCTTGAACGCGTTCAAAAACGCTGACAGAGGAAACTGTAGGCTGTCTTTTGAACGCGTTCAACTCGCCTGCGCTGGGACCTGCGTCACACCCGCCGCGCCAACTCCGGCCGCTTCGAGTAGTCCGTGAATCCGATGACGTTGCCCCATGGGTCGGCGATCTCGACGGTCCACCCGGTGGCCACGGAGAAGGGTGCGTCGAGCAGTGCGATTCCGGCGGCGGTCAGGCGCTGGGCGGCCTTCCGCGCGTCCGGGACCTCCAGCCATACGCGGGGCGAGGGCCAGGGGGGCGGTCTGTGCCCGAGCCCATCCTCCTGTCGCAGGAGGACCCCGGGCGTCTCGCCGCCGACCTTCAGGATCGCGATACCGGCCTCGTCGAGCCGGTACCCGACGGTGAACCCGGCACGCTCGTAGAAGGGGACGGCCTCGGCGAGGTCCCCGACGGGGAGCAGGACGTTGTCGAAGCCGAGCAGTTCGTACGACTCTTCATCTGACATGTCGTCAGGTTAGAACGTCATCCGTACGTCATCCGTGCATCTTCGCGGAACCGTCCGCGAGGTCACCCGGGTGGCGCGGGGCGCCCGCCGACGGATCGTTTGTGAAGGCTTCAGTACCCTGCAGGCTGAAAGCGGGAGGGGGAGCCGGTGGGCCGAGTGCGAACAGTCGTTGGATTGCTGGCGGTTGTGGTCGGCACTGTTTGGCTGCTTGGAGGCCCCGAGGCGCTGCGGTCCGGGGCGCGAGTGGCGCTGGTGTTGGCCCCGTACTTTCTGATGGCGTTCGCGGCCGTACTCATTGTCCGTTCGGCTCTCCCGAAAGGGGCGGCGCTCGGCCCCCTCGTCCTGCTCGCGGGCGGCGGGCTGTGGGCCCTGGCCGGACAGGGCGGGTTGAGCGATGTGTGGCAGAGCAGGGTGGCGCCGCTCGCGGTGATCGCGTTGGGGACCCTGATCGCGCTGAGCCGCTCGGGCGGGGTTGCCGACGATGTGGTGATCCCGATACGGCGGTACGGAAGCCTCTTCGTTCCCGCGCACGCGAAGTTGCTTCCAGCTGAGGACGGCGTTCGACGGATCGTCGTTCGGGCGATCTTCGGATCACTGCGCGTGGACCTGTCGGAGGCGGTGTTTCCGCAGGATGAGGAGGCGCGGGGTGTGTTGTACGCGGATGTGACCGTGCTGTTCGGCCGGGTCGAGTTCGTGCTGGGGGACGACTGCGCGGTGGTCGTGGATCAGCAGATCCAGACGTTCGGCACGTCCTTGGCCGAACGCGTCCCCGTTTTCCGGAACTACGCCGCGTATGACAACCAGACGTCGCCCACGCCCAATCGGCGTCTGGTGATCAGTCTGGTCGGTGCTGGCGGAGCGGTCGCTCTGGACCCTGTCTGACCCTGGTTCAGGGCATGGGTCAGTTGTCTCCAGGGTGTTTGAAAGGTATGTCCTTGAGCGGGTCCTCGGCGAGCGGCTCAAAGGCGATCAAGAAGGCGGTGATCCGCTCGTGCAGTTGCCGCTCAGCGACCGCGTTGTCCGGGAGCTCGTAGTGCAGGGTTGTCGCCAGGTCGAAGCGGTGCACGTCGAAAACTGCCTTCATCAGCTCTTCGTGGTCCTGTGCTGCTCGCTGCGCTCCGCGATACGCGACAGCGGATGCTGCCATGGCAACAGGCAGCACGAGCGTCCACCAGTTCATACGGAAGATCAGCGGCGACGCAGCCAGCGACACCACCCCGAAGGCCATGCACAGCGACGAGGTGATGGAAATGAGATCCAACTGCTCGCCGATGGCCCGACGGAACTCCGGTGCCACGGAAGGGTAGATGCGCCGGTAGGCGCTCAGCACATCAAGTCCGTAGCGACGCCCGGTCCGACCCTCCACGTTCCTGAGGATGTTGCCGAGAGTGGTGGGCATGAGGAGCTTGTCCTCGGGGGAGTACTTGGCCGCCGTGCGTCCGGCCCGCTCCTTGATACGGCTCGCGTGGACCACCGCCCGGTGATACTGGGCGATTTGAGTGAGCGACCTGTTGACCGGAGCCTCGGGCAGCTCTGTTTTCTCGGCAAGGAGGACCGCTTGATCGCGGCGCCGCCGATGGCGTTCCACGGCCAGGGGACGTACCCGTCCCCGCAGGGATCCGGCAGGCCAGTAGCCCTCCAGGAGTTGCACCAGCGCGACTTCGAACGGCCGCAGCAGCACGCCACCCAGGAATGCTCCCACGACCCCGAACCCGAGCGCGACGATCTTGTGGTCTGCGGGCAGTGCGTCCCCGAGGTCCATGCTTCTCCCGGGCTCATAGGCATGGGCTTCCGCGAGAACGGTGACAGCCGAGATGACGATGGCACCCGGAAGCACGCTCAGGAGGCTGAACCGATCGCCTCCGAGTGCCTTCGTCCCGGCCTGGGCGAGCCCACCGATCACCATGCCTCCTAGCGCGTCGGTTGCACGACCAACGTGGTGCCTGCGAACGTGACCGGGTGCCGAGAGCCGTCGCATTCAGGATTTCTTGTGCGGAGTTCTCGTTTTCGCACGGGTCGACGGCGGCAATCGGGGTCCCCGCAGACGTATATCCAGAGCCCGTCGGACAAAGGTTCCACGTCGGGAGCGCCCAAGTTCGCGGGGTAACGGGGTCCGTGCTCGGGGCACCCCGCTGGTGGGGGCAGTTTGGTCGGCTGCCGGATCACTTCGCGTTCGCAGCCCTCGATCAGGCACAGATAGACCCAATGGCCGGGGCGCAGTTCCCCCTGGTAGCTGATCGTCAAGGCGGTCGCACCGTGTCGTTCCGACGCCAGGACCCGGCGCGCAGCGACAAGCCGCCCCCTCAGCCCGCCCATCGCTCCCCCCAAAGCCCGGTGTCCGTCGAGTATGCCGCCAACGCCCCCTCCCGCACACCATGTACGCGACGAGGCCCCGCTCCCACCCGGGAACGGGGCCCTCACACTTGTTAGGCCGAGAAAATCAGAACCGCCGCGTGATCAGCGCCCGCTTGACTTCCTGAATCGCCTTGGTGACCTCGATACCGCGAGGACAGGCGTCCGTGCAGTTGAAGGTCGTGCGGCAACGCCACACGCCATCCCGGTCGTTGAGGATCTCCAGGCGTTGTTCGCCCGCGTCGTCACGGCTGTCGAAGATGAAGCGGTGGGCGTTGACGATGGCGGCCGGGCCGAAGTACTGGCCGTCGTTCCAGAAGACCGGGCACGAGGATGTGCAGGCCGCGCAGAGGATGCACTTCGTCGTGTCGTCGAAGCGCTCGCGGTCCTCCGCCGTCTGGAGGCGTTCCCGCGTCGGCTCGTTCGTGTCGTTCGTGATGAGGAACGGCATCACGTCCCGGTACGCCTGGAAGAACGGGTCCATGTCGACGACCAGGTCCTTCAGGACCGTCAGACCCTTGATCGGCTCGACCGTGATCGGCTTCTCGGGGTTGAGGTCCTTGATCAGGGTCTTGCAGGCGAGACGGTTCTTGCCGTTGATCCGCATCGCGTCCGAACCGCAGATGCCGTGGGCGCACGAGCGGCGGAACGTCAGCGTGCCGTCGATGTCCCACTTGATCTTGTGGAGGCCGTCGAGGACGCGCTCCTTGGGGTCGATCTCCAGTTGGAAGTCTTCCCATACCGCTTCCGCCGAGACCTCGGAGTTGAAGCGGCGCACCCGGAAGGTGACCGTGATGTAGGGGGAGTCGGCGAAGCCGGGCTCGGGCTGGCCGGCCGCGTCCGCCTTGTCCAGAACAGGGGTAGCCATCAGTACTTACGCTCCATCGGCTGGTAGCGGGTCTGGACGACCGGCTTGTAGTCGAGACGGATGGACTCGGTGCCGTCGTCGCCGACCTCGCGGTACGCCATGGTGTGGCGCATGAAGTTGACGTCGTCGCGGTTCGGGTAGTCCTCGCGGTAGTGACCGCCGCGGGACTCCTTGCGGGCGAGCGCCGAGACCGCCATGACCTCGGCCAGGTCGAGCAGGTTGCCCAGCTCGATGGCCTCCAGAAGGTCGGTGTTGAACCGCCGGCCCTTGTCCTGGATCGAGACGTTGCGGTAGCGCTCGCGCAGCTCCGCGATCTTCTCGACCGCCGTCTTGATCGTCTGCTCGGTGCGGAACACCATGACGTTCGCGTCCATGGTCTCCTGCAGCTCGCGGCGCAGGACCGCCACCCGCTCGGTGCCCGTGGAGTTGCGCAGGTGCTCGACCTGGTCGACGACCTGCTGCGCCGGGTTCTCCGGCAGCTCGACGTAGGACGCCTTCTGGCTGTACTCCGCCGCCGCGATGCCCGCCCGGCGCCCGAACACGTTGATGTCCAGGAGGGAGTTGGTGCCGAGCCGGTTGGCGCCGTGCACCGACACACAGGCGACCTCGCCGGCCGCGTACAGGCCCGGGACGACGGTGGTGTTGTCGGTGAGGACCTCACCCTCGACGTTGGTCGGGATGCCGCCCATCGCGTAGTGCGCGGTGGGCTGGATCGGGATCGGGTCCGTGTACGGCTCGATGCCGAGGTAGGTGCGCGCGAACTCCGTGATGTCGGGCAGCTTCGCGTCCAGCTGCTCCGGCGGGAGGTGCGTCAGGTCCAGGTAGACGTGGTCGCCCTCGGGGCCGCAGCCGCGGCCCTCGCGGATCTCCGTGTAGATGGAGCGGGAGACGACGTCACGGGACGCGAGGTCCTTCATGACCGGCGCGTACTTCTCCATGAAGCGCTCGCCGTCCTTGTTGCGGAGGATGCCGCCCTCACCGCGGGCGCCCTCCGTCAGCAGGATGCCCATGCGCCAGATGCCGGTCGGGTGGAACTGGAAGAACTCCATGTCCTCCAGCGGCAGCCCGCGCCGGTAGACCGCCGCCTGGCCGTCGCCGGTCAGCGTGTGCGCGTTCGACGTCACCTTGAAGAACTTGCCGCAGCCGCCGGACGCGTAGATCACGGCCTTCGCCTGGAAGACGTGGATCTCGCCGGTCGCCAGCTCGTACGCGACCACGCCCGCCGACGTCTTGACGCCGTCGACCTCGGTGATCAACTGGTCGAGGACGTAGAACTCGTTGAAGAACTCCACGCCCTCCTTCACGCAGTTCTGGTACAGCGTCTGGAGGATCATGTGGCCGGTGCGGTCGGCCGCGTAGCAGGATCGGCGGACCGGCGCCTCGCCGTGGTTACGGCTGTGGCCGCCGAAGCGGCGCTGGTCGATCGTGCCGTCCGGCGTGCGGTTGAACGGCAGGCCCATCTTCTCCAGGTCGAGGACCGAGTCGATGGCCTCCTTCGCCAGGATCTCGGCGGCGTCCTGGTCGACCAGGTAGTCACCGCCCTTGATCGTGTCGAAGGTGTGCCACTCCCAGTTGTCCTCCTCCACGTTGGCGAGCGCGGCGGCCATACCGCCCTGCGCTGCGCCCGTGTGGGAGCGGGTGGGGTAGAGCTTGGTCAGGACCGCGGTGCGGCTGCGCTTCGTCGACTCGATCGCGGCGCGCATACCGGCGCCGCCGGCGCCGACGATGACGGTGTCGTACTTGTGGATCTTCATCAGGAAATTCCTCAGCCCCGTTGCCTAACGGATGTTCGGGTCGAAGGTGAAGATCACCAGCGTGCCCAGCAGGATGGTGAACACCGTGGCGGTGTAGAGCAGGCCCTTGAGCCACAGCCGGGTGTTCGCGCGCTCCGCGTAGTCGTTGATGATCGTGCGCAGGCCGTTGGCGCCGTGCAGCATCGCCAGCCACAGCATCAGCAGGTCCCAGACCTGCCAGAACGGCGAGGCCCAGCGGCCGGCCACGAAGGCGAAGCCGATCTTGGAGACACCGCCGTCCAGCACGAGCTGGATCAGCAGGTGGCCGAGGACCAGGACGACCAGCACGACGCCGGACAGGCGCATGAAGAGCCAGCCGTACATCTCGAAATTGCCCCGGGTCGACTTCGGGGTCTTCTTGGTGCGCTTGCGCGGGGCCTCGATGAGAGGCGCCGGGTTGTCCACGGTGTAGACGGACGCACCCTCGACGGGGCCGATGCCCGACGCCGCGGTTTCAGTCGTAGACATCTGGGTCAGCTCCCGAAGAGAACACGAGCGGCGTGGCCGAGCACGGGGTAGATCGCCCCGATCATCAGCACGAGCCAGAGGCCGACTACGGACCACAGCATCTGCTTCTGGTAGCGGGGTCCCTTCGACCAGAAGTCGACGGCGATGACGCGCAGGCCGTTGAGTGCGTGGAAGAGGATCGCGGCGACGAGGCCGTACTCCAGCAGTGCCACGATCGGCGTCTTGTAGGTGGCTACGACCTTGTCGTAGTCCTCGGGGGAGACACGCACAAGAGCGGTGTCCAGCACGTGTACGAACAGGAAGAAGAAGATGAGGACGCCGGTGACTCGATGAGCCACCCAGGACCACATTCCTTCCCGGCCGCGGTACAGCGTTCCAGCCGGCACGGAAGAACCCTCCGGGAGCGGGGATTTAGGGCCGCGCCGGCTTCTCTGTCGGTCGGGCCCGGCCGGGTACGGTCCTCCGGCCCTCAGCATCGTAACCAGGCGCTGACGCGGTACTTACAGCGGGCCTGTCTGTGTGATCAAACTGGCACGCAAAGGTGCACGTACGGGCTAGTTTCGGGCGGCTGTTCAGGCTGCGGGCAGCCGTTCCGGCTTCGGGCGGCTCTAGAAGGCGAGGGCGCCGAGCAGGCGGCCCCGTGCTAGGCGCCGGAGTTCCTCCGCCACCACCACCCGCTCCTCCTCCGGATCGTTTGTCAAACGTGACCGGATGCCCGCCAGTACGTGGTCCAGGACCTCGCCCGGAGGAACGCCGTCCACGCAGATGACGAACACATGTCCGAAACGGGCCTCGTATGCCGCGTGGGCCGCGTCCAGAGCCATGTGGGCGGCCTCGTAGGCGTCGTCCGGGAGGACGGGCAGCGACTCGCCCGCCAGCGCTTCCGCGAGGTCCCCGGCCGTGAGGTCGTAGGCCGCCTCGTCGGACGCGGCGAGTACGGAGTCCAGGTCGGGGTAGGGGCGGTGGTCGGTGAGGCGGCGCGACCAGCGGAGGCTGTGGAGACAGGTGAGGAGGACGACGCGGGCCTCGTCGGCGGACGCGGTGTTGAACGTGTCCAGCGCGTTCGGGGACGGCGAGGTGCGGGACTGCTCGGGCAGCGCCGGTATGGCCACTCGGCCGGGAAGGTGGGGAAGGCGGTGCGCAGGCAGTGTGGATCCTCGCGTCACGGATGGTGCGGCAGGGGATGCTGTGAGAAATGCGTCACCACGTTATCGGGAGTGGTCATGACGTGTCCGCTCGATGCCCTAATTTCACCCGGACGGGAGAGTTTCGGAACGCGTGGTGGACAGCGGGGGTCCGCCCGGGGCCGTAGGTTGGCGCCGTGAGCCAGCACAGGCGCCGCTCGTCGGCGAAGCAGGTGAAGCAGGTGCAGCAGAGGCGTGGGCTGATCGCGGTCGCCGCGGCCACCGCCGTGGTCGGGGCTGGGGTGGGCCTCGGTCTGTGGGCGTCGTCCGGGGATGACGGGAGTCCGGCGGGCGCGGCGCTGAGCCCCGCCGACAGCACCTCGGCGGCCTCCCGTTCCGTGTCCCCGACACCGAGTCCCAGTCCGACCCCGACCCGGTCGTATCCGCTGTCGCAGGCGCCCCGCACCATTCCGGCCGTCCGCTCCCACACCCCCGCGCGCGGCCCCGGGTGGCGGCCCGCCAAGGGCGAGCGGGTCGTGGTGGACGACGCCGACCTCGCCGACGAGGGGCGGCTGATCGCCGGTGAGCTGGGGCTGACCTACGCCGGCCAGACGAGCGACGTGCGCGCCGGGGACGTACGACTGGCCCTGAACGACGACGAGGGCGCGAACCCGGAGTCGTACGCGATGACCGTGCGCGGCGGGCGGGTCACCATCAGCGGGCCCTCGGACGCGGGGGTGTTCTACGGCACCCGCACGCTCAAGCAGGAAGCGCACGGCGGCGGTACGGCGCCGGAGGGCGTCGTGCACGACCAACCGGCCAAGCCGCGGCGCGGGTTCATGCTGGACATCGCGCGCAAGCCGTTCACCGCGTCCTGGATCGAGGACCGGGTACGGGAGTTGGGCGACCTGAAGTTCAACGAACTGGGGCTGCACTTCTCCGACGACCAGGGCTTCCGGATCGCGTCGACGACCCACCCCGAGATCGTCTCCAAGGACCATCTGACCAAGGCCCAGGTGAAGCAGATCGTCGACCTCGCGGCGAGCCGGCACATCACCGTCGTGCCCGAGATCGACTCACCGGGTCACCTGGGCGCGGTCATCGCCGCCCACCCGGACCTGCAACTGCGCAACGCGTCGGGTGTCGCCACGCGCGGCGCGATCGACATCTCCAAGGACGCGTCCGCCGCGATCGTCGACGAACTCCTCGACGAGTACGCCGGGTTGTTCCCCGGCGACCAGTGGCATCTCGGCGGCGACGAGTACCAGGCGCTCACGGTCGCCAACCCCCAGGCGTCCTTCCCGCAGTTGGCCGCCGCCGCGACGAAGGCCTACGGCTCCGGCGGCACCGTCGCCGACCTCACCACCGGCTGGCTCAACGACCGCGCGGACACGGTCCGCAACCACAACCGGACGATGCGGGTGTGGAACGACGGCTTCTTCGCGGGTACGTCCGTGCAGGCGGCCAAGGATCTTCAAGTGGCGTACTGGACGGGCAAGGAGATCGGCGCCCGGCAGCCCGTCGCGTATCTGAGCGCGGGCCGCAAGGTCCTCAACTACAACGACGAGTACCTGTATTACGTCCTCGGCGAGCCGCAGACCTTCGTCTATCCGACCGGGCAGCGGATCTACGAGCAGTGGACCCCGCGAGTGCTGCGCGGGACGCAGGCGGTCCCGGCGAAGTACGACGGCCAGATCCTCGGCGGTTCCTTCGCGGTGTGGTGCGACCTCGCCAACTCGCAGACGCAGGACCAGGTCGCGGCCGGCATCCGGATGCCGCTGCGGGCGACGGTCCAGAAACTGTGGGATCCGGGTAAGCCGACGTTGAGCTGGACGCAGTTCAAGTCGCTTGCGGGCAAGGTGGGTTGAGCGGGGCGGCGCGCGCTGCTGGACTTACCGTGGCGGTAGCTCGTATGTTCCCCCTTCTGTTTCGTACTCGGGGGGTTGCCACACCATGTCCGTTCCCATGCCCACACCCATGCCCGGACCGGCGCCAAGTTCCGCGTCCTACCTGCGTTCGCCGGTCGGCCTCGGCCGGGCCGCCGCCGCGCTGCTCGGGCTCGTCATCGCCGTCGATCTCTTCGCCGTCTACGCCGAACTCGCCCTCTACGACGTGACGGGCGACCTCATGGACGGCGCGGGCGGCCGTGCGGTCACCGGGCGGCTGGACGACGCGGAGTCCCTCAACTCGCTGGCGGGCGGCGTCCAGTCGGGCGCGCTGATCGCCTGCATGATCGTGTACCTGACCTGGTTCGTGCGGGTGCGGGCGAACGCCGGCCTGTTCGACCCGTCCGAGCAGAGCATGAAGCCCTGGTGGGCGATCGGGGGTTGGTTCGTCCCGCTGGTCAACTTGTTCTACCCCCGCCGGATCACCGTCGAGATCTGGAAGTCCAGCAGCCCCCTCGGCACCCACAGGTCGCAATGGCCGGTCAACGTCTGGTGGACCCTGTGGCTCCTGTCCCTCCTCTCCGACCGACTGGGCTTCACGGACTACGGCAAGGCCGACGCCCCTGACGAAATCCACGCGGCCGCCTACCAGTTGGTGATCTCCGACGCCATCGACATCGCGGCGGCGGGACTCGCGATCCTCGTCGTGCTGCGGTTGACGCGGATGCAGCATGAGAAGGCGTTGGCGGGGCCGGGTCTGCCGGTGGCTGTTTGACGCACCGAAGACCACCTCCCGTTGGCCGAAAACCCCTTCTTCCGCTTTCTTCACCCTCTCGGTGTCGTCCCGTGTGACACTCCCGGGGTGTAGCACGCGGCAGCGGGAATTCGGGAGGTCCGGATGGTTCTGGTGGAGCTGATCGCGCAGGCCGATGAGCGGGCGCTGGCCGTCAGTGGACTGGCTTGTTTGGATCGGTGTGTGCCGTTGCTGGGTGGTGACGACGAGGTGTTGCGACCGCTCTGGGCCGGTCTGGACGAGGGGTGGGGTGAGCGGCTGGAGCAGGCGCGGGTCAAGCTGCCCGCTCCGTTCGAGGAAACGGGCGAGGACCGGGCCGTGCGGCTCGCCCGCCGGATGCTCGCGACCGCGCCCGCCGAGCCCACGGGCGCTCCGGTACGGGTGTGGGCCGACGCCTGTTCCGTCGCTTCGCTGCGGATCCACCGGCTTCTGGAGGTCATGGTCCCCGTCGGCGACGACGCGGACGAGATCGACTCCCGCCGTGAAGGTCGTACGGACGGTATCTCGCCCCTCGTCGCCGCCGAGTTGCGGCGCCAGATCACCGTTCTCGAACTGCTCGGCGGCAGCGGCCTGGGCGGACTGCGCCAGGTGCTCGCCGTGTCGACGGAGGGGCGGCGGGTGCTGCGCGCGGTGGTGTCGCGCCGGGCGCGCGGACGGGGCTGAGCGGCGGAAACTGTGACTGTCGTGCGGTGGACGTGGGGTGGTCCTGCGCCGGTCCGGGGGAATGTCCGGTCTGGGGTGCCGTAATGCCCTCTCACCATGCTTTTCCTGGTGCGGTGACAGAGCAGATGATGACGTGGGACGCCCGGCCCCGGGCCGCCGCGCGGCCCGTGCGGTGGGCCGCGGACGCCGTGGCGATGATGCGTGAAGGGGCCCGGGTGCGGCTCGACTACTCGGCGCAGAGCCTGTGGCGGGTCGACCGGATGATCGAGGAGATACGGCGGGAGGGTGCGCCGTACGCCGCGATGGAGAGCGAGTTGCGCGGGTTCGGGGCCTACGCCGGCGAGGTGATCGCGCGGCAGACCGGTGCCGAGTGGTGGGCGACCGGCGGTGAGCACTGGCTGCGGACGCCGGAGGGGCGGCTGTGGGACCCCATCGACGAGGCGCGGCGGTGTTTCGGCGGGCACGGGTCGCTGCGGCTGCTGTGCCGGGACGCGGTGAACGGCGTACCCGGCTAACGGAGTTCGGTGGTGCGCGGCACGGCAAAATCGGCGTAATAGGAGACGGGTGCGTTCCCAAAGGGTGGGGTGCGGGAGGACGATAGGAGCGACCGACGCACCCGGGGAGGATCCGTGGCCGACAACCGTCGTTGGTGGGCGCTCGTCGTCATCGCGCTCGCGCAGTTGATGGTCGTCCTCGACATGACCATCGTCAATATCGCCCTGCCGTCCGCCCAGACCGACCTGGGCATGTCGGACGGGAACCGGCAGTGGGTCATCACCGCCTACACGCTCGCCTTCGGCGGACTGCTGCTGCTCGGCGGCCGGATCGCCGACCTCGCCGGGCGCAAGAACACCTTCATGATCGGGCTGATCGGCTTCGCCGCCGCGTCCGCGCTCGGCGGTGCCGCCGCCAACCAGGGCATGCTCTTCGGCGCCCGCGCCCTCCAGGGCGTCTTCGCCGCGCTGCTCGCGCCCTCCGCGCTGTCGCTGCTGACGACGACGTTCACCGACCCCAAGGACCGCAGCAAGGCCTTCGGCGTGTTCGGCGCGATCGTCGGCGCGGGCGCGGCCGTCGGACTGCTCGCGGGCGGCTTCCTCACCCAGTACCTGGACTGGCGCTGGTGCCTCTACGTCAACGTGCCCATCGCGCTGGTCGCCTTCGCCGGCGCCTGGGTCCTGCTCAGCGACAGCTCCCGGCACCCGGACGCCCACCTCGACATACCCGGCGCCCTCCTCGGCTCCCTCGGCATGCTCACCCTCGTCTACGGCTTCTCCGAGGCGGAGTCCCGGAGTTGGGGCGACGGCCTCGTGCTGACGCTGCTCGCCGCCGGGGTCGTCCTGCTCGCCGCCTTCGGGTTCTGGCAGACCCGGGCCCGGGTCCCGCTGCTGCCGATGTCGGTGGTGAAGGACCGGCAGCGGATCGGGGCGTTCCTCACCATCCTGTTCGTCACCATCGGCATGTTCGGTGTGTTCCTCTTCCTCACCTACTACATGCAGCGCGTCCTCGGTTATTCGCCGGTCAAGACGGGCGTCGCCTATCTCCCCATCACCGTGGGCATGATCACCGGCTCGACGCAGGTCGCGGCCCGGCTGCTGCACCGGGTGCCGCCGCGCACCCTGATGGTCCCGGGCCTGCTGATCGCCGCGGGCGCGCTCGCGCTGATCGCCCAGGTCGGGGTGGAGCCCGCCTACGCCACCTACATCCTGCCCGGCATGCTGATGCTCGGCCTCGGCATGGGTACCGCGATGATGACCTCGGTGTCCCTCGCCACCGGGAGCGTCGCACCCCGCGACTCCGGCGCGGCCTCCGCCACCTTCAACACCGCCCAGCAGGTGGGCGGTTCGATCGGTACGGCGCTGCTCAACACGATCGCCGCCACGGTCACCACGCGCTACGCCACCGCCCACGCGGGCCCCGGCGCGAACAAGCAACTGCTGGAAGCGAAGGCCGCGGTGCACGGCTTCAACGTCGCCACCTGGTGGGCGATGGCCTCGATCCTGCTGGCCGCGCTCATCGCGGGCGTCCTGGTGAACACGGACCGGGTGCCCACACCGGGCGAGGCGGCGAAGGAGACGCCCCCACAGCCGGTGGACACGACCATTTAGGGCCGCCCTCCGAAACTGCCCTTCAAGGCAGTTGTCCCCGCTCGAAGTAGGCGATCAGCTCCGGGTCGAGGGGCGGTATCTCGCGCGGGGTGCCGCCGTCCCGGAGCGACTCGGTGGCTCCCGACCCGGCCGCCACCGCCATCCGCGCGGCGACCGGCGAGGTGTCCGTGCGCCCGCCGTGCCGTACGAACCGCAGGAACTCGTCGATCAACAGCGGATCGGCGCCGCCGTGTTCGCCGTCCCGCTCGACGATGTCCGGCACCGCGTACTCGGCGTCGGGCCGCTCCCGGTAGCCCGAACGACGACTGTTCCAGACCCTCACCACCGCGCCCGGTCCGTCGCCGAAGTTCTCCAGGCGGCCCGCGTCGCCGATCACGGTGTAGTTGCGCCAGTAGTCGGGGGTGAAGTGGCACTGCTGGTAGGCGGCCAACACCCCGTTGTCCAGGCGCAGGTTGACCAGCGACACGTCCTCCACGTCGATGACCGGGTTCAGCGCTCGCTGGGTGTGCGGCGGCCAGTGGCCGTCCTCGGTGTACCAGTCGGCGGTCTTCGGCTCGCCCGGCGCGCGCCGGTGCGGGCTGTCGCCGTAGACCATGAGGTCGCCGAACGCCTGTACCCGGCGGGTGTATCCGCCGGCCAGCCAGTGCACCACGTCCAGGTCGTGGGCGGCCTTCTGCAGCAACAGGCCTGTGCTGTAACGGCGTTCGGCGTGCCAGTCCTTGAAGTACCAGTCGCCGCCGTAGCCGACGAAGTGCCGTACCCACACCGTCTGCACCGTGCCGATCGCACCGCCCTCGACGAGGTCGCGCATCAGGCGGATCACCGGCATGTGGCGCATGTTGTGGCCGACGTAGAGGCGGGTGCCGGTCTCGTGGGCGGTGCGCAGGACGCGGTCGCAGTGCTCGACGGTGATGGCGAGGGGCTTCTCGACGAGCACGGGCTTGCCGGCGCGCAGGGCCTCGCGGGCGAGGTCGGCATGGGTGTGGTCCGGGGTGAGGACGAGGACGGCGTCGATGTCGGGGGCGTCAATGACCGTACGGTGCGCGGCAGTTGTCGTAACGCCCGGGAAGTCCCCGGTGGCCTTGGCGCGGGCCGCCGGGTCGGGGTCCGCGAGCGCGACGACGCGGGAGCCCGCGCCGGGGCGGTGGGCGACGCGGGCGAGGCTGCCGCGCAGGCCGTAGCCGAGGACGCCGATACGGAGGTCGGACATGGGTCTCCTTTGTTCTAGGGGACGCCACGGGCGGAGGTTCACCTGGGCCAGAGGGACCGTGCCCCTTCGTAGGGCCCGAAATGTGTGCGACGGCTGACGGGCTGTGACATTTCTGTGCGACCCGGCGCTGATGGCCATGGGGGGTGCGGGGGACCGCCGCGCCCGGTACGGATCACGCATCCTTCGCGCATTCGGTACGGACGAGGACAGTCCTTGGGCCAGACAGGCGAGCCCCGGCGCGGGCACGCGCACGACGGGGAGCTGGGCGCGGCCGTGGCGCGGGCCCAGGAGGGCGACGACAGCGCTTTCGCGGTCGCGTACCGGATCGTGCAGCCCGGCCTGCTCGGATATCTGCGCGGGCTGGTCGGCGACGAGGCCGAGGACGTGGCGTCCGACGCCTGGTTGGAGATCGCCCGCGACCTGGGCCGCTTCCGCGGCGACGGGGCGGGCTTCCGCGGCTGGACGGCGACCATCGCCCGGCACCGCGCGCTCGACCATCTGCGCAGACAGCGGGTGCGGCCGCGGTCGGCGACGCTCGAACAGGACGTACTCGAACTCCCCGGACCGCACAGCACCCACGACCAGGCCCTGGAGTCCCTCTCCACCGAGTACGCCCTCGGTCTGGTCCGGGGGCTGCCCCGCGACCAGGCCGAGGCCGTTCTGCTCCGCGTGGTCGTCGGCCTCGACGGCCCCGCCGCCGCCCGCGTCCTGGGCAAACGACCCGGCGCGGTCCGCACGGCCGCCTACCGGGGGCTGAAGCGGCTGGCCCGCGAACTCGCCGGAGACGGTGTGACGGATGCCGGGCCCGGGACGCTGGGGGAGTCGGACGACGGTTCGCCGAAGGCGCCGAAGGGTGGACACGGACATGAGTGAGCGGCAGCCCGACGCCGGACTCCCGGCCCTGCTCGGCGCCGCCCTGCGCGGGTCCACCGTGGACGCCGAGGCCCAACGCCGAGCGGTGGCCGCGTTCCGCGCGGCCCGCGACTCCGGGAGCCAGTGCCCCGACACCCGGCACCAGGACGACTGGCGCCCGGGGGCACGTGAGGGGAACCACACCCCCTAGCTCTCAGCGGAGCCGCACCCCCAGCCGCATGTTCACGAAGTGGCCCCCGGCTGAACGATCGTGCGGATGCGGGGCCGGGAATTGATCGGCTCTGGGGACGGGTGGCTGATCAACCCCGCGGTGGTGAATCTCGGTGTCAGACGCGGGTCGCACGGTTGATGCGACGGCGCCGACATCGCAGAGGAGACACGACGGTGAAGATCAACGGCGGCGTGCGCCGTAACGGGGATTCCCCGGCGACACGCAGGAAGCGTTCCGCGCGGAGCAGATGGGTGGGGCTGTTGACGCTGGTACTGGCCCCGCTGGTGCTGCTCGCGGCGCCCGGCTCCGCCTCGGCGGCAAGCTGGCAGTGCCTGGGGAACTCGGACGGCTCCCAGGCCGACATCGCCGGCAACTGGTCGACCCCCGACAAGACCAGGTCGCTGACCACACAGCAGGCGAACAACACCTGGCAGGACTGGACCTGGCGGGGCCCGACGTTCCAGTGCCCCTGGAACGTCCCCAGTTGCTCCTACGCCTGGCAGCAGTCGAAGACCACGGGCTGGAAGTGGTCGGTCGGCCTCAGCGTCAAGGTCCCCGGGGCCCTCAGCAAGGCCGTGAGCGAACTCGCCGCGCTCACCCCCTCGTACGAGCGCAACGGCTCCACCACCACCTCGTACACCTTCACGACCAACCTGAAGCCGGGGCAGTTCGCCCAGCCCATCCAGGTCGTCGAGCGCCGCTGGACGAAGGGCAACTATCAGGGCATCTACCACTCGACCGGGAAGCGGTGCGCGTCGAGCCCGTCCAGCCCGAACACCGCCGCGTGGAAGTACACCTGGTCCCCGAACGAGCGCTGGGGCAGTTGGACGACCAACCTGAAGGTCAGCGACTACGGGACGTACCACGTCTGGTAGGACGACCGGTCCGGTGTGGCACCACCCCGCCGACCGTGGCGGGGTGGTGCCACACCGGCGCATCCACTCCCGCATCCACCCGACCCCCAGGACCTGATCCCATGTTGGTGCGTCGTCGTCCCCTCCGTGCCGCCGTCGCCGGTTCGATCACGGTGATCGCCGCCCTCGGTCTGCTGACCGCCTGCGGCTCCACAACCCACTCCGCCAAGGCGGTCCCCGCCGGTTCGGTGAAGACCGCGGCACCGTCCCCTCTGTGCACCGCCCTGACCCCGGCCGCCGCCGAGCGGCTCATCGCCGACGCCCGGGCCACGATCCAGGCCGCCCCCGACAAGGGGCGGGCCCCGGACGTCTGCGGTTACGCCGCCGCCGACGGCACCGCGACGCTCTCCCTCAGCCCGGCCTCCCGCGCCTACGACACCGAGCTGTCCGCCGCCCACGACCTGCGCGCCCATCCGTCCTCGGCCGGAATGCGCGACGTCGGCGTCGACCCCGTCGACGACCTGGGCCGACACGCCTTCCGGGAGACCGCCTACCAGATCCAGGCGCGGCAGCACCTCACCTTCGTCGTGTGGACCACGGGAGCCCGGACCTGGGTGCTGACCCTCGGAACGGCGACGAGCACCGCGTCCCACGACAAGGTGGTCCAGGTGGCCCGTTCCATCACGGCGAAACTGCCCACCGGTTCCACGGCTCACTGACCGGGGCCGGGGCGTCCCCACCCCGCGCTCCTGTGCCGCGGCCAAGGCCCGGGCCGGCGCCGACCCCGGCCCGGACCTTCTCCGTGTCAGGCAGTGCACCGCGGCGCGTTCAGGGCCGCGTGTGCGCTGCCGACCGCCCGCGGCTGTCGGGGGGGGAAAGCCGACGGGCTGGACCGGCCGAGGGGATGAGCGCGGGTCGGCCGGTGTCCGCGCGTCGGACCGAAGAAGGCGGACGCGTGAACACAGGAAACCCTAGGGCGCGGTGGCCTGCGCGCACGATCCGCCGAGCGCGGCCGTTGTCCGCACAGCGCGGGGCGCTGGGGTGGGCCGCGGTCACCCGGAACGCAGGGTCTGCGAGGGCAACTCGCCGTAGCGCGCCCGGTAGCGGGACGCGAAGCGGCCCAGGTGGCCGAAGCTCCAACGGTGGGCGATCTCGCTCACGTTCACCTCGCCCGGTGTGCCACGGCGCAGTTCCTCGTGCACGCGGGTGAGGCGGACGTCGGTGAGGTACGCCAGCGGCGTCATGCCGACGTACTCCTGGAAGGCTTCCTGGAGCCGCCGCACGCTCACCCCGGCGAGAACGGCCAACTCGCCTACGGTGAAGGGGTGTTGAGGCGCGCTGTGGATGGCCTCGACAGCGCGTTTGACGGGGCCCGGGCGCAGGGCGGGGCCGGGCCGGTCGAGTTCGTCGCGGTAGCGGTGGCCGGCGGCGAGCAGGAACCCGGTCAGCAGGGCCTCCTGGAGCGGGCGGGCGACCATCGGCCGGGTGGGCAGCCCGCCGGCCCGCACCTCGTCGAACGCCGCGCGGATCATCCGTACCCAGCTCAGGCCCGCGCCCTGCGCGACATCGAGTTCGGGCGTGAGGACGACGGGGGCGCGCAGCGGCCGGCCGAGCAGGCGTCCGAGTTGACCGTTGAGGGCCTCGGAGTCGATCTTCACGGCCAGCATGGAGCAGTCGGTGCTCACCCGGTCCAGGGTCGTGTCGCCGTACGGCTGGAAGACGGCCGCGCTCGCGGTGGTCGCCACCGCCTTGGTGTGCGTCCCCTGGCGCCAGGCCAGGCGGCCGGCCAGCGGGATGTCCACGTGGTAGGAGCCGAGTTCCCCGAACCGTATGCGCACCTCCGCGCCGAACGCGAGACATCCGAAGGTGAGCGGACCGAGCGTGGCGATGTCGTAGCGGGCCATGAACTCGGCGCCGCCGTCGCGCACGTCGATGAAGTTGGCGTAGAAGCGTTCCTCGATGACGTGCCGGGCCTCGTCCACATCCGTCGACCGGAACCTCAGCAGATCCTGGTCCTGGCGGGGCGACTGCCGCATACCGCAACCTCCTGCGCCTGGGCCGTTTCAGGGACGGTGCAGATTATGGTCACCCACTGTCTGCCACCGTGGCCGATCTTGCCCTCTCCTGGCGGATTGGCCAGAACAGGATGTCACCGGTCCAGGACGGCGCGGATCGCGGAGACGGCCGGAGCCGTTATTTGTCGAAGGAGACAACGTCGGCCGGCGCCGCGCACCGCGATCCCAGCGGTTCCACCAGCGCCAGTTCCTCGGTCCGGTGCTGTCGCCGGCGTGCGATAGAAATCTCCCAGGCAGCAGGACTCTTGGGAGGGCACGTGGCTGAGCCGTATGGCGAACATGCGGCCGGCGGGCACCGCGCTCCGCTGGTGAGCCGGTCGGCGGAGATCCGGCGGCTCGACCATGTGCTCGACGAGATGCGGAAGGGCGGCGGCGGGCCGGCCGTCGTCGACATCACCGGTGAGGCCGGTATCGGCAAGAGCCGGCTGATGGGCGAGTTCTGCTCGCGGGCCGGGCAGCGCGGGATGACGGTGCTACGGGGCAGGGCGACGGAGTACGAACAGCACATCCCGTTCCAGCCCTTCACCGATGCGGTCGCCGACCTCGATCCGCGAGTGTTGGCGGCCTTTCCGGCGCTCGCCGAGGTCGCACCCGTGCTGTACGGCGCCGCGCGTGAGCCTTCGCCGGGGCGGAGCGAGATCGACCGCTTCGGGCTTCACCGGGCAATGGCCGGACTGCTGAACCGGATGGGCGGCTCGGGGCTGTTGGTGGCGCTCGACGACATGCACTGGGCGGACCCGGCATCACTGGAACTGCTCGACCATCTCGTCCGGCACCCCGTGGGTGCTTCCGTTGTCGTCGTCGTGGCACGCCGCGCCCGCCAGACCCCCGTCCCGCTGGACGCGGCGCTCAC
This sequence comes from Streptomyces sp. NPDC005492, assembly GCF_040605995.1. Lineage (NCBI taxonomy): Bacteria > Bacillati > Actinomycetota > Actinomycetes > Kitasatosporales > Streptomycetaceae > Streptomyces > Streptomyces sp. NPDC005492. Next base: position 127,681 of record NZ_JBEXDX010000003.1, read on the forward strand.
CCGCGGGGTCGACACCGGAGCCGTACTCCGGATGGCACTCGGCCCGCTCGCGGAACACGACTGCGTCGAAGGGCTGACGCCGGACCTGCCACGCGGCGAGGCTTTGGAACTCTACGCCGCCTGTGAGGGCAATCCGCTGTACTTCCTCACCCTGCTGCAGGCGCATCGCGCGGGCGCGCCGATGCGCAGACTCTCCAAGGCCGGGCTGGGATCGTTGCTCCTGGACGAGCTGACACCGCTGACGCGGGAGCAACGCCATGTCGTCGAGGCGGTCACCGCACTGGGCGACCACGCCACGCCCTCCATGCTCGCCCTGGTCACCGGCCGTACCGATGCCGAACTCAACGCCGATCTGGGCATCCTGGCCCGGCGTGACCTGCTCCGTACCGGTGCCCAGGGCCGGTTGACCCTGCGCCATCCGGTGCTGCGGACCCTCGTCCACGACAGCACCGACCCCTGGGTGCGCACCGGGATCCATCGCCTGGCCGCTGTCGAACTGGCCCGCACCGGCGCTCCGTTGGCCGAGCGGGCGCACCACGCGGAGCGCTCGCTGACCGGCTGGGACCCGCAGGCCACCGCCGTGCTGACCGAGGCCGCGAAGCAGGCCGAGCAGACGGCTCCGGCCAGCAGCGCGCACTGGCTGGAGGTGGTGCTCCGGCACTTGCCGCACACCCCCGAGCACCGGGCGCGCCGGCGGGATCTGATGCTGTTGCGGGCCCGCGCGCTGGGCGTGTGCGGCGGCCTGCGGGAGAGCCGGGACCTGCTGCACGAGGTGATCGCCCTGGCGGGCCGGCACGACGACACCGCCACCGACACCGGGTCGCGGGCGTCGGCGGTGGTGCTCTGCGCCGTGATGGAACGCCACCTCGGACGGTACGCGGAGGCCGTCGCCCTGCTGCGTCGCGAACTGTCCCGGAGTCCGGAGCCCTCACCGTCCGCCATGGTCGCCCTGGGGATGGAACTGGGGTCCTCGGCGCCGCATCACACCCCGTATCCGACCGTACGGGCCGAGATCGCCAGAACGCTCTCGGTGGCCCGTGCCCTCGGGGACGAGGTCGCCGAGGCGGGAGCAGTGGCGGTCTGCGCCCTGGGGGAGGCGTACGAAGGGGACATGACCGCGGCCGGCGGATTCGCCCGTCAGGCCGCCGGGATCGTGGACGCGCTGCCCGACAGCGACCTGACCGGTCTGTGCGAGGCGCTGGGGAGACTGGGCTGGGCGGAAGCGTTCATGAATCGCTTCGCCGACGCCGAACGGCACACGGACCGCGGCCTTGCCATAGCCCGGCGCACCGGCCAGATCTACCTCCTGCCCCACCTGCTCCTGTGCAAGGCGCACGTACGGATCCAGACCTGTCGGCTGCCGTCGGCGCTGGAGCTGGCGGAGGAGGCCGAGGACATCGCCCGCGGCATCGGCAGCGACGAGTTGCTCGCGTTCGTCCTCGGGACCAAGACCCATGTGCTGGTGGAGGCCTGCCCACTCGGCGATCCGCGTCCGCTCGCCGCCGCCGAGGAAGCCGTCACCGCGGCCGCGGCCGGTCCGGGCGACAACTGGTGGGCGTCGATCGCGTGGTCCACGCTCGGCTACGCGGCCCTCATCAGCGGCGACCCACAGCGGGCACGGGACGCCCTGCTCCACGCGGGCGGGAACGGGTTGGATCGGCTGCAGCCCTCGATGCGCCCCGTCCTCCTGGAGGCCCTGGTGGTCGCGGCCCTCGCCACCGGTGACGCCGATTCCGCCCGGATCTGGGCCGAGCGGGCCTGGAAGGAAGGGGAGCAGCTCGCACTGCCCGTGCAACGCTCGGCAGCGATGCGCTGCGCCGGCCATGTCGCACTGAGCCGCGGCGACACGACCGCGGCGGCCGGGCTGTTCGCGTCCGCCGCCGAGACCAGCGCCCAGTGCGGCGCCGTGATCTGGGAGGCGTACTCCTCCTTGCTCGCCGCCTCGCTCCCGGCCTCCGCCGACGGCGGCGCGTCCGCCGAGGCCGCCTGGCTCAGGGGCCATCAGCTGGCCTCCGCGGGGGGCGCCCGCATGCTGGTCGGCCTGGCCGAAACGATACGGCCGCCCGTGACCGACGCGGCCACCGGTCCGCAACAGGTGCTCGCCGCGCTGACCGCGCGGGAAACGGAGATCGCCGAACTGGTCGCCGAGGGCCTCACCACCCAGGAGATCGCCGCCCGGCTCTACATCAGCCGTCGCACGGTCGAGACCCACATATCCAAGATCTACCGCAAGACCGGCGTCGCCTCCCGCGTCGCGCTGGCGGCGCTGATGGCCCGCCGGACGCCGGACGGGCCCTAGGGCCTGTTGCGAAAGTCCCGCCTGCCCGCCGACGCCCGGCACGCACTCTCGCCGCACCCGGCGCAGACCCAAGTACGTCCAGTACGAGGGCCTACGCCGGGCACGCCGAGAGCACGCACCGTACGCCGCCGGGCCCGCCCTCCGGGCGGACGACGGGACTTTCGCAACAGGCCCTAGCCAGTGCTGCGGCAGCGAGCCAACGCTCAGGATGAGGTTGTGGTCGGCGCCCAGATGCTCGGTGGAAGATCGAGGCCAGTACTCCAGCCGTAGATCGCGATCCTCCTGGTGAGGGTCGGCTGAGAGACCAGTACGGCCACCGCTGATCATCGGTGTGTGAAGCCTGAAGATCAGGCAGTGGCCGCAGGTCACAGCGTCGTCGTGTACGGGACTTGGTGTTGGGGCTGCTGTCGGACCTGCCGCGCAAGAACTGCTGGAGCATCGCTGAGTGGGCTGGGGAGGCCGGTCCGGACGGCATGCAACATGTGCTCGGCCGCGCCAAGTGGAGAAGGGGACGCACACTGTCGCTGCCCAGCGCCAGTACGCCGGCACCGCCTGGTCAAGCGACAATGTTGATCGACTATGCCAGTCGACCAGGTCTTACGACGAAGTCGGCTATAGTGCGTCGATGGCTCATACTCCGGTCGCGGAGCGGCGACCTCAACTGGTGCAGGCAGCGATCAAACTGATGGCACGCGAAGGCATCAGCGCTGGCAGCACCCGAGCGGTTGCGGCCGAGCTCGGCGTCGCGCAGGCGACCGTGCACTACACGTTCGGTACCAAGCAGGAGCTTTACCGGGCGGTGCTGGAAGAACTCACTCGGTCACAGGTCGCACAGGTGGAACAGGTCGTGCCGGCCGAGCTGGGCTTCGAGGAGACGCTGGGCACCTGGATCGATGTGCTCTGGCAGAGCGTGCGGGCACAACGTGACCGGTACCTGCTCCTCACCGAGCTGACGGCCTTCGCGCTGCGCGATCCGTACCTGCACGAGGCGACGATCGAGCACACCCGCAATGTCACCGCGATCGTCACGCGCCTGGTCGGCGAAGCCGCGAGCGGCAGCGGGCTCGAACCGGCGGTGGAGCCGGAGGTAGTAGCACGGTTTTTCCTCGCCGGGTTCGACGGGCTCATCCTGTACTACCTCACCGAAGGTGAAGACGAACCGGCGAATCTCCAGCTGAGCCACCTGCGGGCGGCGACCATCGCGCTGGCCACCGGCCGCTTGAGCGCAACGTCGTGAAGGCCGCTCATCCACGCCGGTTCAGCCAGTGATCGGCCTTCGTGGACGACACCACCTCGTTCGTGACCTTGCCGTTGGCCGACGGATCCTGCGCGCTCAAGGGAAAGCGGACGTCGGTCAGCTGCTCGGAGACCTCCCACAGTCGGCGGGCGACGTCCATGTCCTCGGCCGCGGCGGTCCGCTTGACCAGCTTGGCTCCGCCACGCCACTCCAGGAAGCGAGCCGGTCCGGCGTAGCTGTTGCCGGGAATGTCATGGACCGCCGCGTACAGCGTCGGCAGCGCCCCGCCGTCTGCGTCCTGGGCGAGGAGGCGGTTGCCGATCGCGCTGATTGCGTCCATCGCGCGGTTCCCGGAATGGAACTGGAGATTCGTGGCGGCGTAGCCGGGGTGCGCGGCGGTCGCCTTGACGCTTGAGCCGACGCCGATCAGCTTGCGCTGTAGTTCCGCGGTGAACAGCAGGTTGGCGAGCTTGGACTGCCCGTAGGCAGCCCACACCTTGTAGGGCCGCCGCTCCCACTGCAGGTCGTCGAAGTCGATCGCGCCGAAGCGGTACCCCGACGAGGACACCGTCACCACCCGTCCGGTGACGTGCTCCAGCAGCAGGTTGGTGAGAGCGAAGTGGCCGAGGTGGTTGGTCCCGAACTGCAGCTCGAAGCCGTCAGCGGTCAGCGACTTGGGCGGGATCATGATCCCGGCGTTGTTGATGAGCAGATCGATCTCGCCGTCCCACCCGGCGGCGAACTCCCTGATCGAGTCAAGGTTTGCGAGATCGAGCCCGCGGACCTCGGTAGTGCCGGTCATCTGCGCCGCGGCGGCGTGACCCTTGTCGGTGTCGCGCACGGCGAGGACGATGCGCGCGCCCTTGGCGGCGAGCGCTGTGGCGGCCGCACGTCCGATGCCACTGTTGGCACCGGTGACGATCACGGTGCGGCCGGTCATGGCGGGGATGTCCCGCGTGGAGAAAGTAGTCATGAAAACATGGTAGGTCACTCGACTTAGTCACACAACATTGTCAAGCGACCAAGTCTTGCGCACGGCTGTGTTCGGCAGGTTGATGATCTCCGGCGCGGCGGCGTTACGCATCGCGTGCGGCATCACTGCAGTAGCGGCTGACCAGGCAAGATCGCGATCACGCGGGTGCACGGCGCTGCGGAGACGGTTGCCTCCGTTGATCACCCGGACGAGATCGACCACGCCATGGGGGGCGTCCGTGAACAAGTGCGGCGCTGGGACTCCTGGCACCGCTGGGTCACCCTCGCCCTACTCGCCCATGCCTTCCTCGCCGTCACCACCTCCCTCGAACGCCGCGAACAGGCCCCCACCGACGACGGACCAGTCCCGGTGGACTGATCCCGCTGACCTGCAACGGGATCCAGCGCCTGTGCACCGCTCCGGCAGCCCAGCCCGTCCGCGAAATCGCCCGCCGCCTCCGCTGGTTGACCTGGCCGACGCCGCCAAGCTCGCGCCCGCCACAGTCATTACCAGCGACAACCCGCCTTTCAACCATGGAGATCACGATGTACGGCTGGAGTACTAGGGGAGTTTGTGGCCTCTCGTCAACATAGACACAGAGCCGTCAGATTTTACGAGTCGCAGTTTCTTGATGCCCGAGTATTTGCGGCCGCTGAGGTAGAGAGGTAGACCGACAAAGAGTGAGACGGCCGTCAGGACGACGAGGCTGCCCACTGTCAGGATGGCCGAGGAGGCCGCGTCCTCGTCGACTGTTTGGCCGCCGAAGTGAACCAGCATAGGCAGCCATACCAGCAGTGACACCGCGAGAACGGCGCCGACGACCGTGTAGGTACGGCTCTTCACCGTAGCCTTCTTCAGGCTTTCCACTCTGACGGTGAATATTTGTTTGCAGCGTGGACATTCCATCTTGGCCGAAGTGTCGCCATTTTCGGGTCGCACATATGTGGGCGACGATATTCTATTGTATTGCCATTTCGTGGTGATGAGGGTACCGCTGGACTTTGCCTCGATGAGGCAGCCGAGCAGTAGTGCGTAGCTTTGCCGCAGCTCTGACATTTTTTCCACGGACTGCTCACCCTTTCGTTGGAACTTTCCGGTCGGTCCGCCGCCGCTCAGGAACGCAGCTTGGGAAGCTGCGCCCGGGCGGTCTTCGCCATGGCCGACCAGGCCGCCGTGACCTGCTGATCCGTCAAAGGGGTCAAGCAAGGTCCCGCCGCCAAGACCCCGGTACCTGCACCACCGGGCCCCGTACCCCATCTCGCCGCGCGAGTGCATTTTGCCTACGGCCAATGGCGTCACCACCATCGCAAAGCGCAGTCACGAATCCATCGGTGAAAGTACGTAATCCTCTACGTACGTACGGACGGGGGCGGGGACGGGAACCGGTCGTGGCACCCTTCGGTCGTCGCCGATCGAGTAGCAGCCGTGTAGGTGCCGCCTTGCGCGGGCGAGGAGCCGTGGAGGGCTCCGCGAACGTGAGGCACCACTCACCGGGCCGCGTGAGGGCCCTCTACGGCAAGCGCCGGGCAGAGAGAACCGCAAGCCGGCATCCGGGACGGCTCGGCGCATCGGATGCTCGGGACGATCGCATGAGGTGTCTGGCCCGCTGGTCACGCGTTGGTCGCGGAATCCGGGCAAAGCCCCAGGCCAGAGCCTTTGAAACGCGGAGACGGCCGGAGCCGCCACCCCCCACAGGAGAGGCCCCGGCCGTCGCGCGGTACGGGCCGCGCGGCGGCCCGTACCTTCTACAGCGCCATGACTGCGTTTTCTGTCACACCGCACCCCGGAACCAAGTAGTTGCACCTTGTACGGACATGGACGAGGAGCAGTTTCAGGTCGTAACGTGCCTTTCGCGCCGGAGTGCGGCCGCGACCATCGACTTCGAGGGACCACGTGCTGGGGGACGACGCGGAGCTGACCGCCGCGGTGCTTGCGGCACAGGACGGGGACGAGACCGCTTTCCGTACTGTGTACCGCGCGGTGCACCCGCGGTTGCTCGGATACGTACGGACGCTGGTCGGCGATCCGGACGCCGAGGATGTCGCGTCCGAGGCCTGGCTGCAGATCGCCCGTGACCTGGACCGGTTCGACGGGGACGCGGACCGCTTCCGGGGATGGGCCGCCCGGATCGCCCGCAACCGCGCCCTGGACCACATACGGATGCGTGGCCGCCGCCCCGCGATAGGCGGCGACGAGACCGAACTGACCGGCCGCGCCGCCGAGTCCGACACCGCCGGCGAGGCCATCGAGGCGCTGGCCACCGGCAGCACCCTCTCGCTCATCGCCCAGCTTCCGCAGGACCAGGCGGAGGCCGTCGTCCTGCGGGTGGTCATGGGCCTCGACGCCAAGACCGCCGCGGAGACCCTCGGCAAGCGGCCCGGCGCCGTCCGTACGGCCGCGCACCGCGGCCTGAAGCGGCTCGCGGAACTGCTCGGCGGCGACCCGGAGTCGGCCGCCGCCCTCGACGCCCTGCCACCCCAGCGAGACCCGCGCGACCGCGCGGTGACGTCCGCCACTGTGACGCATACGCGCGCGCGGACGCAGAAGGACATGTGATGGCCGACGAGCGCTCTGCTTTTCCGGGGGACACCGAATCCGCGGGCGGTTCCGCCGCGGGGCGGACCCCCGACCGATGGCTGGACCGCGAGACCGCCGAGCTGCTGCTGCGCGGTGAGTCCCTCGAAGCCGTCGACCCGGCCGACCGCGCGCAAGCCGAGCGGCTCGCCAAGGCCCTCGGCGCGCTGTCCGTGGACCCTTCGCCCGCCAAGGTCGAACTCCCGGGCGAGGAAGCCGCGTTGGCCGCCTTCCGGGCGACGCGCAACGGCAACGATGTCGAGCGGTTCGCCCTCGGCCGGCCCGGCCGTGCCCAGTCCTCCGACGCGGGGCTGGTCCGGCTCGGGCGGCCTGCCCCGGCCGTCCCGGGCTCCCGCTGGGGCAGACCCGTGCGGTTCGGGCTGACCGCCGCGGTCGCCGTCGGGATGATCGGCGGGGTCGCGGCCGCGGCCGGTACCGGCGTGCTGCCGACACCGTTCGACGACCACCCGGCGCCCGCCGCCTCGATCTCCGCGGAGGCGACCCCCGACCACCCCTTCGGCTCGCCCTCGCCGAGCGGCACCGGCGGCTCGGACACGCCCGCCACGAGCGGCGGTTCCGACGACTCCTCCGGCGAGGCCGCCGGCAGCGGCACCGACTCCACGCCCTCCGCCGGGGCCGGTGACGACAAGTCCGCCGGAGCCGGCAACGGGGGGAGCGGTCTCACCTCGTCCTGCCGTGCCCTCCGCGACGGCAAGTCCCTGGACGCCGGCCGCAAGCGCACCCTGGCGGGCGCGGCGGGCGGTACGTCCCACGTGGGGACGTACTGCAAGGGCCTCCTCAAGAGCGGCGGCTCCGGCACGGACGACAAGAACGGCACGGACGACAAGGGTGGCAAAGGCGACAAGGGTGACAAGGGTGACAGTGGTAACGGTGCCAGCGGCAGCGTCACGAACGGTGGCGCCCAGGGCGGCGACCAGGGTGTCGACAACAGCCACATGAACCCGATCGCCCCGGGCGGCAGCGGCAGCAGTGGTGACAGTGGCAGCGGGAACGGCGGGCACCAGGACAACGGCGCGTCCGCCACCACGACCCACCGGACACCGGACCCGAGTCCGACGTACAGCGCGCTCTGAACCCGAAGACCGCATCTGACCTGCGCTTTCGCGAGCCGTGGAATTTTTTTCACGCGGGGTGTGACGTTTTCGGCCGCCGTGGCGCAGTACTGAGTGAGCCGACTGGTCATCGGCCACCGCACAGAGCCGGGGTTCCCCCCGTACCTACGGCTCGTGCACACGGCGCGGGCGGGACACGTTCCCCCGGTCCCGCCCGCGCCCCACACCTCACCGACCGAGGGCCGTCACCAGTAGACGACGACCTTGTCGCCGGTCCGCACCTGAGCGAACAGACTCGCGATCGCCGCCTCGTCCCGTACGTTGACGCAGCCGTGCGAACCGCCCGCGTAACCCCGGGCCGAGAAGTCGTACGAGAAGTGCACCGCCTGGCCGCCGCTGAAGAACATCGCGTACGGCATGGGGGAGTGGTAGAGGGTGGACACCCAGTTCCGCGCCTTCCAGTAGATGTGGAACACACCGTCGCGGGTCGGGGTGTACTGCGCGCCGAACCGCACCGACATCGTCGACACCGTCCGGCCGTCGATCATCCAGCGCAGGGTGCGGGTCGTCTTGTCGATGCACAGCACCCGCCCGGTCAGACACCGCGGGTCGGGCGCCCCGGCCGGCTGGCCGCCCATCAGATACAGCTCCCACTTGCCCGGCTCGTGCGTCATGCCCCGCAGCCGCTGCCAGGTGACCTTGTCGGTCCGGCCGGTCTTCGGCAGCCCGCGCTTGCCCTGGAAACCCGCGACGGCCTGCTCGGTGAGGTCGTCGTAGGTCCCGGTCGGCCCGTCGAAGAGCCAGTCGACCTGCCGTAGCCGCGCCTGCAACTCGCGTACGTCCGGGCCGCTGTCGCCGCGCGACCACAGGACGTTCGCGGCCGGCGCGGAACTCGGGGTGCTCGCCGTGGCCGAGGGCTTGGCATCGCCGCCCGGCAGCTCGATGTGCACCGGCAGGTGGTGTCCGCCGTCCGCGTCCGTGCCCTGCGCCGTGCAGCCGCACACCGCCAGCAGGGCCGACAGGGCCGCCGACGCGGCGATCGCTCTCCCCATGCCCTTAGGGCCTGTCCGACAATTCCCGTCTGCCCGGCGACGCCATGCACGTACTCTCGCCGCACCGGGCGCAGCCCCAAGTACGTCCAGTACGTGGGTCCACGCCCGGCACACCGCGAGCACGCACCTTCTGAGACATCGGCCGCTTCCGCGGCGGGCACCGAGCCCGCCCTCCGGGCGGACGACGGGAATTGTCAGACAGGCCCTAGTACGCATCCCAGCCCCCCGCCGTCTCACCGGTGTCACCCGGACACGTACCCCCGGATGACGGGCCGCGAACGGCGCGGCATGGTGGGGAACGGAGGTGCACACCATGGTGCGCGAATCGGGCAGTGCCAGGTCCACCGAGAGTGGAACGCCGATCGAACCCGTCTACGGTCCCGAGGCCCTCGCCGGCTGGGATCCGGCCGAGCGACTGGGCGAGCCGGGGGAGTATCCCTTCACCCGGGGCGTGTATCCGTCGATGTACACGGGACGGCCCTGGACGATGCGCCAGTACGCCGGCTTCGGTACGGCGGCGGAGTCCAACGCCCGCTACCGGCAGTTGATCGACCACGGCACGACGGGACTGTCCGTCGCCTTCGACCTGCCCACCCAGATGGGCCACGACTCCGACGCGCCCCTCGCGCACGGCGAGGTCGGCAAGGTCGGCGTCGCCGTCGACTCGGTGGACGACATGCGGGTGCTGTTCGACGGCATCCCGCTGGACCGGGTCTCCACCTCGATGACGATCAACGCCCCGGCCGCCCTCCTCCTGCTGATGTACCAGCTCGTCGGCGAGGAACACGGCGTAGCGGCAGGGCAGTTGACCGGCACGATCCAGAACGACGTGCTGAAGGAGTACATCGCGCGCGGGACGTACATCTTCCCGCCGAAGCCGTCGCTGCGGCTGACCGCGGACATCTTCCGGTACTGCGGGGCCGAGATCCCGAAGTGGAACACGATCTCGATCTCCGGCTACCACATGGCGGAGGCCGGCGCCTCGCCCGCGCAGGAGATCGCCTTCACCCTCGCCGACGGCATCGAGTACGTCCGTACGGCGGTCGCGGCAGGCCTGGACGTCGACTCCTTCGCACCCCGGCTGTCCTTCTTCTTCGTGGCGCGTACGACGATTCTCGAAGAGGTCGCCAAGTTCCGTGCGGCCAGGCGTATGTGGGCCCGGGTGATGCGGGAGGAGTTCGGCGCGAAGAACCCCAAGTCGCTCATGCTGCGCTTCCACACCCAGACCGCCGGCGTCCAACTCACCGCTCAGCAGCCGGAGGTGAACCTCGTCCGGGTCGCCGTCCAGGGCCTGGCCGCGGTGCTCGGCGGCACCCAGTCCCTGCACACCAACTCCTTCGACGAGGCGATCGCGCTCCCGACGGACAAGAGCGCCCGCCTGGCGCTGCGAACCCAGCAGGTGCTGGCGTACGAGACGGATGTCACCGCCACCGTGGACCCCTTCGCGGGCTCGTACGCCGTCGAGTCGCTGACCGACGACGTCGAGGCGGCCGCGCTCGACCTGATGCGGCGGGTCGAGGACCTCGGCGGCGCGGTCGGCGCCATCGAACACGGCTTCCAGAAGGGCGAGATCGAGCGCAGCGCGTACCGGATCGCCCAGGAGGCGGACGCGGGCGAACGGGTCGTCGTCGGCGTGAACCGCTTCCGGCTGGACGCGGAGGAACCGTACGAACCGCTCCGCGTCGACCCGGCGATCGAGGCCCGGCAGGCCGCCCGGCTCGCGCAACTGCGCGCCGAACGGGACGCGAGGGCGGTGGACTCGGCGCTGGGCGCGCTGCGGAAGGCGGCGGAGGGTACCGACAACGTGCTGTACCCGATGAAGGACGCGCTGCGGGCGCGGGCGACGGTGGGGGAGGTGTGCGGTGCGCTGCGGGAGGTGTGGGGGACGTACGTCCCGAACGACACCTTCTGAGCCGCCGGATCCCGTGCGAGACTCGTGCTCATGTTCGGTGTCATAGACCTCCCCACCTACCTGGCCGGCCTGGTCCTGATCGTCCTGCTGCCCGGTCCCAACTCGCTGTACGTCATCTCGGTCGCCGCCCGGCGCGGGATCCGGGCCGGGTACACCGCCGCCGCGGGTGTGTGGTGCGGTGACACCGTGCTGATGACGCTCTCCGCCGCCGGGGTCGCCTCGCTGCTCCAGGCCAACGCCCTGCTGTTCGGGATCGTGAAGTACGCGGGGGCCGGTTATCTGACCTGGCTGGCCGTGGGGATGCTGCGGGCCGCCCGGACGATGTGGCGGAGCCGCAAGGAGCGGGCGGCGGTCGCGGCGGGCACCGTCGCCGAGAGCGCCGACGAACGGCCGTACCGGCGTGCCTTCGTGGTGAGCCTCTTCAACCCGAAGGCGATCCTGTTCTTCGTCGCCTTCTTCGTGCAGTTCGTCGACCCGGGGTACGCCTACCCCGCCATCTCCTTCGTCGTCCTCGGCGCCTTCGCCCAACTGGCGAGCTTCCTCTACCTCACCGCCCTGATCTTCGGCGGCACGAAACTGGCCTCGGCCTTCCGCCGCCGCAGCCGCCTCGCGGCGGCGGCGACCTCGGCGGCGGGCGCCCTGTTCCTGGGCTTCGCGGTGAAGCTGACGCTGGCCAGCGCGTAGGCCTGTCCGGCGGATCGGCGGGGTCTGCCCGCCGCCGATGACCGGGGTCCGGTGCGTGCGGCTGGCGCGTGCCAGGCCCCGCGTCTGCGGCTTGATCCGCCGAGCAGGCCCTAGACCAGCCCGAGCCGGGTCATGTACTCCGCCAACCCCTCCGCGCTCTCGCCCGCCCAGCCCACGTAACCGTCCGGGCGGATCAGGAAGACGCCCGTGCCGTACGTCTCGACGGCGGGGCCCGCTACGACGTGCACCTGTTCGCCGACGCGCGCCGGTGCCTCCGTGCCCAGAGCCAGCAAGGTCCAGTGCGGGCCGCGGAAGGTGTCGAAGAGACGGACGCCGTTGACCATGCGGTCCGGGGCGCGGTCGCCCGCCTGAAGCGCGTCCTCGGGCAGGTTCGTGCGGGTCTCCACCGAGAGGGAGCGATCCCGGTAGCCGAGGCCGAGTTGCTGGGTGGCCTTGCCGCGTTGGATCTCGCCGCGGTGGACGCGGGTGGACAGGCCGAGCATGTCGGCGGCGTTGGGCAGCCGCTCCTCCTCGTAGGTGTCGAGGAGGGACTCGGGGGCGCCGTCGCGCAGCACCGCGCCGAGCTTCCAGCCGAGGTTGTAGGCGTCCTGGACGCTGGTGTTGAGGCCCTGCCCGCCGGCCGGCGAGTGGACGTGCGCCGCGTCCCCGGCGAGGAAGACCCGCCCGGTGCGGAAGCGCTCGGCGAGAGCGGCTCGGGGTTGGAAATTGGAGGCCCAGCGCAGTTCGGTCACGTCCTCGGCGGCGAGGTGGGTGCGCTGTGCCACGGTCTTGCGGATGCCGTCGAGGGAGAGGTCGATGTCCGTGCCCTCCGGGAACTGGGCCGAGATCTGGAAGTCCTCGGTGCCGGCCAGCGGGAAGATCGCGAGGAAGCCCCCGTCCCCGCGCGGCGGGAAGACATGCACGCTGTCGCGGTCGAGGCCGGTGATCCGGACGTCCGCGACCAGCATCGGGCTCGGGTCGACCTCCCCCACTCTCGAATTCGCTCGAGCGGGGGCACCCCCACCGCCCGTCATGGCGATCCCCACCGTCCGGCGGACCGCCGAGCGACCGCCGTCGGCGGCGACCACGTACCGCGCGCGGACCGGAGCGCCGGAGGCGAAGCCGACCGTCACGCCGTCCGCGTCCTGAGTGAAGCCGGTGACCTCCCGTCCGAAGGCCACCTTTCCGCCCAGCTCCGTCAGCCGGGCGAAGAGGATCTCCTGAGTGCGCCACTGCGGCACCATCCACGGTTCGCCGTAGGGCGTGTCGGGCTCCTTGTCGGACGGCTCGAACATCTGGTGCTCGCCGACCTTCCGGCCGTCCTGCCAGACCGCGCCGACCGGGTAGCGTCCGCCCTTGGCGAGGATCGCGTCGATCACGCCGAGGTCGTCGAAGACCTCCATCGTGCGCGGCTGGATGCCCTTGCCGCGCGAGCCGGGGAAGAGCGCCTCCGCCTTCTCCACGACCAGTGCGTCCACCCCACGCCGGGCCAGGTCGATCCCGAGGGCGAGGCCGGTCGGGCCCGCGCCGACGATCAGTACGTCCGTCTGTCGCGTCTGTTCCGTCATCATCACACTCTCCTTAACGCTGTTAAGTTCCGACGTCCGTCAGAGTGCCCTTAACGCTGTTAAGCTGTCAAGCGTGAATACGGAACGCCGCACCCCCCTGGACCGCAAGCGCGTCGCGGACACCGCCCTGAGGCTGCTGAACGAGGTCGGCCTCGACGGGCTCTCGCTGCGTGCCATCGCCAAGGAGCTGGACGTCAAGGCGCCCGCGCTGTACTGGCACTTCAAGGACAAGCAGGCGCTGCTCGACGAGATGGCCACGGAGATGTACCGCCGGATGGTCGCCGACTCCGCGACCAATCCCGGCGGCACCTGGCAGGAGCACCTGCTGAAGTCCAACCGCGCCCTGCGCACCGCGCTGCTCGGCTACCGCGACGGCGCCAAGGTCTTCAGCGGCTCGCGCTTCACCGGCACCCTGCACGCCGTGGAGATGGAGCGCACCCTGCGCCTGTTCACCGAGGCCGGCTTCACCCTCGCCCAGGCGGTCCGCGCGACCTCGACGTCGTACCTCTACACGATCGGGTTCGTGAGTGAGGAGCAGGGCGTGCAGCTCCTGCCGGACGAGCGCCGTGAGGGGTACGACGTGGACGAACGGGCTCGCATGCTGGCCGACTTCCCCCTTTCGGCGGCCGCGGGCGCGGAGATCTTCGAGGACTACGAAAAGCACTTCGAGGAGGGGCTGGACCTGCTCGTCGCGGGTGTCGAGGTCCGTTTCGGCGTCAGGTGAACGCCCGAAGAGGCCGGGCCGTTACCGTGCGTTCACCTGTTGGCCCCGGCAGGGTTGATATCCGGCGTGGAACATCTCCTACGGTCACAAGAATCCGCCCCGGAGAGAGCCCAGGTGTACGCGTGACCAACCGCCCCCCGAAACTGTCCGTGATCGTCCCTTGCTACAACATCGAGGCGTATGTCCCGGAAACGGTGACGAGCCTCATCAACAACGCGAGGGACGAGTTCGAGTTCCTGTTCGTCGAGGACCGCTCGACCAAGGACAAGACCTATGAGGCTCTCCTGGAGCTGACCCAGCGGCTGCCGAACAGCAGGGTCATCCGGCACGAGAAGAACGGCGGCCTGGCCACCGCCCGCAACACCGGGATCGACCAGTCCGAAGGCCGCTACCTCACGTTCCTCGACGGCGACGACTGGCTCGCGCCGGGCTATCTGGCCGACCTGGTGGACGTCATCGAGCGCTTCGACGTCGACTTCGTCCGCACCGACCATGTCACCGTCACCGGCGTCGAGCGGGGCATCCAGCGCTCTCCCGAGGGCCGCCGCCACACCCCGCTCGACCCGCGCAGCTCGATCCTGCCCGTCGACGACACCACCATGGTCGACTACCCGTACGCCTGGGCCGGCATCTACCACCGCCGCCTCCTTGACCGGGGCCTGCTGCGCTTCCACGACGGACTGCGCACCGCCGAGGACCGCCCCTGGATCTGGGAGCTGCACCGCAAGGCGGAGTCCTACGTCGCCGCCAGTCTGCGCGGGGTGTTCTACCGCCGGGGCCTGGCCGGTTCGCTGACGCAGATCGGCGATGTCCGCCAGCTCGACTTCTTCCGCTCCTTCGACCTGGTCCTCGCCGAACTCGCCGACGACCCGGAGGCCGGGAAGCTGCGCAAGAAGGCGCTGCGCAACTACTGCGTCGTCATCGCCCACCAGCTCCTGGACCGGGGCCGGTTCGAGCGCAGCGTGCACGCCAAGCTGCGGCAGATGGCGGCCGAGGCGCTCGGCCGGATGACGGAGACCGAACTCAACGAAGCGCTCGTCGGCATGGGCGAGGAACGCGTGCACACGCTGCGGCGCATCCGCGGTGGCATGAAGGGAGTCGCGGCATGAGCGGCACGAACGGTACGAGCGGCGGCACCAGCGGCACGACGCAGATCTTCTTCTCGGCCACGCAGTACGCCGCCGCGACCGTCACCGCCGCGATCCGCGCCGGTTTCTTCGGCCCCCGTACGGCCCACCGCCGCATCCTCGTGGTCAGCAACACCGCCGCGGTCCCCGAGGTCGGCACCCCGCTGGACCGGATGCCCGGCTTCGAGAAGCTGCGTCCCGAGTTCGACGAGGTGCGCTCGTGGAACGAGTTCATCACCCCGTTCCACCCGGCCGGTTGGTCCCCGCGCGCCCAGGACGCCTCCCTGTGGGAGAAGGCCGTACGCCTGGCCTGGAACCTCGGCGACGAGGACGTGGAGATCGCCTGCGAGTCGATCCAGGCCAACCCCTCCCGCGCGGTCGCCGACATCTTCGCCGACAGCCCGGTGCATGTGTACGCGGACGGCCTGATGAGCTACGGCCCCACCCGCAACCGCATCCCGCACAACCTCAACAGCCGCATCGCCCGCGTGCTGCACCTCGACCTGATACCCGGGCTGCGGCCGATGCTGCTGTCCGAGTACGGGGTCGAGCCGCAGCCGATCCCGAACGAGGCGATCGTCGACGTCCTCGCCCAGATCGGCGAGGAGGGCGCCTCGATCCTCGCCGACAAGCTGCCGAGCGAGCACCGGCCGACGGCCGTGATGCTCGGCCAGTACCTCTCCGCCATCGACCTGATCACCCAGGACGAGGAGGAGCAGCTCCACGTCCGGATGCTGCGCGCGGCGGCGAAGGCGGGCCACCAGGACATCCTGTTCAAGCCCCACCCCAGCGCACCGGCCGTCTACAGCAAGTCACTTGAGGAGGCGGCCGCCCAACTCGGCGTCCGCCTCACCGTGTTGCGCGAGCCGGTCCTCGCCGAGACCGTCTTCGCCCATCTCCGCCCGCAGTTGGTCATCGGCTGCTTCTCCACGGCGCTGATGACGGCCGCCGCCTTCTACGACATCCCCGTCGCCCGGGTCGGCACCGGACTGCTCCTCGAACGCATCACGCCGTACGAGAACAGCAACCGCATCCCGCTCACCGTGATCGACGCGATCCTGCCGGACGCGGAGCAGGACAAGGTCGGTGAGCCGCTCGAACTGGGGCGTCTCGCCGAGGAGTTGGCGCCGCTGGTGCGGGCCGTCGGCTACTGCATGCAGGCCCTCAAGCACCACGCCCTGCGCGACGAGGTCACGGCCTGGCTCGCCGTCCATCTCGACGAGTACCAGCGGTACTTCAAGAAGCGCCGGCTGACCAGCCTGCGGCTGCCCGGCGGCAGCGCGGTGCGCGCGCAGTCGCTGCGCCGCAACCCGACCGTACGGCGCGTGGTGCGCCGTATCCGGGCCGCGCAGGCCTGAACGCGCGAAGGGGCCCCTCTACCGGCATTCGGTCGAGGGGCCCCTTCGGCGTTCCCGGGACTACTTCCCGAGCTTCGCCGCCAACTGCTTCGACTGGAGCGACATCGTGCGCTTCAGCTTGGGCCCGAACGGTTTCTCGACGAAGCGGTGCATCAGATACGCCAGGCACAACAGCCCCGGCACGGTCAGCGCGAGCGTCTCGTACGGGCCGAGCCCGAAGCCCCGGTGCAGGATGCGGATCGCGAACCAGCCCAGGTGCTCGTGGATCAGATAGAACGGGTACGTCAGCGCGCCCGCCAGGGTGAGCCAGCTCCAGTTCGCCCAGCTCGTCCAGCCCAGCGCCACCGCCGCGACGGCCGCGAAGGCGACGAAGACGATCGCCTGGATGACATGCGGATTGCGGTCGAAGTCACCGGTCATGCCGGGGTGCCACAGCGCTGTCACCGAGTAGCGCTGGCCCAGCAGGAAGGACATCCCCACGATGCCCCACAGCAACAGGTCGCTGCCGTAGCGGTAGATCAGGTAGAACGCCAGGCCGCCGATGAAGTACGGCGCGTGGTCGCGCATCACCAGTTCGGTCGTCAGCGGGTTGTCGGCGACCCGGGCGAAGCAGCCGGCCATCGTCCACAGGATGCAGAAGGTCACCACACGGCGGTAGGTGACGCCCTTCCAGATCACGAACAGCGCGAAGAACAGGTAGAACCGCATCTCCACCCAGAGCGTCCAGTCCACGCCGATGACGCGCGGCACGCCCATCGGCTGCTGGAGCATGGTGAAGTTGACCAGGAACTCGTCCGAGCGCAGCGGCTTGACGACCACCGGCATCAGCACCGACGCGGCGCCCACCAGCAGGATGGCCACCCAGTACGCCGGGTACAGCCGGGCGATGCGGGAGCGGAAGAACTCCCCGACGGTCTTGCCCCAACTGCTCATGCAGATCACGAAGCCGCTGATGAGGAAGAAGAACTGCACACCGAGCGAGCCGTAGGTCCCCGCCTGGGACAGGGTCGGGAACATCTGCCCGGGGGACTGGTGCCAGGAGGACGCGACCTCGCCGTTCTTGCCGGTGAAGTGGTACAGGCACACCATCAGCGCGGCCAGCAGCCGCAGTCCGTCCAGGGCGCGCAGCCGGTTCTCCCGGGGCGGGCGGGGCGACGGGGCCACGGCTGGCTGCTCCGGGTCCTGCCCAGGGTCCTGGCCCCGCAGGGTGGGTACCAGGGCCTGGTCAACCGCGTTCATCCTGGGCCTTTCTCGCCGACGTCGAAGGGATGTTCCGTGGCGGAACGTTGTGACGCTACGAACGTTCGACGGATGAGAGGCAATTCACCGGCGACACACAGGGGTCTCCCACATGTCGCCCGGATGAACAATTTGAATGCGCGCTAACGGCCGGACAACGCCCGGGCGCGGCGCGCGATCCGTCGAACCGTCTGGTTGCGCGGGATGAACGAGAGCTGCGCCGGTACGGCGCCGGGCAGCGCCAGCGAGGTCAGGCGGCGGCGTTTGAAGTAGCGCCAGGTGTGCGGATTGAGCCGGGTGGAGAGATAGCGCTCGGCATCATCGCGCAGCCGCGGGTAGATCTTGGGCTGCATCGCGAAGCCAACTGCCGTGAGCAGCCCCGCCAGTTCGTCCACTTCATCGGTCGTCGGCATCCGCCACTCGGCCACCGCGGTCCTGTCGCCGAGGTCCGGCAGTACGGCGTCCACGATGGTCAGCGGCACCCGGTTGCTGTTCTGGTAGGGCGCGAGCCGGGCCAGCACGGTGTCCGTGCCGACCCGCGCCACCGGGATGCCGTACAGGCCCGCGGCGGTGAACAGCGCGGTGGAGAAGCAGCCGACGACCAGGGTGGGGCGCATCCGCTGGAAGGCGACCTCGGCGAGCACCGGCCGGTCAAGGAGGGTGAGTTCGGCGCCGAGTTTCTTCGCCTCGTCCTCCAGGAGCCGGGACCAGCGCGACGGTGCCACCGGGTGCGGCTTGAACACCAGCGTGCGGTGGCCGAGCGCCACGGCGCCGCGCACCATGCGCAGATGCAGCTCCTCCTCCTGCTGGTCGGTGAGGATGCCGAGCGCGGCGAGGTACTGGCCGAGCAGCAGGGCCGGTTGACCCTCAACGGCCGGCAACTCGTCCTCGGACTCGGCGAGTTCACCGAGCACCTTGAGGAAGGTCTCGGTGGGCACCAGCTCCGGCGGGACACCGAACTCGGTGAGCAGCAGCGGGGTGAGGCCCGGGACGAGATCGAGGTGCAGCAGCCGCTCGATGCGGGTGCCGACCAGCGGGTCGATCTTGTCGCGCGTGGGGCCGTAACTTATGAGGCCGTCCGCGTAGACGTCGACCGGGGCGCCGGTGAACAACTGGCACAGCGCGAGCGACGGGTTGACCTGGACGGACTCCACGGCGAGCCGGATCTCGTCGTCGCCGAGCCGCCACAGCAGCCGGATGTACCGCTCCCACATCGGGACGTCGTCGCCCCGCGGGCTCCAACCGCTCGGGTGGAAGGGGGAGATGGCCTCGTTCCACGACAGTACGTCGTCGAAGCGCCGGCGCAGCTTGTCGAAGCCCGGCATCGAGTCCACCGACGGAGTGGTCTCCGGGTTCGCCGCGTTGTTGGTGATCAGCAGCAGCCGTCGGTCGGCCTCGCCGAGGAGCCCGGCGTCCAGCGCGGCGGCCAGGGTCGCGGCGCCGTACAGCGTCGACGCGCACAGGATCTGGGTGGTGCGGGGCATCAGGCGGCCACCGTCCGCGCCGAGGTGGGACGGCGGCGCAGGCGCCGCAGCCGGCTCGCCCGCTGGGGGTCCATCGAGTCCATGACCTCCGCGAGTACGTCCTGCGGCATGCGCTTCAGCGCGGCGGAACTCAGTGAACGCAGTTTTCGAGCCACGGCGGGTTCGAACCTCTCGATCGATCCGAGATGATGAGCCATGATCGCGCAATAAGTGCGGACGGCTTTGGGGAGCAGTTTATCGGCGTCCCGGTCACCTGCGGTTTCCTCGATTACCTGGTCGAACGCACGAATGAAATCGAGTTGCCGGACATCCCCGATCTGGGTGAGCGAGGAGGCGACCCCGCGCCGGTAGAAAACCCCGAGCAGCCCCACCGTGGCGAAGGATTCCGCCTCCCGGTGCAGCTTCCAGATCCACGGCCGGTCCTCTGCCGTACGCAGCCCGTCGGTGAAGTGCAGCAGGCCCCGGTCGACGAGTCTGCGGTGGTAGATACCCGCCCAGGCGTAGGCGTAGTCGACGGAGGTGGAGCGGTCGGCGGGCAGGATCGCGTCCCGCGGGTTCATCACCACACCGCGCCGGCCCTGCGGAACCCGGGCGATGGAGCGGGCCTTCGCGGTGCACACGACATGGTCGGTGCGCACGAAGTCGCAGCCGAGTTCCTCGATGGCGGCCAGCAGACGCGGGAAGTAGTCCGGGGCGAGCCAGTCGTCGCCGTCAAGGAACGTCAGATACTCGCCACGTGCCTTGTCGATGCCGGTGTTGCGGGCGGTCGCCAGCCCTCCGTTCTTCTTGTGTCTGACATGCACGACTCCTGGCAGTTCCCGCTCGGCGCGCGCGAGAATGTCCGGTGTCTCGTCGGTCGAACAGTCGTCGACGAAGATGAATTCGAAGTCCTCCCGTGTGTTCGCACGCAGGCTCTTCAGGGTGTCGGGCGCGTATTGCTGCACGTTGTAGAACGGCACGATGACGGAGAGCTTGACCACCCGTATGACGGTAGAGGGCGCTCCGGCATCGGTCTTTACCATTGGTTTGATGTCGGGTGAACGCCACGTGGCGAACCTGTGAACCGAGAATTTTTACGGCCTGTCGACGTCCTGATTCGCCATCCAGCGGTGTGCTGTTAACCGTTTGTTGTGTTCGGGTTCGGCCGTTCAACCCAATCGCTTCCTAGCGTCTTCGGTGTGCCAGTAAGTGCAACGCAGACCCTGCGAGTCGCCGTCCTCGCGGATTCCGACACCCGGTGGAAATGGGGTTCGCTCACCGCGAACCGTATCGCTCCGGCGAATTCGGACATCTCTTTGGACGGATACCTCCTGCGGGGTCGTGCCACCCCGACAGCCCGTCAGTTGACGGAAGTCGGCGTCACCGCGGACTCCCTCCGCGAGGTGACCGCCGTCGAGTTCCTGCGCGCCATGGAGCAGGAGTCCTACGACCTCCTCGTGCTCTCCCTGGTCGGCGGCGGGGTCCAGGCGATGCTGCACGGTCTGGCGCGGGCCTGGGACGGACGCGCCAAGCGGCCCGTCGTCGTCACCGGTTATGTCGGAGTCGTCTACGAGAAGCTCGCCGACGGCCTGCTGCTGCGGCACGGCGCGGACCTCGTCCTCGCCAACTCCCGCCAGGACGCGGACCGTTTCCGTGAGGTCTACGACGGGGTCGGCGCCGACTCCTCGGCGGTCACCGAGGTCGCCCTGCCGTTCCTTGGCGGTGAGACCTACACCGGCGAACACGACCCGTACACCGTCGTCTTCGCGGTGCAGCCCTCGGTGCCCGACAACCGCAGGGACCGTAACTACCTGCTCAACCGGGCCATCCAGCACGCCCGTTTCCACCCGAACCGCGAGGTCCTCCTCAAGCTGCGCTCCAAGCCCGGCGAACACACCACGCACATCGAGGAGTTGCCCTACCAGAAGCTGGTCCAGGGCAAGGACCTGCCCGCCAACTTCAGCCTGGTGTACGGGCACATGGGCGAGGTGCTCGACCGCACCGACCTGCTGGTGACCATCAGCTCGACGGCCGCGCTGGAGTCGCTGCACCGCCGTATCCCCACCGTCGTACTGACCGACCTGGGCATCCGCGAGGGCCTCGGCAACCACCACTTCGTGGGCTCCGGGTGCCTCGCCTCCTGGGAGCAGCTCGACGCCGGCTACAAGCCGGTGCCCGACGCGGACTGGGTGGCCCGGCAGGGAGTCGCGGCCGACGGGTCGTACGAGACGGCCTTCGACGCGGCCCGGGAGCGGATCGCCAAGCTGCTGGCCGGCTCCGACATGCCGGCCCTGACCCCGTACTACACAACCGAGACAGCCCCCGGCTATCTGCCCGGCATCCTCGCCCGCCACCACCTCGGCCCCGACGGCACCCCGCTGCCGGGCGCCCCGGCCGCGGACAAGGCGCCCGGCCCCGTGCGGCAGATCGTCCGCCGGGCCGCACGCGGCGCCTACCGCCACGGAGTGCAGCGCGTGGCGCCCGTCATCCGCCGGATGGGGGAGCTGTGAACGCCAAGATTCCCGCTCAAGGAGCACATCCCATGGGAGTAGAGCCCCTGTCCAACTCGCAGGCGGGCCACGGCGCTTCAATGCGCCGGGTGCTCGCGGTGATCCCCGCGCGCGGCGGCTCCAAGGGTGTCCCCGCCAAGAACCTCGCCCCCGTCGGCGGCGTCCCGCTGGTGGCCCGCGCCGTCCGTGAGTGCCGCGCGTCTCGGCTGGTGACCGACGTGGTCGTCTCCACCGACGACCAGGCCATCGCCGCCGCCGCCCGCCAGGCCGGCGCCGAGGTCGTGCTGCGGCCCGCCGCCATCGCCGGCGACACCGCGACCTCCGAGGCCGCCGTCCTGCACGCCATGGACGCCCACGAGGCGCTGCACGGCGCGGCCGTCGACGTCGTCCTGCTCGTCCAGTGCACGAGCCCCTTCATCGTCCGCGAGGATGTCGACGGCATCGTCAACGCGATCGTCGCGAACGGCGCCGACACCGCCCACACCGTGGCCCCCTTCCACGGCTTCGTGTGGCGCGACGCCGACGACGAGGCGACACCGGTCGTCGAGCCGGCCCGTACGGACGAGGTCGGAGGGGCCACGAAGGTCGCCAACTCCACGACGACCAGCGGCGGTTACGGCGTCAACCACGACAAGTCCTTCCGCCCGCGCCGCCAGGACCGCCCCCAGGACTTCCTGGAGACCGGCGCCGTCTACGGCATGGACGCGGCCGGCTTCCGCAAGGTGGGCCACCGCTTCTTCGGCCGCACGGAACTCGTCCGCACCGACCCCGCCCGGGTGTTGGAGATCGACGACCCCCACGAGCTCGCGCGGGCAAGGGCGTTGGCCCCGCTGTTCGACGCGGACCGCCCCGGTTCGCTCCCGACCGCCGACGACATCGACGCGGTCGTACTCGACTTCGACGGCACCCAGACCGACGACAGGGTGCTGATCGATTCCGACGGACGGGAGTTCGTCTCCGTGCACCGCGGAGACGGCCTCGGCATCGCGGCGCTGCGCAAGAGCGGCCTGAAGATGCTGATCCTGTCCTCGGAGCAGAACCCGGTCGTCGCCGCCCGCGCACGCAAGCTCAAGCTCCCCGTGCTGCACGGCATCGACCGGAAGGACCTCGCACTCAAGCAATGGTGCGAGGAACAGGGCATCGCGCCGGAGCGCGTGCTCTACGTCGGCAACGACGTCAACGACCTCCCGTGCTTCGCCCTCGTGGGCTGGCCCGTGGCGGTCGCGAGCGCCCACGACGTCGTACGCGGCGCCGCACGCGCGGTCACCACCGTGGCCGGTGGCGACGGCGCTGTCCGAGAGATCGCGAGCTGGATCCTCGGCCCCTCTCTCGATTCCCTCACCAAGTAAGGAAACCCGCTGTCATGAGCATCAACTCCCGTCTGCGCCAGTTCGGTTCGAAGACCGCAGGACCCGGCCAGCCCGTCTACGTCGTCGGCGAGATCGGCATCAACCACAACGGTGAGCTGGAGAACGCCTTCAAGCTGATCGACGCCGCCGCCGAAGCCGGCTGCGACGCCGTCAAGTTCCAGAAGCGCACCCCGGAGATCTGCACCCCGCGCGACCAGTGGGACATCGAGCGCGACACCCCCTGGGGCCGCATGACCTACATCGACTACCGCCACCGTGTGGAGTTCGGTGAGGACGAGTACCGCCAGATCGACGAGTACGCCAAGAGCAAGAACATCGACTGGTTCGCCTCCCCGTGGGACACCGAGGCCGTCGCCTTCCTGGAGAAGTTCGACGTCCCCGCCCACAAGGTCGCCTCGGCCTCCCTCACGGACGACGAGCTGCTCCGCTCGCTCCGCGCCACCGGCCGCACGGTCATCCTCTCCACCGGCATGTCCACCCCGAAGCAGATCCGCCACGCGGTCGAGGTCCTCGGCTCGGACAACATCCTGATGTGCCACGCCACGTCGACCTACCCGGCGCAGGCGGAGGAGCTCAACCTCCGCGTCATCAACACCCTCCAGGCCGAGTACCCGAACGTCCCGATCGGCTACTCCGGCCACGAGACGGGCCTGCAGACCACCCTCGCCGCGGTCGCCCTCGGCGCCACCTTCGTCGAGCGTCACATCACCCTCGACCGTGCCATGTGGGGCTCGGACCAGGCCGCCTCCGTCGAGCCGCAGGGCCTGACCCGCCTCGTCCGCGACATCCGCACCATCGAGGCCTCCCTCGGCGACGGCGTCAAGAAGGTCTACGAGTCGGAGCTCGGCCCGATGAAGAAGCTGCGCCGCGTCACCGGCGTGGTCGCCGAGGCCGAGATCGCCGCGGCCGCTGGCGAGCCGGTCTCGGTCTGAGTTTGAGCCATTAAGCGCCACTTACGGTCACGGGACGGTCGTACGACAATGAGCCCCCACGCCGGCACCGCCGGCAACACCCCCCACACTCTCGCGTTCGTGGAGAGTCCGGTACAGCTGCTGAACGTACTGGAGTGGGCGCACCTCCGTGCGCCCCGAGCCGAGGAGGCACCCGGCGTGCCCGGCGGGGGGCTCACCCTCGTGGTCCTGTCCCCGACCGACCCGATGACCCGCGGCCAACTCCGCCGCATGGCCGACCTCGCCCGAGACGAGGGCCACACCGTGCGCTGGGAAGAGGCACGGGGCGGCCCCGCGGCCCCCTTCCAGACGATCGGCGGCCTGACGCGCCTGCTCCGCAGGGCGGACCGGATCGTCATGGGAGACCCTTTCTCCCGCTACGTACAACTGCTGCTGACGATCACCAGGGCACGGGACCTGGTGGTGGTCGACGACGGCACGGCGACGATGGAGTTCGTCGCCCAACTGGCCACCGGCGAACGCCTGGTGCGCTGGCACCGCAAGGGCGGCCGGCAGGGCCCCCGAGACCTGATCTTCGCCCCGGTGTCGTCGGCGGCCCGCCGCCGCCTGACCCCGAGCACCCGCCGCCAGGTGGAGATCTTCTCCTCCATGCCGATCGATTCCTCGCCCGAGGGCGTCACGATCACGGCGAACGAGTTCGCATGGACCCGCGCCCGCTTCGGCCCGCCCCGCATCACGAAGGGCGCCGACATGGTCGGAACGTCCTTGGTGGAGACGGGAGTTGTCGACGCCGACCGCTACCTGGAGGCGGTAGCGGCCCTCGCGAAGACCCACGGCGCGACGCGCTACTTCGCCCACCGCCGCGAAAGCACGGAGAAGTTGCACCGGTTGGCGGTGGAGACGGGCCTGGAGATCGTCCGGCCTGATCTCCCCCTGGAGCTGATTGCTCGGCGGGGCCCGATCGGCCGTACGATCCTGAGCTTCCCATCAACTGTCGTCCACACACTGCCACTTGCCCTGGTGGGCACCGAGGTGCGGGTCGCGGTCTGCGACATCGATCCCGGGTGGCTGACGGAGAACGCCTCGCCTCGGGCGCAGGGGTTCTTGTCGGGGGTTACGGGGACGGCTCGGGATGTGCATCGGTTGTCGGCGGTGACGACGGTGGCGTAGGGGGCCTGGTACGGCGACCGTGCCGGACTCGTCGCTGAACTCCTCCGACCCCGCCCTTGTCATGTCTCGTAAGATCCTGGTGTACACGGGACTTACGTTGCCGATGCGACGGGGGCGGGGATACGGCGTGGCAGTACCCGGATCAAGTGGCGGCCCGGACCTGCGGGTGTCGTCGAGCGACCTGACCAAGCTGGCCGGTGACCTGGACGACATGCGGGATCACCTGGACCGGCAGGTCAGACGTATGGACGCGGTGGTCGACCGGATCGAGGCGGGCTGGCGTGGCCCGGCGGCGAAGGCGTACCGCGAGTTCCACCGCGCGGCGACCGAGGACGCCGTACGCATCCGCGAAGTCATGAAGCTGCTGGAGCAGGCCGTCCGGATGAGCCGGGACGGCTTCTCCGAGCACGACATCGAGGTGCTGGAGCGGATGCGGCGCA
Organism: Streptomyces sp. NPDC005492; assembly: GCF_040605995.1. Classification (NCBI taxonomy): domain Bacteria; kingdom Bacillati; phylum Actinomycetota; class Actinomycetes; order Kitasatosporales; family Streptomycetaceae; genus Streptomyces; species Streptomyces sp. NPDC005492. The sequence continues at coordinate 153,365 of NZ_JBEXDX010000003.1, forward strand.
TTCAGGTGGACGTGGGCAGTGAGGTCGACAAGTTGTCGACGCCCGACGTGAGTTCGGCCGCCGAGGAATCGGCGCCGCCACGCAGCAGCCTCGACTCCTTCTGATCAGCCGCAGGTGCCGACAACTAGGGGGATCATGTCGACCGGGGCTTCCGCCGACGACCACATAGCCGTCTCCTTCTCCACCCTCCACGACCTTGCCGCCGAGCTGGAGGACATCCTCAAGCAGCTCAACGGCAAACTCGACGACCTCTACGACCGCGCCGAACCGGTCGTCCTGTCCTGGAAGGGCGAGGCCCGCGAGGTCTTCGTCGAGAAACTCGACGAGTGGGACCGTTCGGCCCAGGACCTCCAGGCAGCACAGAGGTGGCTGCACGCGTATGTCACCACCGGGCATGCGAACTATGCGGCGGCGCATCGGGCGGTGCTGCGGGGTTGGGGGGCGGCCTGATGGCGGACCGACCCAGCGACGCGGAGCGCCGGCAGGAACGGGACCAGCTGAAACCGGCGGCACCGGACGCCGGTGGCGGCTTCGACGTACAGCCGCCGCACCTGTACTACTCGTCGGTGGTGGTGCGTGACGGGCAGTTCGACTACGACAAGGGCGCCACGAAACTGGTGAGCGCGCTCAATGAGTACAGCCAGTCGGCGGGAACCGGGTGGGGTCCGGACTCCTTCGCCAACGTCTACATGCAGATCGCCGACAAGTTCATCCAGGTCTGGGCGACCAGCGTGCTGAGCGTCGGCGGCGTCGCGGTCGGCCTGACCGTGACAGCCAACAACTACCAGGCGGCGGACTGGTCTTCGCGCGGCATGTACGGACCGTCGCCCCGCCGCTCCCTGCCGGCGGTCATCGACAGGAAGCCCGACTACGGGAAGATCAACGACATCAAGTGGTCAGGAACCGGCGAGGACGCCGACTCCTGGGCGATCTCCGGGGCACTCGGCGAGATCCCGGACTTCCTCGCGGACGTCACGCGGCCTGCCATCGAGTACGGGCTCAACCTCGGCAAGACCCACGAGATCACGCCGGGAGCCCGCGATGACGACCTCAAGGGGATGGCCGCCGCATGGCGGGAGGCGGCGGGCACCGCCTTGAAGGCAGGCGACGACTTCACCTCCGCCATCGACTACATGACGGACCCTCAGGGCAACAGCGAGTGGCAGGGCGCGATGAAGTCGTTCTGCCAGGCGATCTGGGGAACCACCGCCTGGGGCCGCAACCGCGACGCGCAGGGCGCCATCGCTCAGCAGGGCGGCCGCAGTTGGAAGACCTCAGGGACGGTGTCACCCGCCCAGCGCCGGCCGATCCTGGAGGTGCTGCACCACACTGCCGACACCGTCCAGAAGACCTGCGATCACCTGGCCCAGGTCGTGAAGACCTGCCGGACGACCACCGAGAACCTCGCCAAGACGGCGGCCAAGGGAATGGTGGAGGACCTCACGACCGGGCTCGACCCGCTGGAACTGTTCAAACTCGCGGCCACCGACATGTTCGGCGAACTGGTCATGGCCTTCCGCAGACACATGGACCGACAGGCCGCGGACAATGCCGTCGAGATCTACCAGCAGGCGTTCAGCGATGCCGCATCCAAACTCCTGGAACTGGAATGGGAGTTGGACGAGGCGTTGAGGAGCGCGCCCACGTTCATGGCGGAGGAGGCCAGAGCCGAGGCCTTCGGTGGCCGTTCGTTGAACGATTTCAAGAAGGAGCACAAGCTGCTCAACGGGGAGAAACCGATCCCCTACAAATACACGTTCGACCTGGCCATGGAGGAAAATCTCGGCGGCGGTCACACCATCGACAAGCACGTCGGCAAGACAGACGAGCAGTTGCTCCAGCGCCTGCGTGACCAGGCCAAGGGGAACGGTGAGCCGAAGATCCCGGCGGCCTCCAGCTTCACGGATCTGGCCTCGGCACAGAAGTACACCCAGGCCTGTATCCGGCAGAACAGTGGAGCCATCGACGCGTGGCTGGCGACCGGCCCCCCGCCCGTTCCGCCCAGTGGCGTTTTTACCGTCAACTCGGTGAGTGATGCGAACAACCCGCTGGCGGCGGCCCCGGTAACAGGCCGCATCTCGAACGTGGTCAACGGACAGGCGACCCCGGTGACCGACGCACACGGCGTCTCCACCCGTCTCACCTACGACGCCAGCCTCGACCCGCCCTTCGTCGTGACCACCTCCATGCCTAAATAGATTGATCCCTTGTCTCAAAGAACAAGGACGTCGAAAGGAGCAGGGATGTCGACGCCGGACGCCGAGGCCTGGGCCGAGGCGCTCACCATGTACGAGCAGCGATACTCGTACGTCCTGGTGGGACCCCGCGCGCACCAGGACTGGGTGCAGGATGTAGCGGCGATCATGCGCCGGGAGGCTACGGATCCCCGCTCCTGGAAGTGGATCGACGTCGACGAGGGCGATGAGGAACGTCTGGAGGATCCGAACTTTCCTTTCGTCCTGCCTCCCGCCGACCCGGAAGGCGCGGCGGCGTGGCAGGCCGTACTGCGGACAGTGCCCCGGACGTCGGTGGAAAGGCTGCTGGTCATGCTGTCCACCACCTGGCTGGATGTCCCCAGCGAGCGTGCCCGCAATCACTTCGATTCCCGTCGCCCGGAACTCGAACGCAAGGCTCGGGTGATCCTCTCCCGTTTCCCGGCGGGGACGTCCTTCTACGCGAACACCGGCTATCCGGACGTGAGGACGGGCAACCGAGTCGACGACCCGGACTTCTACGAAATGACGACTGGCTGCAACCCCCGATCCCAGTACGACTGGGATCTCGGTCTGATCGCGGTGTCCGATGCCGAGGTCGGCGTTTTCTGGTCCTTCGATCCCAGGTGAGTGCCCGGCCAGTTGATTCGACACCATCCGAACGGACCCCATGAACAACATCGGCAATCCCGACGAAAGTGCGCGTTCTGAACCCGAGGCCGCTGCACTGGTGCTCACCCGTTCCGCGACCTACCCCGACCACGAGACCGCCCAGTGGGCCACCCAGCAGGTCGTCACCGCCAACGAGCAGGTCATCCACCGCTGGCTGGCCCGGTCGACCCGCCCCCGTCTGACCATCGAGGCGTCCTGGCCGTCCCGGGAGGAGCCGGTCGGGCGGGTGCTGCTCCAGGCGATGATGCTGGCTGGGCGGGGGCCCGTCGACGTACGCGCGGCTCGGGTGATCCTGAAGCGGGACGCGTCCCGGCCGCACGGGTTCGCCGTCCACGCCACCTTCCCGATCTACCTGTAGAAGGCCTGCCACCGTGCCTCTGAGCCCCCTCGAACACGACCGCCGTTACGGCGAGTTGGACCAGGTGATCCGTGCCTACGCCGGGCAGCCTGCCGACGACACCCCGGACAAGCCCAGCCAGGCCCTGACCGCCTACCTCCGTCATACCTGGCACAACCGTCCGTGGGCGCTGGCTGTCGCGGAACGCCAGTTGCGCGAGTACGCCGAGCATCCGCCGGGCCGGCTTCGCCTCCGCCTCGGTGAGTTCTACGCGATCCCGGATGTCGGGCTCTCCGAGGGCGAGGTCCAGCAGTGGCTGCACTGTTTGGCTGACCACCTCAAACACAGCGTCGAGGAGGGCGAGGTACCGCCCCCGGCCACCCCCACCACCCACTGGGAATGGCACGCCCGCTTCCCGGAACTGGCCCAGTTCGTCGGCGGTTGGTTCTCCCAAGACATGCCGGACGAGTTCGAGGACCACGACACGGCCGTGGACGACTACCGGACCTCCACCGACCCGCATGTCGTGGCCCGCCTGGTCGGGGAGTTGCACGAGCTGCTGGCCCTCGACCTGGACGAGTCCGACTACGCCCTGGCCGTCGCCGAGTTGGGTATGGAGGTCGACCCACCGACGCCGTACGCCCCCAGCGGCTGGCTCGCTCTCGTCGCTGAGCGGCTCAGTGGACCGCGAGCGGAGTATGGGCGGTCGTCCGGCTGAGCCGTCGCGAGCCAGGACTTGATCAAGTTCCGTAGTTGTCCGAGGTGTTGGTGATGCCCAAGAGCGGGAGCGCTCGTTCTGGTTCGTCGCGGATTGCTCGGGTGGTCTTGGCGACGTTCTCGGCTCCGAGGGTTTTCAGCACGCCGATGGTGAGGTTGCGGAGCGTCGCCATGGCGCGAGGTGCGGTCCCGCTGTGGACGGTGGAGGCGTCCTCGGCGAAGGTGATGTCCCTGATGTGGTGGGAGGAGTTCTCGACTCCCCAGTGCCCGCGCATCGCGGCGGCCAGGTCGGCGGGGCCGGCTTGGTGCGCGTCGAGACTGGTGCCTGCGTAGATGCTCTCGCGGGTCTCGCGCTTGCCGGACTCCTTGCGGCGGTGGACGCGGATGGCCAGGCGGACGTGGGGGAAGTCGATCCCGCCGAGTTCGTCTGCGATGGAGCAGGTCTTGATCGAGCGTGACTCGCGGCGTCCGTGCCCGGTCCCGGAGGTGGTGTGCTGGACGGCGATATCCCGCCACGGCAGCGCCGCGAGTTTGGCTGTGGGCAGTCGGTTGATTGGTCTTGATCACGGCGATGTAGCGGGCCTCCTTGGTCTCGACCAGCCACGAGATGTTCGCCTTGACCGAGTGCAGAGCGTCAAAGGTGACGACGGTGCCGACCAGGTCAAGAAGTGCCATGAGCGGTTGGAAGGTTGTGGTTTCGTTCGTCTTCGCGCCGATCTCCACCTGGGCGAGGGTCACGACGGTGCCGTGGGTGACCGCGGAGAGCAGGTGGCGGCGCGTCGAGATGAGGCGGGCTGATCCCTTGAGTGCTTTGCCGTCGACGGAGATCACGCGAGGTCGCCGAGACGCGGAGGCGGACGGTGTCTGGGCGGGCTCGGTGGCGGCGCGGTGCCGGTCAGCCAGGTAGGCGCCGACCGCCCGGTCCAGGGCGTTACCGTCGACGGCCGCCAGCACCCGCCCGATCGTGGCCGACGACGGAGCGCGTCGCCATCTGTGCAGGTGGCGACGGATGCCGATGACCGCAAGCAGGCCAGTGGCGCGCACGGGCGCCCCACTCGGCGATCTCGTCGATCGTCTTCGCGCCCGAGACGGTCGTGCACGCGCACACGGCCAGGATCGAGGCCAGGGAGTACCAGCGGCCCCGCCGCGACCGGGGGCCGGGCACCGACTCCAGGTAGGGAGCGCAGGTCGGCGACGCGATCGGGGTCGAGCGGCCCGAGCTTCGCCAGGATCGCGGGAATCGGGGAGGACAGGGCACAGGGCACAGGGCACGAGATACCTTCGGGGCCATAGATTTTGGGCACCACGATGTTCACGAAGTCTGAGCCCGTTCCGCTATGCGCCCCAAGCAGTCGCAGCTACGTAGCGCCCACGACCCAGGAACACAAAGGCGGCCTGCATCGAAGACGTCCCGGATCCAGGAGTCCAAGTGCGATGAGTTTCGTCATGGTTCCTCGTCTGTATCCACAACACACCTTCGACCGCACGTGAGGAGAGCACCATGACCGGTGTCTACACCTGGGACGTCTTTTCGACCCTCGACGGCTATGGCGCCTACGGCCCCGGCGGAGACTGGGGCGGCTACTGGGGAAAACAGGGTCCTGAGTTTCTTGATAACCGCCTTGCCGTGGTCAGCGACGAGCAGCGGATGGTCCTCGGGGCCAACACCTTTCGGCAGTTTGTGGAGCTGCTGGGCCCGATCTCGGAGGCCGACCTCGACCCGGTGAACTCTCGGATGCGACGCATGCCGACAACGGTGGTGTCGACGACGCTCGCCGGACCCTTGGCATGGCCGGACGTGACCGTCGTGGCCGGCGATGCCGTCGACGTCGTCGCCCGGCTCAAGGAAGAGTCCGAGGTGCCGTTGCGCTCGCACGGCAGCCTGTCGTTGAACCGGGCGCTGATGGCTGCGGGGCTTGTCGACCGCGTCCAGGTGACGCTCTTCCCTGTGATCAGTGGTCAGACCGGGACCGACCCGATCTTCGAGGGCGCGGCCGACTTCGACCTCGAACTGATCGAGAGCCGGACGTTCGACGGCCACACCCAAGAGCTCATCTACCGGCCCACCCTGCACAGCTGAACATAACCGCGCACTGCACCAGATCCAACAGCCGAACCTGCCCCCCTCCGCGGGCCGACATGCCGCACCTACCAGGAACTTGAACACGCCCTGGTCGCGAGCCGCCCGGCGATGTTGAACCGGCCCTCGTGGTGTTCGTCGCTCAGGCCGCCGCGGGCCCGGTTCCGGGAGTCTCTGGGTCTTCGTCGAACAGGTCCTCGGCCCGCTCGACCGTGCGGGAACGCTCCAGCCAGACGTCCATGCGGTCGAGATCGGTGCAGGTGGTGATGCGCTCGCGGACGCTGTCGGGTACGGGGATGCCGCGTACCTCCAGGACGAAGAGAATTCCCTTGGCTTCGCCTTCGGCCCTGCCTGCGGCTTCACCTTCGGCCTTGCCTTCCAGGTAAGCCGTCTCACGGACAGTCCCCCGACCGGGGAAGTAGCTGACGAACGACATGATTTCCTTCCATTTCATTCCGGCTGGGGTGTCACCCAGATTGATTTCCAGGAACTCGGCGAAGTACCCGACCGTCTCGGGGTCCGTGTCCTGGAGTTCCTGGAGGACGCTGCCGATCGCCTCCAGTATGGCGCCGCACTTGGGATTGCGGACGTGGGCCACGGCGGAGAGGACGGCCAGCGCGAGCTTGTTCGCCACGGTTCTGGTGTCGGTGATCACCGGCAGGTTGTCCGGACCGGCGACCAGCGGATATGTCCGCTGAGCCGTCCATCCGAGCGTGCCGCAGTCAAAGGGGCCGGTCGCCCATCTGGCCGTGCGCCTGTCCTGGCAGACCACGAGAAGCAGTACGGGCAGGCGGTATTTGGCCTGGAGGTAGGCGATGTAGTACGCCCAACTCGCCCCTTTGGCCTCCTTCTTGTCCGACTGCGCCTCGATGGCGAGCAGAAAGTCGCCACCGTCGGACGGGGCGATGCGTAGGACAGTGTCCACGCGGCGTTCCAGCGGCCGGGTTTCCGTCACGTCTGTGGTGACGGCGTCCACGGTCGCCTTCGTGGTTAACGGGAAGCCCAGCTCCCCGAACACGGGAGCCAGGATCTCGGGCCGCTCCTGGAAGATCCGGTGCATGCCCTCGTGGGTTGATGTGACCATGTGCGCAACCTAGGTTGATCAAGGGATGGGGTGTCCGGGCGATCGGGATGCGTTCACCCTTTCGAGCGGCGGCGGAACGTTCACGCCGCCGTGGCCGAGGCTGAAGTCAGCTCGAACCAGACGTACTTCCCCCGGTCGCCGTTCCTCGACAGCGGCTGCCAGCCCCATTCGTCGGCGCATGCCTTGACGAGGGCCAGCCCTCGTCCCTCCTCCAGGTCGAGAAGCAGATCGAGTGACCGCGGGGGCTCGGGCGGGCGGGGGTCTGCGTCCCAGGCTCCGATGCGCAGCACGCCGACGGACCAGCGGACCCGGAGCGCGGCGGGACCCTTCGTGTGTCGTACGGCGTTCGAGAGCAGCTCGGTGGCGAGGAGTTCGGCGGTGTCGACCAGGCGGATCAGGCCGTACGCGGTGAGGACGAGGCGGAGGGTGCGGCGGCTGATGGTGACGGCGCGGAGGTCGTTGGGGACGTAGAGGGAGTACTCCCAGGAGGGGGTGGGCTCGGGTTCGGGTTCTGTTTTGGGCATGGGGCAACTCCGGTCGGGTGGTGGGGAGTTCGCGTGCGGTGGCTTTGCCTCGGCCGTCGTGGCAGGACGGAGTGGTGCACTTCCGCACGGTGTGCGTTGCGTCACTGACAGTAGACCTTTATTTATATGTCGAGCAAGCTGATCGCGTAATCTGGCCTCGAACGAGTCGCGCTTTCAGGCGTGTTGAACCAAGGAGCAGTGCATGGCGGGTTTGAGGCGCGAACCAACAGCACGTCAGATGCGGCTGGGTATCGAGCTGCGTAGGCTTCGCGACGCGGCGGGCCTCACAGGTCGCGAGGCGGCGGCATCGCTCGGAGTGAGTTCCCCTCAGATCAACCAGATCGAATCCGGCCTCACCGGGGTGAGCGAGAAGCGCCTGCGGCGCCTTGCCGCCATCTACTCCTGCACCGACGAGGAGTTGATCTCAGCGCTGGTGAACATGGCGACCAACCGAGCCAAGGGCTGGTGGGAGGAATATCGAGGGGCCCTGCCCACGCCGTTCCTCGACTTGGCAGAGCTGGAGCACCATGCCACCTCGCTCCGGGAGGTCCAGTTCCTGTACATCCCCGGTCCGCTCCAAACAGAGGACTACGCCCGCTCGGTCTTCTCCGGCAGAGTCCCGGAACTTCCCAGCGAGGAACTTGAGTTGCGGGTCCGACACCGGATGCAGCGCAAGGCAATCCTGGAAGGCCGGGGCTCTGGACCGTACGAAGCGGTTCTCCACGAGGCGGCGCTGCGCATCCGCATCGGCGACCGTGCCGCCTCCCGGGCGCAGCTCATTGCCCTCCTCGACGTCTGCGAGTCGGACCACATCGCCGTGCGGGTCATCCCCTTCGACCTGGACGGGTTCGGTGGGACCTGGACCGCCATGATGCTGGCAGGCGGTGCCGTACCCAAACTGGACACCGTTGTTCGCGACGCACCCCACGCCACAGGGTTCATCGATTCCGAGGCCCAACTCGCAGTGCATCGCACGCTCTTTCATAGAGTGGAAGCCGCGTCGCTCGATGCTGAGCGGTCGCGCGAATTGATCCACAGGCTGATCAAAGAGCTGTGAGGCATCCATGAGCACCCCCGACAACTGGCGGAAGTCGTCCTACTCCGGCGGCGGCGACGGCAACTCTTGCGTGGAAATCGCGAACGACCCCACCCGGGTGGCGATACGTGACTCCAAGATCCCGGCCGGCGCCATCCTCACCCTCCCGCCCGGAGCCTTCTCCACCTTCGTGAACGCCCTCAAAAAAGACGACCCCTACCCGCCCGCGCCCCGCACCTGACCCCTCTACCCCGCCTTGTGCGCCAGCAAAAAGTCCCGCCCCCACTTCTGCTCGCCCTGCCGCTCCACCCGAGCCTGCGCGTACAAGCTCAGACCCGCCTCCGCCAGGAACCGGGTTACCGCGGCCGGCGTACGGAAGTAATAGTCGAGCGAGATGTCCTGCCCATACCGCTCCGCCAGGTGGATGTGCTCCCCCTCCGAAGCCTGGAACGCGAGCAGTACCTGGCCACCCGGCCGTAGGACCCGGTGGAACTCCGCGAAGACGCCGGGCAGGGCGGCGTCGGGGATGTGGATCGTCGAATAGAGCGCGATGACCCCGCCCAGAGACTCGTCCGGCACGTCCAGGGACGTCATCGAACCCACCCGGAAGCTCAGTTGAGGGTGTGCCTCCGTCGCCAGGGCCACCATGTGCGGGGAGATGTCGATCCCGAAGGCGGGAAGACCTAGGGCGTTCAGGCGCGCCGTCACATATCCGGGGCCGCTGCCTACGTCAGCCACCGGTGCCTCGCCGCCTCCCGCCGTACGGACGCGCTCGGCGAAGGCGGTCAGCAGGGCCTGCTCCAGGGGGCCGTCGCCCAGGCCGTCGGGGTGTTCCGCGCTGTACGCGGGGGCGATGGCGTCGTAGGAGGATCGGGTGGCCTCTATGAAGTCCGCGGTCACATCCGCGTTCGAGTCGGTCACGTCGGCGGACACTACCAACGGCGCGCGCGGCCGCCGGCTCCCCACCGGCGGATCTCGGCCGGTGCACACGCTGCGTTGGCATACCCCCACATGGCCGTCACGATTCCGGGATGTGGACGCCCCAAGCTGGGCTGTGGTGGAGCGTGGTATCCCAGAAGGAGGGAAGGGGAAGCAGGAAGCTTACCCATCCCAGTTCTCAGCTATGCGGCCGGTGGTCAGATTTTCTTCGTCTAACGGGTTGAAGTTTTGTTGATCGAGGTCGGTCGACCACCCGGGCGCCCTACCCTTCAGAGGGTGAAGCAATTGATGTCACTTGAGTCCGATGAGGCCGGAGCCGATTCCGTCGGGAGCGTGCTCCCGGGCACCCTGCCCGACGCCCTGCGTGCCGAACTCGTCGCCTTCCGGCGCGACTTGCACATGCACCCTGAGCTGGGCAATCACGAGTTCCGGACCACCGCCGCGATCAAGGCCCGGCTGGAGCAGGCCGGTCTCGAACCGCGTGTCCTCGCCGTCGGGACCGGGCTCGTCTGTGACATCGGGCCCCGCGACACCGGCGTACCCATGCTCGCGCTGCGCGCCGACATCGACGCCCTGCCCATCCCGGACACGAAGAGTGACTGCGCGTACCGCTCGACCGTGCCCGACCGTGCCCACGCCTGTGGCCACGACGTGCACACCACCGTGGTGCTGGGGGCGGGGCTCGTGCTCGCCGCGCTGCATGAGCAGGGGCTGCTGCCCCAGCCCGTGCGGCTGCTCTTCCAGCCCGCGGAGGAGGTTCTGCCGGGCGGGGCCGCCGACGCCATCCAGTGCGGGGCGCTCGAAGGGGTCGGTCGGATCATCGCCGTCCACTGCGATCCCAAGGTGGACAGCGGGCGGGTCGGGCTGCGGGTCGGGCCGATCACCTCTGCCTGCGACCGGCTGGAGGTCGCCCTGGACGGGCCGGGTGGGCACACCGCGCGGCCGCATCTCACCACCGACCTGGTCACCGCCGCCGCCCGGGTCGCCACCGAGGTGCCCGCGCTCGTCGCGCGGCGGATGGACGCGCGGAGCGGGGTCTCCGTGACGTGGGGGCGGATCGAGTCCGGGCACGCGCCCAACGTCATCCCGCAGCACGCCGAGCTGTCGGGCACCGTACGGTGTCTCGATCTCGACGCCTGGCGGCAGGCGCCCGACGTCGTGCACGCGGCGATCGACGAGATCGCCGGACTGTATCGGGCCAAGTCCGTGATCGAGTATGTGCGCGGGGTGCCGCCCGTCGTCAACGACGTGCTCGTCACCGAACTGCTGCGGGACGCGATGATCGCCCGGCGCGGTCCCCTCTCCGTCGAGGACACCGAGCAGAGCCTCGGCGGCGAGGACTTCTCCTGGTATCTGGAGCAGGTGCCGGGGGCCATGGCCCGGCTGGGCGTGCGGACCCCGGGGGAGCGGACCGTGCGGGACCTCCACCAGGGCGACTTCGACGCCGACGAGACCGCGATCACGGTCGGCGTGGAGCTGTTCACCGCGGCCGCGCTCATCGACGCCGCGCTCTGAGCGGGACGGGACCGTAGGGGTGCCCGTTCGGTACCTCTACGTCCCCTTGTGTCACCCGGGCGTAACCACCGGCGGGCGAACGTAACGCGGCGGCGGCACGATCCGGTAACGGCAAGGAGAAACCCCGTTCCCCTCCTCGTCTACGCGCGTTACTGTGCGCGGAAATCGCCACCAGAGGCGGCGCGTTGGGGAAGCGGTCCGGTGACGGTGCCGTGGGGACGAAGGAGTGCTTGCTGTGCGTCAGATATCTCGGAGGACGAAGTTCTCCCAAGCTGCGGTGACCGTCACTGTCATCGCCCTCGCGGCCACCGCCTGCGGTAGCTCCAGCAAGGATGCCGACAAGGCCAGTGGCAGTTCCTCGTCCTCGTCCGGCAAGTACACCGGCAAGGGCATCGGCCTCGCCTACGACGTCGGCGGCAAGGGCGACCAGTCCTTCAACGACGCGGCCTACGCCGGTTTCCAGAAGGCCGAGAAGGACTTCAAAATCTCCGGCCGCGACATCGAGCCGCAGGACAACGAGTCCGATGCCGACAAGGTGCAGCGCCTGGAGCAACTGGCCACGGCCGGCTACAACCCGGTCATCGGTGTCGGCTTCGCCTACGCCCCCGCCGTCAAGGAAGCCGCCGCGAAGTACCCGAACATCACGTTCGGCATCATCGACGACGAGCAGGACAAGGCGGCCAACGTCGCCGACCTCGTCTTCCACGAGGAGCAGTCCTCCTACCTCGCGGGTGTCGCCGCGGCCAAGGCGACCAAGAAGAACCACATCGGCTTCATCGGCGGCGTCGACGTCCCGCTGATCCACAAGTTCGAGGCCGGCTTCGACCAGGGCGCCAAGTCCGTCAACCCCAGCATCAAGATCGAGTCGCAGTACCTGACGCAGACCGCGGCCGAGGGCGGCTTCTCCAGCCCCGACAAGGGCAAGGACGCGGCGAGCGGTCAGATCGAGGCGGGCGCGGACGTCATCTACGCCGCCGCCGGTCTCTCCGGCCAGGGCGTCATCTCCGAGGCCTCCGCCAAGAAGGTGTGGGCCATCGGTGTGGACTCCGACCAGTACGAGCAGGCGGCCCTGGCCAAGTACAAGGACGCCATCCTCGGCTCGGCGCTCAAGAACGTCGGTGGCGCCGTCTACGACCTGGTGAAGTCGGTCTACGAGGGCAAGCCCAAGACCGGCGTGGTCCGCTACGGCCTCAGCAACGACGGCGTCGGCTTCTCCGACACCAACCCGAAGTACAAGGCCATGACCGCCGCCGTGGCCGCCGTGGACAAGGCGAAGGCGGACATCGTCAGCGGCAAGATCACCGTCAACACCAAGTAACCGCGCGCTGAAAACTAGGCCCTCCGGGCATCGTTCCAGGCAGTACGCCCCTTGCCTCCCGCAAGGGGCGTCCTGCTGTCCGTACGCTGGCCCCCATCTGTGGCCACAGCTCTATAACGGACCGGACAGATGGGGTTTTCCGTCTGGTCTACGCGCGTTACGCTGCGGCGGAACCAGCGCCTGGTTTGGGCGCTTGCACGAAGGAGTCTCGTTCCATGCGCCGGGTGTCCCGAATCGCGGTTGCAGGCGTTGCAACCGCAGCTCTTGCAGTAACCGTCTCCGCCTGCGGCAGCTCGTCCAGCGAGTCCAGCTCCAGCAGCAGCAGTTCCGGCACGTCCAAGGGTATTGGTCTGGCCTACGACGTCGGCGGCAAGGGCGACCAGTCCTTCAACGACGCGGCCTACGCCGGTCTCCAGAAGGCCGAGAAGGACTTCGGCGTCAGCGGCCGGGACGTCGAGCCGCAGGACAACGAGTCCGACGCCGACAAGGTGCAGCGCCTGGAGACCCTCGCCCGGGCCGGTTACAACCCGGTGATCGGTGTCGGCTTCGCCTACGCCCCCGCCGTCAAGGAAGCCGCCGCGAAGTTCCCGAAGATCACCTTCGGCATCATCGACGACAACACCATCACGGCCGACAACGTCGCCGACATGGTCTTCCACGAGGAGCAGTCCTCGTACCTCGCCGGCGTCACCGCCGCGCTCACCACGAAGTCGAACACCGTCGGCTTCATCGGCGGCGTGGACGTCCCGCTGATCCACAAGTTCGAGGCGGGCTTCGAGCAGGGCGTCAAGGACACCAAGAAGGGCGTCACGGTCAAGGCGCAGTACCTGACCCAGACCGCCGCCCAGGGTGGCTTCTCCAGCCCCGACAAGGGCGAGGCCGCCGCCGACGGTCAGATCGAGGCCGGCGCCGACGTGGTGTACGCGGCCGCGGGCCTCTCCGGCCAGGGCGTCATCAAGTCGGCCGCCGCGCACAAGGTGTGGGCGATCGGTGTGGACTCCGACCAGTACAACCAGGCGGCGCTGGCCAAGTACAAGCCGTACATCCTCACCTCCGCCCTGAAGAACGTCGCCGGCGCGGTCTACGACCTCTCCAAGTCCGTCATCAAGGACAAGAAGCCGCTCAGCGGCGAGATCCGCGGCTCGCTGAGCAACGGCGGTGTCGGTCTGGCCGACTCCAACCCGACCTTCAAGAACAACGCCACCCTCCAGGCCGCCCTCAAGAAGGCCGAGGCCGGCATCAAGGACGGTTCGATCACGGTCAAGACCTCTTGATCCCAGGGGAAAACCCGCGGTCGTAGACCGTGCGGACCATGGCCAAAAGAGCGCTGTGATGACAGCGTTACGGCCACGGAACGGGGTGCGGGGAGGATGTCTCTCCGTGCCCCGTTCTCGCGGCAGAATGCTCGGAACGGATCGGAACGGATCGGATGGCGATTGAGGCCGATCGGAGCCGGTCAGGTCCGGGCACTATTTAAAGCAGGGGCGCTACGCGCGTAGAGAGGCCCCTTTCCACGAGGAGAGTTCGCCATCGACGCGTCCAGCAGCCCTCCGCTCACCGCACAGTCGACCGCGGTCGAGCTGACCGGGATCACCAAGCGCTTCCCCGGTGTCGTGGCCAACCACGACATCCACCTCACTGTCCGAAAAGGCACCGTGCACGCCCTCGTCGGCGAGAACGGCGCCGGCAAGTCGACCCTGATGAAGATCCTCTACGGCATGCAGAAGCCGGACGAGGGCACCATCGCCGTCGACGGCGAGCACGTCACCTTCTCCTCCCCGGCCGACGCCATCGCCCGCGGCATCGGCATGGTCCACCAGCACTTCATGCTCGCCGACAACCTCACCGTCCTGGAGAACGTGGTCCTGGGCAGCGAGAAGCTGCACGGCATCGGTGGCGGCGCCCGCAAGAAGATCAAGGAGATCTCCGACCGCTACGGCCTGAACGTCCGCCCGGACCTTCTGGTCGAGAGCCTCGGGGTCGCCGAGCGCCAGCGCGTGGAGATCCTCAAGGTCCTCTACCGCGGCGCCCGCACCCTGATCCTGGACGAGCCCACCGCCGTCCTGGTCCCGCAGGAGGTCGACGCCCTCTTCAGCAACCTGCGCGAGCTGAAGTCCGAGGGCCTCGCCGTCATCTTCATCTCGCACAAGCTGGGCGAGGTCCTGTCGGTCGCCGACGAGATCACCGTCATCCGGCGCGGTACGACGGTCGGGACCGCGGTCCCCTCCGAGACCACCCCGCGCCAGCTCGCCGAGATGATGGTCGGCAGCGAACTCCCCACCCCGGAGACCGCCGAGTCCACGGTCACCGACCAGCCCGTCATCGAGGTCAAGAACCTCACCGTGTACGCCAGCGGCGGTGCCTCCCTCGGCGTCGCGGCCGAGCCCACGGCGGGCGGACTGCTCGGCGACGCGGCCGTCGGGGAGACCGGCGCCGCCAAGCGCGTCCTCGACGACGTCACCTTCACCATCCACGCCGGTGAGGTCATGGGCATCGCCGGCGTCGAGGGCAACGGCCAGACCGAGCTGATCGACGCGCTGATCGGCCTGAAGAACGCCGACTCCGGCACCATCGGCTTCCTCGGCGAGGACATCACCCCGTGGGCCACCCGCAGGCGCCGCGAGCACGGCATCGGCTACATCCCCGAGGACCGCCACCGCCACGGCCTCCTCCTGGAAGCCCCGCTGTGGGAGAACCGCATCCTCGGCCATGTGACGGAGAAGCCGAACTCGCGCGGTCGTCGGGGTCTCTGGCTCGACATCAAGGGCGCCCAGGACGACACCCGCCGGATCGTCGAGGAGTACGACGTCCGCACCCCCGGCATCGACGTCACCGCCGCCTCCCTCTCCGGCGGCAACCAGCAGAAGCTGATCGTCGGCCGCGAGATGAGCCACAAGCCGAAGTTCCTGATCGCCGCGCACCCCACCCGCGGTGTGGACGTCGGCGCGCAGGCCGCGATCTGGGACCAGATCCGCGCCGCCCGCCGCGAGGGCCTGGCCGTGCTGCTGATCTCCGCCGACCTGGACGAGCTGATCGGTCTGTCGGACACCCTGCGTGTGATCTACGACGGCAGGCTGGTCGCCGACGCCGACCCGGCCACCGTCACCCCGGAGGAGCTCGGCTCGGCCATGACCGGCGCCGCGTCCGGTCACCTCGAACACGTCGAAGAGTCCGCAGAAGACGGCGCCGACGACACCGCCCCGGAGGACGAGGCCCGATGAAGAAGTTCGACAAGGAGCGGGTGCTCCTCGCCGTGGCCGGACCGGTCATGGCGCTTGTCGCGGCGATCCTGCTGACCTCGGTCGTGCTGCTCGCCTCGGGCAAGAACCCGATCGAGCCGTACCACCTGATGCTCCAGCAGGCGACGTACTCCGACGTCCAGGTGCTGATCATCAACCAGGCGTCGATGTACTACATCGCCGCCCTGGCGGTCGCCCTCGGCTTCCGGATGAACCTGTTCAACATCGGTGTCGACGGCCAGTACCGCCTCGGCGCCGTGATGACCGCGGTCGTCGGCGCGCACGTCGGCCTGCCGGCCGTCCTCCAGGTGCCGCTGCTGCTGCTCGTCGCGATCCTCACCGGCGCCTTCTGGGCCGGTATCGCGGGCGTCCTCAAGGTCACCCGGGGGGTCAGCGAGGTCGTGGCGACGATCATGCTGAACGCGATCGCCACCAGCCTGATCCTCTACCTCACCCAGACCAACACCTGGGGCGTGCAGGTCGGCAACAACATGACGACCGGCATCATGAAGAAGTCCGGTTGGATCCCGGGCATCGACCTGGGCTCGGACGTCGGCGAGATCTACGGCCTGGTCTTCCTCGCCGTGATCATGGGCGTCCTGTACTGGCTCGTCCTCAACCGCACCCGCTTCGGCTTCGACCTGCGCGCCACCGGCGAGTCCGAGTCCGCCGCCGCGGCCTCCGGCGTCGAGGCCAAGCGCATGACGCTCACCGCGATGCTGATCTCCGGCGGTGTCGCGGGCATCGCCGGTCTGCCGCTGCTGCTCGGCGACAGCCACACCTACAGCCTCACCTTCCCCGAGGGCCTCGGCTTCACCGCGATCGGCATCGCCCTCCTCGGCCGCAACAACCCCGGCGGCATCGCGCTCGCCGCCCTGCTGTGGGCCTTCCTCGACAAGGCGTCGCCCGCCCTGGACTACGCGACCCCGGTCGCGTACCAGAAGGAGATCGCCACGATCATGCAGGGCCTGATCGTCTTCGCGGTCGTCATCTCGTACGAGGTCGTCCGCACCTGGGGTCTGCGCCGCCAGCAGAAGCGCGTCGGTGAGGAACTCGCCGCCGCCGCGAACGACAACTCCGAGAAGAAGGAGGTGGCGGCCTGATGTCCACCGCGACCATCGCCAAGCCCAAGGCGCAGCAGCCCGGCAAGGGCGGCCGCCGTTTCTCGCTCCCCGTGCTCCTGCTGATCATCGCGGGCGCGCTGATCCTGACGTCGATCGTCCGACTCATCACGGGCGCCGACGGCATCACCTCCACCGGCCAGATGTCCACGGCCCTCAGGGCCGCCGTGCCGATCGGGCTCGCCGGTCTCGGCGGTCTGTGGGCCGAGCGCGCGGGTGTCGTCAACATCGGCCTCGAAGGCATGATGATCCTCGGTACCTGGTTCGGCGCCTGGGCCGGCTACCAGTGGGGCCCCTGGACCGGTGTCGTCTTCGGCATCATCGGCGGCTGCCTCGGCGCGCTGCTGCACGCCATCGCCACGGTGACGTTCAACGTCAACCACATCGTCTCCGGTGTCGCCATCAACATCCTGGCGCTCGGCACCACCCGCTATCTGTCGAAGTTCACCTTCGCCAACACCGAGCAGGGCTCCGCCAAGCAGTCCCCGCCGATCGACTCCCTGGGCACCTTCGACATCCCCGGTCTGTCGAGCTGGCTGAACACGCTCAACGAGAAGCACTGGTTCCTGATCTCGGACATCGCGGGCCTGATCGGCGGTCTGATCACCGACCTCTCGCCGCTCACCGTCATCGCGGTGGCCCTCGTACCGGTCACCTGGTGGGTGCTGTGGCGCACCGCCTTCGGTCTCCGCCTCCGCTCCTGCGGCGAGAACCCGGTGGCCGCCGAGTCCCTCGGCGTCAACGTCTACAAGTACAAGTACATCGCCGTGATCATCTCCGGCGGCTTCGCCGGCCTCGGCGGTGCCTTCCTGTCGATCGTCGCGTCCAACGTCTACCTCGACGGCCAGACCGGCGGCCGCGGCTACATCGGCCTCGCCTCGATGATCTTCGGCAACTGGATGCCGGGCGGACTCGCCCTCGGCGCGGGCCTGTTCGGCTACACCGACAGCCTCAACCTGCGCGGCGGCGCCACCAACGTCCACGCGCTGATCCTGCTGCTCGGCTTCCTGCTGGTCGCCGGAGTCGGCTACCTCATCTGGAAGAAGCGGTACGTCCCGGCCGGCATCACCGCCGTCGTCGCGGCCCTGATGTTCGTCTGGTACGCCACCACCGACCAGGTCCCGACCCAACTGGTCGGTGCCAGCCCGTACATCGTCACCCTGCTGGTGCTCTCGCTGTCCGCGCAGCACCTGCGGATGCCGAAGGCGGACGGCCTGCCGTACCGGAAGGGACAGGGCAAGTGACCCCGCCCGCCGCCGACCCGGCCGTCGACTGGGACGAACTGCGCGCCGAGGCGCGGGAGGCGATGTCCCACGCGTACGCGCCGTACTCGGGCTACCCCGTAGGGGTCGCCGCCCGGGTCGACGACGGGCGCACCGTCTCCGGCTGCAATGTCGAGAACGCGTCGTACGGCCTCGGCCTGTGCGCAGAGTGCGGGCTCGTGTCCAACCTCCAGCGCACCGGCGGCGGCCGGCTGACCCACTTCACGTGTGTCGACGGCAAGGGCGACATCCTCGTCCCGTGCGGCCGCTGCCGCCAGCTGCTGTACGAGTTCGGCGGGCCCGGTCTGCTGGTGGAGACACCGGCGGGCATCCTGCCGCTCTCGGAGATGCTCCCGCAGGCCTTCGGGCCGGACCATCTCACCAGGTAACTCCCGTACGGCCCCGCTGAGTTGGTTCATCTCTCTCAGCGGGGCCGCGCATTTTTCGAACGCCCGGAAGGAAAGCCAAGCCATGGCACAGTTGTCAATGGATGCCATCTCGGTCATCCGTACCAAGCGCGACCGCGGTGAACTGAGCGACGACCAGATCGACTGGGTCATCGACGCGTACACCCGCGGCGAGGTGGCCGACTACCAGATGGCCGCCCTCAACATGGCGATCCTCCTCAACGGCATGAACCGCCGGGAGATCGCCACCTGGACCGCCGCGATGATCGCCTCCGGCGAGCGCATGGACTTCTCGTCCCTCTCCCGCCCGACCGCCGACAAGCACTCCACGGGCGGAGTGGGTGACAAGATCACCCTCCCGCTGGCGCCCCTCGTCGCCGCCTGCGGCGCGGCCGTCCCCCAGCTCTCGGGCCGCGGCCTCGGCCACACCGGCGGCACCCTCGACAAGCTGGAGTCGATCCCCGGCTGGCGCGCGCTGCTCTCCAACGAGGAGATGCTGTCCGTACTGGAGGACACCGGCGCGGTGATATGCGCGGCGGGCGACGGCCTGGCCCCGGCGGACAAGAAGCTGTACGCACTCCGCGATGTCACGGGAACGGTCGAGGCGATCCCTCTGATCGCCTCGTCGATCATGTCGAAGAAGATCGCGGAGGGCACGGGCTCGCTGGTCCTGGACGTGAAGGTCGGCACGGGCGCGTTCATGAAGACGATCGAGGACGCGCGGGAGTTGGCGTCCACGATGGTCGGCCTGGGCACGGACCACGGCGTGAAGACGGTCGCGCTCCTGACGGACATGTCGACCCCACTCGGTCTTACGGCCGGCAACGCGCTCGAAGTCCGGGAATCCGTCGAGGTGTTGGCGGGCGGCGGCCCTTCGGACGTGGTCGAGCTGACCATCGCGCTGGCCCGCGAGATGCTGGACGCGGCGGGCGTGAAGGACGCCGACCCGGCGAAGGCCCTGGCGGACGGTTCGGCGATGGACGTCTGGCGCCGCATGATCGCGGCCCAGGGCGGCGACCCGGACGCGGCCCTGCCGGTGGCGAAGGAACAGCACGTGGTGAAGGCCCCGACCTCCGGCGTCCTGACCCGCCTCGACGCCTACGACATCGGCATCGCCGCGTGGCGCCTGGGCGCGGGGCGCGCGCGCAAGGAGGACCCGGTCCAGGCGGGCGCGGGAGTGGAGATGCACGCCAAGCCGGGCGACCCGGTGACAGCGGGCCAGCCCCTGCTGACCCTGCACACGGACACGCCGGAGCGTTTCGAGTACGCGCTGGAATCGGTGGACGGGGCTTACGACATCGGGGCGGAGGGGACCGCGTTCACGGGGTCGCCGGTGGTGTTGGAGCGCATCGCCTGATCAGGGGTTTTCTCTTTCGAGTGAACGGGATCGGTGGACCCGCGTCGGTCCCGTTCGGCATGCTGGACTCGGTGACGCACCGATAGGAGACCGCCATGAGCGCACTCACCGTGAGCCAGGACCCCGAGCAGAGCTGGGACGACCTCGTCCGGTTCTGGGAGGAGATGGAATGGCCCGAGGGCAGCAAGGTGGAGATCATTGAGGGGATCATCACCGTGTCACCTGCTCCCGCGTACCGCCACAACGTCATCACGGCACGCATCCAACGTCGCCTCTACTCAGTGATCCCTGAAGACTGGGAGATCTTCCAGACGTTGGCCATCGCAGTGCCGTCGCGTTTGGGCATGCTCATTCCGGACTTGTTGGTCGCCCCGGTACGGGACAACGCGGATACGGACAGCCACATCCCTGCCGCCTTGGCCGAGTTGGTCGTCGAGGTCACCTCCAAGTCCAACGCCCGCCACGACCGCGTCAGCAAACCCGCCGCCTACGCCGCCGCAGGCATCCCGCTCTACCTCCTCGTGGACCGCTGGGCTCCAGGAGGCCCCACCGTGACGCTGTACGGGGAGCCCAAGGGCGACGTCTACCGGACTCTGAGCAGCGCCAAGTTCGGAGACACCATCAAGATTCCCGCGCCCTTCGACCTCGCTGTCGACACCAGCGAGTTCCCGGAGGACTGACTCACCCCAACACCGCCGCGATCACCACCAGCACCGGCACGGACAGAATCGTCGACAGCAGGATCGAGTCCCGGGCCAGACCCACCCCCACGTCATAGCGGCTCGCGTACGTGTACAGGTTCTGCGCCCCCGGCAACGCCGACGTCACCACCACGTCCAGCAACGCTGCCCCGTGGATCCCGAACACCCCCGCCGCCAACGCCCAGGCGGTCGCCGGCTGCCCCACCGACTTCAGGGCCACCGACAACAACACCGGCCCCCGCTCGGCGCCCCGCGCGGGAACCGCACTGCCGCGCAGCGAGATGCCGAAGCCGATCAGGACCGCCGGTACGGCCATGTTGCCGATCAGGGTGAGGGGGTTCAGCACGGGGGCAGGGAGGTGGACTCCGGTCGCCGCCACCGCGACCCCGGCGAGGGAGCCGAGTGCGACCGGGTTGCGCAGGGGGGTGAGCAGTCGTAGCCACAGCGAGCCCTTCTCGCCGCGGCCCGACAGGTCGAGGAGCGTGAGGGCCACGGGGCTGACCACGACGAGCTGGAACAGCATCACCGGTGCCACGAGCGAGGCGTTGCCCAGGACGTACACCGAGATCGGGATGCCGAGGTTGCCGGAGTTGACGTAGCTCGAACAGAGCGCGCCGATCGTCGTACGGCCGACGCCCCAGCCGCGTACGACTCCTGCCGCCACGAACACGCCCGCCGCCGCTGCCGTGCTCAGCACCGTCACGAGCAGCCAACTGGAGAAGACCACCGTCAGGTCGGCCCGCGCGAGGGTGGTGAACAGCAGGGCCGGGGACGCCACGTTGAAGGCCAGCTTGGTCAGTACGTCGCGGCCGTGTTCGCCGAGGGAGCCGCGCAGGGCGATCACATAGCCGACCGCGATGACCACACCGATCACCGCGAACCCCGTCAGCACCCCCTGCATATGGCAAACCTAGGTGGTCGCCCCCGATGAGTTACGGGCACCCACCCGGTCTACCGATCGTGGACGCCAAGACACCCGCTGTACTCGTGCCGGCCCGCCCCGTCACCCGTGACGAGATGGCGGGGCTGTGCGACGAGGTACGGGCGCTCCTGGAGGCGGCGGCCGGTGCCGGAGTGGTGGTGGTCGAGGTCGTGGGGCCCGGGCCGCCGGGTCTGGGCACCGTCGATCTTCTGGCCCGGCTGGAGCTGACCGCCCGGCGGGCCGGTGGCCGCATCCGGCTGCGCGCGCCCGCTCCCGAACTAGGCGCCCTCCTCGACCTGGTCGGGCTCCCCTTCGAGGTGGAGGGGCAGGTCGAACAGCGGGAACCAGCGCTTGGTGTCCAGGAAGAAGTGGAACCCGGTGAGCCTGCCGTCTGAGATCTCCAGGACCTGCACCGACCAGGGGCTGAAGCCGCCCGCCTCCGGGTCCGGCTTGTACTGGGCGAAGCCCGGCAGGCCGTTCACCTGCACGGGGATCAGACGGGAGCCCTCGCAGGCGGCGCCGAGCGTCGTCATGAAGCCCGTGATGTCGTCGTGGCCGGTCAGCCACAGGTCGAACGGCGGCATCGTCATGATGGCGTCCTCGTGCAGCAGCGCCGTCAGCGCGGCCATGTCGTAGCCCTCGAAGGCCGCGACGTACCGCTCCAGGAGCTTCTGCTGCTCCTCGTCCAGCGGGTCGGACACAGCGGCGTCGGCCGTCTTCTCGTCCCGCTCGGCGAGGGTCGCGCGGGCCCGCTGCAAGGCGCTGTTCACGGACGCCACCGAGGTGCCGAGCAGCTCCGCGACCTCGCTGGCCCGCCAGGCCAGCACCTCGCGCAGGATCAGCACCGCCCGCTGCTTGGGCGGCAGTTGCTGCAGGGCGGCCATGAACGCCAGCCGCACCGACTCCTTGGCGACCGCCGCCTCCGCCGGGTCGGCGACCGTCGGCAGCACGCGCGCGTCCGGCATCGGCTCCAGCCAGGTGTTGTCCGGGCGGGGCGACAGCGCGGCCTGCGCCAGCGGGGTGGAGTCGCTGAGATCGACGGGCCGCGCCCGCTTGTTGCCCGCGGACAGCATGTCCAGGCAGACGTTCGTCGCGATCCGGTACAGCCACGAGCGGAGACTCGACCGGCCCTCGAACTTTTCGTAGCTCCGCCAGGCGCGGACCATCGTGTCCTGCACCGCGTCCTCGGCCTCGAAGGAGGAGCCGAGCATCCGGTAGCAGTACCCCGTCAGCTCGACGCGGTGTTTCTCCAGCCTGATGTCGAGGTCTGTCGTCGTCGCCGTAGCGTCACTCATGGTCTCGCCCACCCACCCCTGTGGCCGTTCTTCCGTTACCCCGAAACGTAGCGCAGCCCACTGACAATGGCGCCTGGAGTGGATGAACGTGCAGGTCGGGCGGGGTTCTCGCCAGTCGCCCGGCGTCGGTGCCGCCGCCTTCTGGGGGCTCGAACGCCGGACGGGCTGGATGGTGCCGACGCGGTCGTGGCTGTGCCGACCGTGCCCAGTCGGCGGCCCAGGGTGGAGGGCCGCCCGGAGGCCGGGCGGGCCAAGTAGCCCGGCCGGCACCGGCCGACCACTCAGGCCGCCGCCACCAACCCCCGCCGCTCCACCCGCGCCGCCCGCGACCCGAACACCGTGATCGTCACGACCCCGAGCACCGCGAGTACACCCACCCCGACCGTCCCCGCCCAGCCCCCCGCGTGGAACGCCATCGCGCCGACCGTGCTGCCGGTGCTGGAGCCGATGTAGTAGGCGGACTGGTAGAGGGCGGAGGCCTGGGCGCGGCCGGTGGTGGCTGTCTTGCTGACCGCCGAGGAGGCGACCGCGTGGCCGGCGAAGAAGCCGGCGGTGATCAGGACCAGGCCGAGCAGGACCAGGGGGAGGGAGTCCGCCAACGACACCAGCAGGCCCGCGGCCGTCGTGCCGCCCGCCAGGTACAGGGCGCCCCGGCGGCCCAGGCGACCGACCAGGCGGCCCGCCGTGGACGCCGACACCGTGCCGACCAGGTACACCAGGAAGATCGAGCCGATGATGCCCTGGGGGAGGGAGAAGGGGGCCTCGGTGAGGCGGTAGCCGATCACCGTGTAGACGCCGCCGAAGACCGTCATGAACAGGGCGCCGATCGCGTACAGGCGGCACAGCAGCGGGTTCGCGAGGTGGTCGCGGACCGTGCGGGCCAGGACGCGCGGGCGCAGCGAACCCGGCGTGAAGTGCTTGGGGGCCGGGAGGAGCAGGCGGAACGCCACCGCGCAGCCGACCGCGATCACGCCGATCACCGCCACGGCGGCCCGCCAGCCCCACTCCTGCGCGACCCAGCCGGTGATGACCCGGCCGCTCATCCCGCCGACGCTGTTGCCCGCCACGAACAGGCCGATCGCCGTGACCAGCGCCTTCGGCCGGACCTCCTCCGCCAGATACGCCGTCGCCGACGCGGGCAGCCCGGCGAGCGCGGCCCCCTGGAGGAAGCGCAGCGCCACCAGCGCGCCCAGCGAGGGCGCGAACGGGACCAGGACTCCCAGGCTCACCGCGACCACCAGCGACGCGGTCATGACCGCACGACGTCCGAAACGCTCCGACAGCGCGCTCATCGGCAGGACGAACAGCGCGAGTCCGCCGGTCGCCGCCGCCACCGTCCAGCTCGCCGCGCTCGCGCTCACACCGAATCCGGACGAGATCAGCGGCAGCAGCGCCTGGGTGGAGTAGAGCAGCGCGAACGTCGCGACACCCGCGAGGAACAGCGCGAAACTCATCCGGCGGTAGCCGGGACCACCCGGCGTCAGCCGTGAGTCGGAGGCGGGGAGGGGGGCGGGGACGGAGGTGGAGGCGGCCACGATCGTGGACGCCCCGGTATCGGCGGGAGACATGCCTCGAAGGTACGGAGACTCCCGTTCATCCGTCCAATGCACGGAAACGTCATAATCGTTCCCATGGTGCATCAGCAGAGGTCACAGGCCCACCTGTCACCGTCCGGTGACACAGAAGACATCGTCGCGCTGCTCGCGCCACGCCTCGCGTACTTCGCCGGGGTCG
Organism: Streptomyces sp. NPDC005492; assembly: GCF_040605995.1. NCBI lineage: Bacteria > Bacillati > Actinomycetota > Actinomycetes > Kitasatosporales > Streptomycetaceae > Streptomyces > Streptomyces sp. NPDC005492. Next base: position 177,838 of record NZ_JBEXDX010000003.1, read on the forward strand.
CCCGCACCGAGCACGTCACCCGGGCCGCGCAGGAGATGCAGGTCCCGCAGTCCACCCTGTCCCGGGCCATGGTCAGGCTCGAACAGGACCTGGGCGTCGACCTCTTCGCCCGCAGAGGCCGGACCGTCTCCCTGACCCCGGCCGGCCGCACCTTCCTCACCTCCGTCGAACGCGCCCTCGCCGAGATCGAGAAGGCCGCCGACGAGGTCCGCGCCGACGCCGACCCCGCCACCGGCAAGGTCGCCTTCGGCTTCCTGCACACCCTGGGCTCGGAGACCGTCCCCGGTCTCATCCGCGCCTTCCGCGCCGACCACCCCCGCGTCCGCTTCAGCCTCGTGCAGAACTACGGCGAGGCCATGCTGGAGCGGCTGCGCGCGGGCGAGCTGGACCTGTGCCTGACCTCGCCGGTCCCCGACGCGCCGGACCTGGTCGCCCGCCGCCTCGACGAACAGAAGCTCCGCCTGGTCGTCCCGGCCGACCACCGCCTCGCCACCCGCAGGAGGGTCCGCCTCGCCGAGGCGGCCGACGAGACGTTCGTGACCCTGGAACCCGGTTACGGCCTCCGCCGCATCACCGACGACGTCTGCAAGGAGGCCGGCTTCAAGCCCCGGGTGGCCTTCGAGGGCGAGGAGGCGGAGACCCTACGGGGCCTGGTGGCGGCGGGGCTAGGAGTCGCCCTTCTCCCGCCACCCGCCGTACCCCGCCCGGGAGTTGCGGAACTGACGGTCACGGCGCCGAGGGCGGTGCGCGAGATCGGCGTGGCCTGGCTGGACGGCCACCCGGACACCCCGCCGGTGGCGGCCTTCAAGAAGTTCCTGCTGTCGAGGAGGGGCAACCTGCTCCCCGACTGACCTCGCTACTTCACTTCACTTCCTGAGCGACCGTCCGAACCCCGCGGCCAACGGCATCCGCAGGCCCAGCGGCGGCGGAGCCTGCAACGCGTCCTCCACCGGCCGCGAGAACGCCCGCCCGAACAACGCCCCCAGCACGAAGTCCTCGGTCAGCGCGTGCACTTCCTGCCGGTGCTGGTGCAACCCGTGTCCGTCGGAGTGCACTTCGAACCGGCAGATGTCCCGGTTCGCCTTCTTCGCCCGCGCCGCCAGCCTGAACGACAGTTCGGGATCGGTCCGTTCGTCGTTCGTGCCGTGCACGATCAGCACTCGTCGCCCCGCGAGTTGTTTCACCGGTTCGGGTGGCGCGGCCACATCCTGCTCGGGCAGCCAAGGGCCCAGCGCCACCACGGAGTTGACGGCCTCGTGCCCGGCGGCGCGCAGTGCGGCGCGCCCGCCCATGTCGATCCCGGTGAGGCACACGGGGACGTCCCCGTAGCGTCGTACGACCTCGTCCACCGCCCAGGTGGCGTCGTGCGCGAGATACGCCTCGCTGCCGTTCCAGCCGCGGCAGCGGTAGTGGACGACATGCGCGGCGAGCCCGTCGGTCGCGCCCGCGCGGGCCAGCCGGCGCCCCAACGTCCGTACGGAGGCCGTCGCCATCATGGGGGAGGGCCTACGGCCGGAGGTCTCCTCGCCGCCGGGGAGCAGCAGCACCACGCCGCTCACCGAGGTCGGTTCGGGGCCGAGCGCCCTCCCCAGCCGGGCCGTCCGAACCGGCGTCGCTTGCTGTGCCATGACAGAACAGTGTCAGAAGTGAGCGTGTACGCCACCCTTCCGCGCGGTCACCGTTACGTATCGACGGATTCGTACAACAGGTGATCTACGCGCGTAGGAGTTAGAGTGCGGAAATGACGAGCCAGAACACCCCGAACACCCCGACGCCGGACCAGATCCGCCGGGCGCCGAAGGTTCTGCTGCACGACCACCTCGACGGCGGACTCCGCCCGGGGACGATCGTCGAACTCGCCCGCGACGCCGGGTACACCGGACTCCCCGAGACCGACCCGGACAAGCTCGGCCTGTGGTTCGCCGAGGCCGCCGACTCCGGTTCGCTGGAGCGGTACTTGGAGACCTTCTCGCACACCGTCGCCGTGATGCAGACCCGGGACGCGCTGATCCGGGTCGCCCGCGAGTGCGCCGAGGACCTCGCCGAGGACGGTGTCGTCTACGCCGAGGTGCGGTACGCGCCCGAGCAGCACCTCGATGGCGGGCTCGGCCTCGAAGAGGTCGTCGAGGCCGTCAACGAGGGCTTCCGGCAAGGGGAGTTGCTGGCGCGGGAGAACGGCCGTCGTATCCGCGTCGGCGCCCTGCTCACCGCGATGCGGCACGCGGCCCGCGCCCTGGAGATCGCCGAACTCGCCAACCGCTACCGCGACTTGGGCGTCGTCGGCTTCGACATCGCGGGCGCCGAGGCCGGTTACCCGCCCACCCGGCACCTCGACGCCTTCGAGTATCTGAAGCGCGAGAACAACCACTTCACCATCCACGCGGGCGAGGCCTTCGGGCTGCCGTCGATCTGGCAGGCCCTCCAGTGGTGCGGCGCCGACCGGCTCGGCCACGGGGTGCGCATCATCGACGACATCCAGGTCCAGGACGACGGCTCGGTCCAGCTCGGCCGGCTCGCGTCCTATGTACGGGACAAGCGCATCCCGTTGGAGCTGTGCCCCAGCTCCAACCTCCAGACCGGGGCCGCCGACTCCTACGCCGAGCACCCCATCGGGCTGCTGCGCCGGCTGCACTTCCGGGCGACGGTCAACACCGACAACCGCCTCATGTCGCACACCAGCATGAGCAGCGAATTCGAGCACCTTGTCGAGGCGTTCGGTTATTCGCTCGACGACATGCAGTGGTTCTCCGTCAATGCTATGAAGTCAGCATTCATTCCTTTCGATGAACGACTCGCCATGATCAATGACGTGATCAAGCCCGGATATGCCGAACTCAAATCCGAGTGGCTGTTCCGACAGACGGCTTCCACCAGCGCTTCTGTGCCCGAAGAGGGCTGAAAGAGGCCGACGGGGATACGTGGGATGCGGACGGGCGTTCACAATCCGTCCGCATTTCGATGTTTGCGGCGGATGCCGTCGCGTGTTTACGGTCTTGGACCGCTCACATCCCCGTCATCCCATTCAAGGACGCATTCACCATGAAGCAGTCTGCTGCCAAGACCCTCGGTGTCGCCGCCCTCGGTGCCGCCTTCGCCGCCGTAGGCGCGGGTGCCGCGAGCGCGGCTCCGGCGGTCCCGGACACCACCGAGGCGCTGGGCACCGTGACCCACACGCTGCCCGCGGAGAACGTCACCAAGGCGCTCCCGGGTGCCGGCGAGGCGCTGAGCCAGGCGCAGCCCGCGCTCGCCGGTGGTCTGTCCGCCGTGCAGCCGGCCGCCGAGAAGCTCCTCACCGACGGCCCGACCGCGCCCGTCGCCGGACTGCTGGGCGGCCTGCCGCTGTCGCAGACGGGCCTGCCCACGCACGGCCTGCCGGTCAACGGCATCCCGCTGGGCTGAGCTCACCCCCGAACGCGCCGATGGGGCGCACCCCTTGTCCAGGGGTGCGCCCCATCGGCGTACGCGCGCCAGGCCCTAAGTCTCACCAGGCCTCGGTGCGCACCTTGTCCTCGGACGGGAACAGGATCCACAGCGCGATGTAGAGCAGGAACTGCGGGCCGGGCAGCAGGCACGACAGCAGGAAGATGACCCGCATCGTGGTCGCGGAGGTGCCGAAGCGCCGGGCCAGCGCTGCGCACACTCCGCCGATCATGCGGCCTTGGGTGGGGCGGGCAATGGCGGCCATAGTGGCGCTCCTTTTTGTTGGGTCGTTCGCCTACGGGGGCGCCTCAGCCGGGGTCGGGACGGCGATCGTGCTCGACGCTTCGCGCCTCCGCGCGTTCGCCGTCCCGACCCCGGCGCGCCCCCTTCGGCTCTCTCCCGGCCGACGCGTGGGGACACGAGCCCTTGGTGGGCCCTGGGCGTTCGTTGTGGTGGGCTGGTCTGTTGCCCATCTGCCCTCAACGGTACGGAGCCGGAGACGGCCCGGCGTCGCTCTACGGTGCGATGCCGACCCTGGGAATCGTCGGGGTTCGCCCCTGAGTCGCTTGCTCCTGGAGGACGGCCGGGGGGAGGGGGCCCTCTACCCTGTGGCGGACCCAGGCGCGGGCGGCGGGGACGATCGCGGCATGGGCGAGGGCCACGCCCACCGTGTTCATGAGCAGCGAGTCGATGTCCACGACCTGGCCGGGCACCCCGGTCTGGAGCAGCTCGATGCCCAGCGAGATCAGGGCGCCCGCGGCGACCGTACGGACGAGGGACGCGAGCGGGGAGACATGGAGTCTGCCGCTGACCATCGGGAGCAGGACGCCCAGCGGGGCCAGCAGCGCGAGGCCCTCACCGATCCGCTTCGACGCCTCCGGCCAGCCCATCGCCAGATCGGCCCGGATGCTGGCCAGCGGGTGCAGATTGGGGGGCATCACCCAGGGGACGTCCCTGGGGCGCAGCGTGACCCAGGCGACGAGCACGAGGTGTGCGACGAGGAGGACACCCCCTGTCACACGGATGCGAATCGCGGCACTGCCGCCGATGGAGCCTTGACGCTGCACGCCCCCCAAGACGCGGCCCGCGGCACGATCGGTTCCGGGTTGCCGTCAAGCACCAGGGTGAGGCCTTGGCCACACCCTCTTTTCTGGGCTCACTCGCGGCGTTAACCGCCCGTCACCTCGCTGGAAGGCGGTGCCTTGGTGCCCGGGTCGGAGCGGACTTCGTCCGTGCACGCGTAGCGGCGCAGGGAGGTGGCGTCCGGGCCGCCGAGGATCACGGAGCCGTCGCCCTCGGCCGCGGCCGAGTCGGAGAACGTGCAGACGATCTGGGCGAGCGCGTACGAGGTGAGGTCGGCCGGTGAATTGCTCAGCCGCAGCGCGTCCTTGGGGTCCTTGGCGCGCGGCCCGCTGACCGTCATCCCGCCCCGCACGTCGGTCGTGTACCCGGCGTCCTTCTCACCCGCCGACGGCGACTCGGCGAGCTGGTCCAGCAGCCCCTGCGCCACGATCACCCGCCGCTGCACGTCCGCCGTGCCGTCCGGCACCTGTACGGCCCGGTCGACGGTCACCAGCGACGACCCGCACAGCAGGAACACCTGCACCGGCACCCCGTGTGCGGCCTGCGGCGAGACATCGGGCTCGGTGAGCGTGCAGGGCACTCGGGAGGGCGCGGGCCCGAAGTCGGTCGGCACCTCGGTGGGCCGGATCCCGCACCCGGAGAGCAGCAGGCCGAGCAGCGGCAGAGCCATCAACCGGCGTACCGTCATGAGGGGTTCCCCTTCGAACTGTCCCCTTCGCCCTCGCCCTTGTCGGTCTCCTCCATGAGCGCGGAGGCGTCCCTGGGCAGCCGCAGGGTGAACACCGCGCCGCCCTCGGGGGAGTTGGCGGCGGTGATCCCGCCGCCGTGGATGTGCGCGTTCTCCAGGGCGATGGAGAGGCCGAGGCCGCTGCCCTCGGAGCGGGGCCGGGAGGCGCTCGCCTTGTAGAAGCGGTCGAAGACATGCGGCAGGACGTCCTCGGGGATTCCGGGGCCGTGATCCCGTACCGCGATGACGAGTTGGTCGTCCTCAAGGCGCACCGACACCCGCACCGGCGAGCCGCCGTGCTTGAGGGCGTTGCCGATGAGGTTGGCGAGGATGACGTCGAGGCGGCGCGGATCGAGCCGGGAGTGGATGCCCCGCTCGGCGTCCAGGTCCACGGCGTCCAGCCAGGCACGGGCGTCGATGCACGCGGTGATCTGGTCGGCGAGGTCGACGTCGTCCAGGACGAGCCGGGCGGTGCCCGCGTCGAAGCGGGTGACCTCCATCAGGTTCTCGACGAGGTCACCTAGCCGCTTGGTCTCGCTGACGACAAGCCGTACGGCGGGCTCGATCATCGGGTCCACGCTGCCGGTCTCGGCGTCGAGTTCCTCCTCCAACACCTCCACCACCGCCGTGATGGCGGTCAGCGGAGTGCGCAGCTCATGGGACATGTCGGCGACGAAACGGCGCGAGGCGTCGTCCCGGGCGGCCATGTCGGCGACCCGTTTCTCCAGGGCCTCGGCGGTCTGGTTGAACGTCCTTGACAGCTCGGCGAGTTCATCGGTCCCGGAGACCCTGAGCCGGGTGTCGAGCTTGCCCTCGCCGAGCCGGCGCGCGGCGATGCCGAGCCGGTGCACGGGCTTGAGGACGGTCGTCGCGGCGGCCTGCGCGAGCAGCGCGGAACCGATCAGCGCGAGCCCGGTGGCGATGCCCAGCGACCAGGCGAGGGAGTTGAGATCCTTTGCCTCGGGCTCAAGGGACTTGAGCATGTAGCCGGTCGGACCGCCGCCGATCATCCGGGTCCCGGCCACCAGGAACGGCGTGCCGTGCTCGGTGACCCGCTGCCAGTACAGGTGGTACGGCTCCTTGTTGCCGTCGGTCACCGACTGCTGCTTGTTCACCGCCGTACGCAGCGACTTGGGCACGTCCTCCAGCGAGAAGCCGTTCAGGCCGCCCGAGTTGCCGTAGACCGTCTTGTCGTTCGCGTCCTTGGCGACCAGCAGCACACTGAAGCGCTGGCTGCTGTTGGCCATCTGACCCGCGGTGCGCAGCAGTTCGTCCTGGGTGGGGTGGACGGGCAGGGCGCCGGCGCGGTTCTGCATCTCCTGCTGGAAGTCGCGCAGCACGGCGTCCTGGGCGCGGGTGAGGACGGCCTCGCGGTTGAGCCAGTAGGCGATGCCGGACGCGGACACGGCGGCGGTCAGCGCGACCAGTCCGAAGACGACGACCAGCCTGAGGCGCAGGCTGGTGAACCGCAGCCGCCACAGAACTCCCCTACGACCCGGGCGCCAGCCGCGGATCCCCCCTGGTGCGTCGGTCACTGAGGCGAGTCCAGGCGGTAGCCGACGCCGCGCACGGTACGGATGAGGGTGGGGGAGGAGGGAATGTCCTCGACCTTGGCGCGCAGCCGCTGGACACAGGCGTCCACCAGCCGCGAGTCACCGAGGTAGTCGTGCTCCCACACCAGCCGCAGCAACTGCTGCCGGGACAGGGCCTGTCCGGGCCGCCGGCTCAGTTCGAGCAGCAACCGCAGCTCGGTGGGCGTGAGTTGGAGGTCCTCGCCGTTCTTCGTCACGGTCATGGCCGCGCGGTCGATGACGAGCGAGCCGAAGCTCGCCGCGTCGGTCGACTCACGCTCCCCGCGCCGCAGCACGGCCCGGATCCGGGCGTCAAGGACCCGCCCCTGGATCGGCTTGACCACATAGTCGTCGGCGCCGGACTCCAGTCCGACCACGATGTCGATGTCGTCGCTGCGCGCGGTCAGCAGAATGATCGGCAACTGGTCCGTGCGCCGGATACGGCGGCACACCTCGAAACCGTCGATGCCGGGCAGCATCACATCCAGCACGATCAGGTCCGGCCGCTGCTCACGCAACAGCTTCAGACCGTCCTCGCCGCTGGCAGCGGTGGCCACCCGGTGACCCTGGCGCGTCAGCGAGAGCTCCAGGGCCGTCCGGATGGCGTCGTCGTCCTCGATCAGCAACAGGGAAGGCACGGGGCTCATTCTGGCCCATGGTGGGGTGGGGTTTCGACACCTGTACGGGTACGCGCCCCTGACGATGCCCTAGCGCCGCTCTCTGTGACCGGACTGTCCGGATTCTGAGGGCAGCCGCAGAGACCCACCCCTGTGACAGGTCTGTGACAGTCGGGGGACACGTCCATGAAGTGCCCCGGGCAGGATTCTCGGCACAGGCAAGGAACCACGCCGGAACATCCGAACACCGGGCAAGTCCACTACGGGGGGCGCGAGATGAACACGCTGCACAGCACCAGCAACAACGCAGTCATCACGCGTCTGCACGACGTCACCCGGGGTTCGGAGAAGTCCGGTGCCGTGAGCGGGCGGGGGTGCGCTCGCGGCACCGGGCGTCAGCACACCGGTTACATGACGGTGGTTGACGCGCACACGGGGGAGGCGCACGGGGGGAGTGCGTACAGGGAGGAGACGGGGGAGCGTCGTTCGCTGTCGGAGGCGGAGTTCACCGCCTACGTCCAGGAGCGCCGCGCCTCCCTGTACGCCACCGCGTACCACCTGACCGGCGACCGCTTCGAGGCCGAGGACCTGCTGCAGAGCGCGCTGTTCTCGACGTACAAGGCATGGGACCGGATCAGCGACAAGGCCGCGGTCGGGGGCTACCTCCGCCGCACCATGACGAACCTGCACATCAGCGCGTGGCGCCGCCGCAAGCTGAACGAGTACCCGACCGAGGAACTGCCGGAGACGCCCGGCGACACGGACGCGATGCGCGGCACCGAACTGCGCGCGGTCCTGTGGCAGGCGCTGGCCCGGCTGCCCGAACTCCAGCGCACCATGCTGGTCCTCCGTTACTACGAGGGCCGCACGGACCCGGAGATCGCGGAGATCCTCGACATCAGTGTCGGCACGGTGAAGTCCAGCATCTGGCGGTCGCTCCGCCGGATGCGCGAGGACGAGGCCCTCAGCTTCGGCCGTGACGAGGAGGACGCCTTCGGGGAGCTTGTCGCCTGAGGGTAGGGGGGAGCACAAGGGGCCACGGGGGATCGGTACCGGGGGGTGCCGACGGGGCCACGGGGGGAACACGGGGGAAGTACCACGGGGGAACGGGGGAAGCGGGACTGGAGGGCCGGGGGGTCCGTCCAGTCCCGCTTTTTTCGTTCTACGAAGGGGAAGGCGCCGGAGTCGTGCGGGCCGGGCGCCGTCCGACCGCCGCCGCGGCGAGCCGGCCCAGCGCCTCGTCCTTGTCGCAGGCGTACGCGCCGAGCCCGGTCTGCCGGGCCACGATCGAGCGCTCCAGCCGCATCAGCCGCCAGCCGCGCCGCAGCAGGAACGGCACGGACTTGCGGCCCTCCCGCAGATCCCGCAGGAACCGGCGCCGGAAGGTGCGCACCGGACCCCGGTTCAGGCAGAGCGCGTCCGCGAGGACGCCCAACTCCTGGCAGCGGGTGATGACCTCGGCGGCGAAGATGCCCTCCGCGATGAACAGCGGGGTCCGCCCGACGTCGACCGCCTCCGTGCCCGTACGGGCACTCAGCGAGATGTCGTAGACCGGCACGTCCGTACGACCCGTGCGGCACAGCTCGACGATCGCGGTGACCGCCACGTCCGCGTCCCAGGAGTCGGGGTGGTCCCAGTCGATGTCCGAACTCCCCGCCACCAGCGGCAGCGTGGGGTCGTCGCCCTCCTTGTAGAAGTCGTCGAGCCGCAGCACGGGCAGACCGGAGCGGGCCGAGACGAGGGACTTGCCGGAACCCGAGGGGCCGCACAGCAGCACGACACGGGCCGGTGACGGGGAAAGGATGCTCACGGGACACCAGTTTGACGTATTCCGTACGTACTGCCGACCCCGCGGGTCGGCATTGGAACGCGCATCACACGTCAACTACCCTTCGTGCTGACCTGATTACCCTGCGCACCAGAAGGTGGCACCAGCAATGGCACGACACACGTCCCCCCAGCACCCGACCGCCCAGCGCGCCCTGGTCGCCCTCGCGACGGCCGGAGTCGCCCTGGGCGCGGGCGCGGCGACGGCCGCCGCGGACACCGACCCGGTGGTGGACGTGATGCGGACGCGCCCCACCTCGCTCGGCAACATCGACCCCCAGGCCGGCCTCCAGGCCACCACCGGCATCGTCGGCTACGTCACCGGCCCGATCACCGGCCTCAAGCCCAACCCCCTCGCCGGCACCGGCGTCGACCCCCTCGACAACGGCGTCGCCACGCAGCTCGCCGACTTCCAGCCGCTGGCCTCCCGGGCGCTGACCGGCCCGGTGGCGGAGGCGCAGTCGATCGGGAGCATTCCGGTGCTCGGGCAGGTGACGGGACTTCTGAACCACTGAGCACGCGAACACGGCAGAGAGCCGCGCCTTCCCCGGACGGGGGGAAAGCGCGGCTCTCCGGTCTCGGCGGCCGTCAGTACGACGAGCCCGACGCCCCCAGCGAACCCGTCGGATGCCAGACCGTCTTCGTCTCCAGGAAGGCCGTCAGGCGCTCGGTCCCCGGAGTCTCCGCGTAATCCACAGCCTGTGGACGAAGAACGCGCTTCAGGTTGTCCGCCGCCGCGATCTCCAGCTCCTTCGCGAGGACGTCGTCCGCGCCCGCGAGGTCGATCGCGTTGACGTCCTGGTGCGCGGCGAGGGGAGCCGCGATCTCCGCTGTCTTTCCGGACAGCACGTTGACGACACCGCCCGGCAGGTCGGAGGTGGCCAGCACCTCGCCCAACGACAGTGCGGGGAGCGGGGACTTCTCGCTCGCGACCACGATCGCCGTGTTGCCGGTCGCGATCACCGGGGCGACGACCGAGACCAGGCCCAGGAACGACGACTCCTGGGGCGCCAGGACGGTGACGACACCGGTCGGCTCGGGGGAGGAGAGGTTGAAGAACGGCCCCGCCACCGGGTTGCCGCCGCCGACCACCTGCGCGATCTTGTCGGTCCAGCCCGCGTACCAGACCCAGCGGTCGATCGCCGCGTCCACGACCGCGGCCGCCTTCGACTTCGACAGGCCTTCCGCGTCCGCGACCTCGCGCACGAACTGGTCCTTGCGGCCCTCCAGCATCTCGGCGACGCGGTAGAGGATCTGGCCCCGGTTGTACGCCGTCGCCCCGGACCAGCCGCCGAACGCCTTGCGGGCCGCCACTACGGCGTCACGGGCGTCCTTACGGGACGAAAGGGGCGCGTTCGCAAGCCACTTGCCCTTTGAGTCGGTCACCTCGTACACCCGGCCGCTCTCGGAACGCGGGAACTTCCCGCCGACGTACAGCTTGTAGGTCTTGAAGACGCTGAGACGTTCGTTGTTGCGATCAACTGTGCTCATTTATCGCTCGCCCTTCGGGCTCGACGGGGCGAGGTACGCCTCCAGGCCGTGGCGAACGCCCTCGCGGCCGAAGCCCGACTCCTTGTAACCGCCGAACGGCGAGGTCGGGTCGAACTTGTTGAACGTGTTGGACCAGATGACGCCCGCGCGGAGCTTGCTCGCGACGGCGAGGATGCGGGAGCCCTTCTCGGTCCAGATGCCGGCGGAGAGGCCGTACTGGCTGTTGTTGGCCTTCGCGACCGCCTCCTCGGGCGTGCGGAAGGTGAGGACGGAGAGGACCGGGCCGAAGATCTCGTCCCGCGCGATGGTGTGCGCCTGGGTGACGTTCGTGAAGAGCGTCGGGGCGAACCAGTAGCCGGAGGACGGGAGTTCACAGGCCGGGGACCAGCGCTCGGCGCCCTCCGCCTCGCCCTGCTCGACGAGCGAGGTGATGCGGGAGAGCTGCTCGGCGGAGTTGATCGCGCCGATGTCCGTGTTCTTGTCGAGCGGGTCGCCGAGGCGGAGGGTGGAGAGCCTGCGCTTCAGCGAGTCCATCAACTCGTCCTGGATCGACTCCTGTACGAGCAGTCGGCTGCCCGCGCAGCAGACCTGGCCCTGGTTGAAGAAGATGCCGGTGACGATGCCCTCGACGGCCTGGTCGATCGGGGCGTCGTCGAAGACGATGTTCGCGCCCTTGCCGCCGAGTTCGAGGGTGACCTTCTTCCGGGTGCCCGCGACCGTGCGCGCGATCTCCTTGCCGACGGCCGTGGAGCCGGTGAAGGCGACCTTGTTCACGTCCGGGTGCGCGACGAGCGCGGCGCCCGAATCGCCGTATCCGGGAAGGATGTTGACGACACCCTTGGGCAGGCCCGCCTGGCGGCAGATGTCCGCGAAGAAGAGCGCGGAGAGGGGGGTTGTCTCGGCCGGCTTCAGGACGACAGTGTTGCCGGTCGCCAGTGCCGGGGCGATCTTCCAGGCCAGCATCAGCAGTGGGAAGTTCCAGGGGATGACCTGGCCCGCTACACCGAGAGGTCGGGGGTTCGCGCCGAAGCCGGCGTGGTCCAGCTTGTCGGCCCAGCCCGCGTAGTAGAAGAAGTGCGCGGCTACGAGGGGGAGGTCGGCGTCCCTCGTCTCCTTGATCGGCTTGCCGTTGTCCAGGGTCTCCAGGACCGCCAGTTCGCGGCTGCGCTCCTGGATGATCCGGGCGATGCGGAACAGGTACTTGGCGCGCTCGGAGCCGGGCAGCGCCGACCACTTCTCGAAGGCCTTGCGGGCCGCCTTCACCGCGCGGTCGACGTCCGCCTCGCCCGCCTGGGCGATCTCGGAGAGGACCTCCTCGGTGGAGGGGGAGACGGTCTTGAAGACCTTGCCGTCGGCGGCCTCGGTGAACTCGCCGTCGATGAACAGGCCGTAGGAGGGCGCGATGTCGACGACCGAGCGGGACTCGGGCGCCGGCGCGTAGTCAAAGGTAGCCATGATGGATCAGTCCACCGTCACGTAGTCGGGGCCGGAGTAGCGGCCGGTGGCCAGCTTCTGGCGCTGCATCAGCAGGTCGTTCAGCAGCGAGGACGCGCCGAAGCGGAACCAGTGGTTGTCCAGCCAGTCCTCGCCCGCCGTCTCGTTGACGATGACCAGGAACTTGATCGCGTCCTTGGAGGTGCGGATACCGCCCGCGGGCTTCACGCCGACCTGGACGCCGGTCTGGGCGCGGAAGTCGCGCACCGCCTCCAGCATCAACAGGGTGTTCGCGGGCGTGGCGTTGACGGCGACCTTGCCCGTCGACGTCTTGATGAAGTCCGCGCCGGCCAGCATGCCGAGCCAGGAGGCGCGGCGGATGTTGTCGTACGTCGACAGCTCACCGGTCTCGAAGATGACCTTCAGACGGGCGGCGCCCGAGGCCTCCTTCACGGCGACGATCTCGTCGTACACCTTCATGTAGTTGCCCGCGAGGAACGCCCCGCGGTCGATGACCATGTCGATCTCGTCGGCGCCCGCGGCGACCGCGTCACGCACGTCGGCCAGCTTCACGTCGAGCGCGGCACGGCCGGCCGGGAACGCGGTGGCGACGGAGGCGACCTTCACGGAGGAACCGGCGACGGCCTCCTTGGCGGTGGCCACCATGTCGGGATAGACGCAGACGGCCGCCGTCGCGGGGGTCGTGCGGTCGGTCGGGTCCGGGTGGACGGCCTTGGCGCCGAGCGCCCGGACCTTCCCCGGGGTGTCCGCGCCTTCCAGCGTCGTCAGGTCGACCATCGAGATGGCGAGGTCGATGGCGTACGCCTTCGCGGTGGTCTTGATGGAACGGGTGCCGAGCGAGGCGGCGCGCGCCTCCAGGCCGACCGCGTCGACGCCGGGCAGCCCGTGGAGGAAGCGGCGCAGCGTGCTGTCGGACGCGGTGACGTCGCCGAGAGCGGGTGCTGTGGGTGCAGTGGTGGGCATGGTCACCAGACGAGCATATCTACGCGCGTAGCGGCTGTACACCCCGGGGAGCAGTCCGCGCGCTTCCCAGGTCCCCGGCGGTGACCGGGCGACCCCCTGAGGCAGAATCGGCACCATGACGATCCCGCAGCCCGAGTCCAAAGACCGCGTCTACCGGTCCCCGATGGGCCTCATCGGCGGCGTCCTGCTGCTGGGCATCGCGCTCTGGCTCGGCATCGACGCGATCGCGTCGGGCAGCGGCCGCACCCCGTGGCTCGCGCTCGCCGGTCTGATCCTCGTCGTACCGGCGATCTCGGCGTTCACGCTCCGCCCGGCGGTGTACGCCAACCAGGACCGGCTGCGGGTCCGTAACCCCTTCCGGGTCGTCGTGCTGCCGTGGGGCGAGATCGCCTCGCTGCGGTCCGGGTTCTCGAACGAGGCCGTGGCCAAGTCCGGCGCCAAGTTCCAGCTCTGGGCGGTCCCCGTCTCGCTGCGCGCCCGCAAGAAGGCGGCGCGGCGCGAGGCGCGGACCGCGGCGGAGGCGGCGGGCGGGCAGCGCGGCAGGTCCGGAGGGTTCGGCGGGTTCGGCGGGTTCGGTGGCGGTATGGGCGGCGGTGGCGTCGCGCCGGGCGGGTCCACGCGGCCGGAGTCCGACCAGATCATGACCGATCTGCGCGAGCTGCTGGAGAACCGGGAGCAGGCGGAGTCGGCGCAGGGCGAGGTCACGGTGCGCTGGGCGTACGAGCTGATCGCGCCGGCGGTCGCGGGGGCTGTGTTGCTGGCGATCCTGCTGGCTACGGGCTGATCGGCGCCCGCGCCGCTCTCACAGCCTTCTGGGTCATGATCCGACCCGAACCCGGCCGCGAGGTCGGTCCCGGGGGCGAAGCCGAGGTCCGTCACCACGCCTGTGTCACCACGCCTGTGTCACCACGCCTGTGGTCAGAGACTCTGGGAAGTCATGAGCACGATCATCCAGCAGCCGGTACGGCTGCCGTCCGCCGCGATACCCGACGGGTGCGCGGGCTGGGACGAGGAGCACACGCGCGCGTGGGCCGAGGCGGCGGTGCCGTGGTGGGTGCCGGTCCGGCCTCGGCGGTGGACCCTCGAACTGGCCGTCTGGTGCGCCCTGTTGGTCGTCCCCGCTGTGCTGACGACGACGGACCTGCCCCCGGAACTGATCGCGCTGCTGCCGCTCCAGGTCGTCTGGTGGCTGTGGCGCCCCGAGCTCGTACGGTTCTCCGCCCCCGTCCTGATCGTGGTGGTGGCGGTACGCGGGCCCGGGCTGTCGTGGCCGGTCCTGGTCTGCGCCGCCCTGTTGGTCCTGGCCCCCGTGACGGCCACCGAACTACGGGCACGCGCGCGTGCCCGCCAGCGGCACAGCGCCCTGGCGGCGGCCGACGGGGTCACGGCCCCACTGCCGGACGCGGACAGTCCGGTACGGCGGGGCGGGCTTCTCCTCCGGCTCGGGGCCGTTCTGGCCGTCCCCGGTGTCGTCCTGCTCTGCACCTCCGGCCTGTGGGCGGACGAGCGCCAGGAGGCGGTCGCCATGGGCCTGTTCCTGGCCGGGCTGGCGCTCACCCTGATCCTCTCCGGAGCCCTCGGCCGGCGCCGGGCCGTCGCGCTGCGCAAGGCACCCGCGCCCGTACTCCGCGTCCTCGTCGGCAAGGACGACCACGAGGACGCCGTGGTTTACGCCACGGACGACACGGCGGCGCTACGACCGCTGTTCACGGTCGCGACAAGGGGGGTAGCCGACGACAAGGGGGAGGGCGACGACGACACGGACGCGGCGGAACTGGAGGAACTCCTCGACGCGCCCGCGACCGGTGCCCGCGCTCCCCTGCGGGAGGCCGTCCTTTACGGCACGCCCTGCGACGGCGCCGAGATCCTGCTGCTCAGCGCGGCGGTTGAGCCCGGCGAGCCGCCGGTGACGGAGTGGTCGACCGGGCCCGTACGGCCAGTGTCCGAGCACGGCCTGCGGCGGCGGCTCGCCCGGCAGAAGCGGGCGGCGGAGCGGGCGGCGCGGGCGGACGCGGAGCACCAGGAACTGGTCGAGGCCGCGCGGGAGTTGGCGCCCGTGCCGGTACGGCGCTGGCGGGCGGGGCCGGTGGACTGGCTGTCGACCTTCCTGATGGTGCAGTGGGCTGTCTGGTTCTTCCTGGCCGGGATCGACGACGATCTCTGGGATCGGACCCTGCTGCTTCTCATCGGCCTGGCGGGAGCCGCCGCCGTCCCCGTCAAGCTGTGCTGGCGCCTCACCGCCGACCGCACCGGGCTCTGGCTGAACGGTCTGCGCCGGCCGCGCCACGTGCCCTGGGAGGATGTGCGCTCGGTTCGCAACGAGTGGATCGAACTCAAGCTCCGGTGGCGCGGCGGCGACTCCTGGGAGGTCCGGGCGCCCCGCTGGGCCTGGCTGCAACGCAGGCGCGGACTGACCCACCCCTACGACGCCCTCGCCGCCGAACTCTCCGCGATGATCGACGATCCCGCCCTGCGCCCCACGGGTGAGAGCGGCGAGCGGGAGCGCGGGCGTCCGCTGTGGCCGTTTGCCGCGGTCCTCGGTATCGCCTGGATCGCGCTGCTCGTCACCCGGTGGCTGTCCTGACCGCGGTCGCGGGGCGAGCGCTTTCTCTGTGCCTGTCCTGCCGGTGGGACCGGGTCTTGCGTGGGACCGGGCACAGGGTTCAGCCACCTGGTGCGTGACTGAACCCCGCGTGCGCCCCAACTCCCGGTGAACCGGGGCCTGTTCCGCTCAGATACCGGCCGCCGCCGACAGGTCCCGCTTGATCGTCGCGAGGGTGTCGGCCGCCCGCGCCCGGGCCGCCGGGAGGTCGGCGTGCGTGGCGACGGGGACCACGACCTCCAGGTAGCACTTCAGTTTGGGCTCGGTGCCGCTGGGCCGGACGATGACGCGGGCGCCGTCGAGCGTGTAGCGCAGGCCGTCCGTGGGCGGGAGCGCGTCGGTGCCCTCGGTGAGGTCCTCGGCCTTCGTCACCCGCAGGCCCGCGAGCCGCGTCGGCGGCCGCTCGCGCAACCGCCGCATGGCGTCCGCGATGACGGTCAAGTCCTCGACGCGCACGGAGAGTTGATCGGTGGCGTGCAGACCGTGTGCTACGGCGAGATCGTCGAGGAGGTCGAGGAGATCGCGGCCCTCCTCCTTCAGCTCCGACGCCAGCTCGGTGATCAGCAGGGCCGCCGTGATGCCGTCCTTGTCGCGGACGCCGTCCGGGTCGACGCAGTACCCGAGGGCTTCCTCGTAGCCGTAGCGAAGCCCCTCCACACGGGCGATCCACTTGAAGCCGGTGAGGGTCTCCTCGTAGGGCAGGCCCGCCTTCTCGGCGATGCGGCCGAGAAGGGACGAGGAGACGATCGACTCGGCGAAGGTGCCCCGGGCGCCGCGCCGCACGAGGTGCGCGGCGAGCAGGGAGCCGACCTCGTCGCCGCGCAGCATGCGCCAGTCCCCGTCCGCCTTTACGGCGGCGGCGCAGCGATCGGCGTCCGGGTCGTTGGCGATGATCAGGTCCGGGTCGGTGGCGCGGGCCCGGGCGAAGGCGAGGTCCATCGCGCCGGGCTCCTCCGGGTTGGGGAACGCGACGGTCGGGAAGTCCGGGTCGGGCTCGGCCTGTTCGGCGACGAGCACCGGCTCCGGGAAGCCGGCGCGGGCGAACGCGGCCAGCAGGACGTCCTTGCCGACGCCGTGCATCGCCGTGTAGACGGTGCGGGCGGTGCGCGGGGAGCCGGCGGCGAGGACGGCGTCCGTGCGGGCGAGGTAGGCGTCCAGGACAGCCTCGTCGAGGATCTCCCAGCCGGTGTCCGGGCGCGGCACGTCGTGCAGGGAGGCGACGGCGTCGATCTCGGCGGCGATCTCCGCGTCGGCAGGGGGCACGATCTGGGAGCCGTCGCCGAGGTAGACCTTGTAGCCGTTGTCCCGGGGCGGGTTGTGGCTGGCGGTGACCTCCACGCCCGCGACGGCGCCGAGATGCCGTATGGCGAAGGCGAGGACGGGGGTGGGGAGCGGGCGGGGCAGTACGGCCGCCCTGAGGCCCGCGCCGGTCATCACGGCGGCGGTGTCGCGGGCGAAGTCGGCCGACTTGTGCCGGGCGTCGTAGCCGATGACGACGAGTCCGCCGGTGTCGCCGTTCTTCTTCAGGTACGCGGCGAGACCGGCGGCGGCCCGGATGACGACCGCGCGGTTCATCCGCATGGGTCCGGCGCCGAGTTCGCCCCGCAGACCGGCGGTGCCGAACTGGAGGGTGCCGCTGAAGCGCTCCGCGAGTTCCGTGACGTCCCCGCCGTCGATGAGCTTCCCCAGCTCCTCACGGGTGTCGGCGTCGGGGTCCTCGGCGAGCCAGGTCCTGGCCCGCGCGATGAGATCGTCGTCGTGCACGTCCGGTCAACCTCTCCTGTTGTCCTTGCGTTTCGGGGGTGAGGTGGAGCCTTACAGGCGGCCCAGCACCTGAGCCAGCAGCGACCCCATCTGCGTGGCGGAATCCCGCCCGGCCTGGAGAACCTCCTCGTGGTTCAACGGTTCCCCCGTCATCCCGGCCGCGAGATTCGTCACCAGGGAGATCCCCAGCACCTCCGCTCCCGCCTCACGCGCCGCGATCGCTTCCAGCACCGTGGACATGCCCACCAGGTCGGCCCCGATCACCCGGGCCATGCGGATCTCGGCGGGAGTCTCGTAGTGCGGGCCGGGGAACTGGGCGTAGACACCCTCCTCCAGCGCCGGGTCGATCTCCTTGCAGAGGGCGCGCAGGCGCGGCGAGTACAGGTCCGTCAGGTCGACGAAGTTCGCGCCGACGATCGGGGAGGTCGCGGTGAGGTTGATGTGGTCGCTGATCAGCACCGGCTGACCGGGGCGCATGCCCTCGCGGAGCCCGCCGCAGCCGTTGGTCAGCACGACGGTCTTGCAGCCGGCCGCGACGGCGGTACGGACGCCGTGCGCGACGGCGGCGACACCGCGGCCCTCGTAGTAGTGGGTACGGCCGAGGAAGACCAGCGCGCGCTTGTCCCCGATCCCGTACGAGCGGATCCTGCCGCCGTGGCCCTCCACGGCCGGCGGCGGGAAGCCGGGCAGCTCGGTGACGGGGAAGTCGGCCTCGGGGACGCCGAGGGCGTCCACGGCCGGTCCCCAGCCGGAGCCCATCACAAGGGCGACGTCGTGGGTCTCGGCGCCCGTCAGTTCGCGCAGGCGCGTGGCGGCGGCGTCAGCGGCGGCATGGGGGTCGCCCTGGATGTCGTCCGGAAGAAGAGATGCGTTCACGCGGATGAGCGTAGCCGGTCCGGGCCTACGCGCGTAGATGACAGAGCTCACGGGATTGCGATCGTTGTCTTGTCGTTTCCAACGAGGCCTGCGCCGGGCGTGGTGTGGTGGAAGCTCTCAGCAGGGCCGCTTCCGCAGCTCCATCACATAGTCGTGGGGTGCCCCGGCCGACTCGGCGGCGTCGGCGAGCTCGCCGAGATACCGCGCCGAGGGCAGGCCGCCCTCATACCCGTTGAGGACGTACACCCAGGCGGGTTCCTCGCCGTCCAGGGTGTGCACCCGGACCCGCATCCGGCGGTAGACGTCGAGGCCGACGCCCTCCCAGCGGTCCATGGACTCCTCGTCGGGCGGGGCGATCTCGTACAGCGCGACGAACACCTGGGAGCGCGGCGCCTCCACGATCGTCGCGAGCGCGCCCTCCCAGCCCATGTGCTCACCACCGAAGGTCAGCCGCCACCCGTTCAGCCACCCCGTGGCGCGCAACGGCGAGTGCGGGGCGCGGCGGGTCATCAGCCGCGCGTCGAGATTGCCGGCGTACGCGGCGTAGAGCGACATGCTCCGAGAGTACGGCAGCGAACCCACGTGTCACTCCGGTACCGGGCGCACCCGGAGATCGCCGCCGGAGGCCCCTTCCGTCGCCCCGGGCGGAAGCACCTTGAAGCGTGCGGGACAATGGGGTACGTGACTCGGATCGTGATCATCGGTGGCGGACCCGGCGGCTATGAAGCGGCGCTGGTGGCCGCGCAGCTCGGCGCGGAGGTGACCGTCGTCGACTGCGACGGTCTGGGCGGGGCGTCGGTGCTGACCGACTGCGTGCCGTCGAAGACCCTTATCGCTACGGCCGAGGTGATGACCACCTTCGACTCGTCGTACGAGGAGCTGGGGATCATCGTCGCCGATGACACTCCACCGCTGGAGCAGGCCGCCCGGGTCGTCGGCGTCGACCTCGGCAAGGTCAACCGGCGTGTCAAGCGCCTCGCGCTCGCCCAGTCGCACGACATCACCGCCTCGGTGACGCGGGCCGGCGCCCGGGTCATGCGGGGGCGGGGGCGGCTGGAGGGCATGCAGGCCCTCGACGGGTCGCGGAAGGTCGTCGTGAAGGCCGCCGACGGCAGCGAGGAGACGCTCGTCGCGGACGCCGTTCTCATCGCCACCGGCGGTCACCCGCGCGAGCTGGACGACGCCCGGCCCGACGGCGAGCGCATCCTCAACTGGACCCAGGTCTACGACCTCACCGAGCTCCCCGAAGAGCTGATCGTGGTCGGGTCGGGTGTCACCGGTGCCGAGTTCGCCGGTGCCTACCAGGCCCTCGGGTCGAA
Organism: Streptomyces sp. NPDC005492; assembly: GCF_040605995.1. Taxonomy (NCBI): domain Bacteria; kingdom Bacillati; phylum Actinomycetota; class Actinomycetes; order Kitasatosporales; family Streptomycetaceae; genus Streptomyces; species Streptomyces sp. NPDC005492. The sequence continues at coordinate 197,553 of NZ_JBEXDX010000003.1, forward strand.
GGTCACGCTCGTCTCCTCCCGCGACCGGGTCCTGCCCGGCGAGGACCCCGACGCCGCCGCCGTACTCGAAGACGTCTTCCGGCGCCGCGGCATGAACGTCATGGCCCGCTCCCGCGCCCAGTCCGCCAAGCGGGTCGGCGACAAGGTCGAGGTCACCCTCGCCGACGGCCGTGTCATCACCGGCTCCCACTGCCTCATGGCCGTCGGCGCCATCCCGAACTCCGAAGGCATGGGCCTGGAGGAGGCGGGCGTCAGGCTGCGCGACTCGGGCCACATCTGGACCGACAAGGTCTCGCGTACGACCGCCCCCGGCGTGTACGCGGCCGGCGACGTCACCGGCGTCTTCGCGCTCGCCTCGGTGGCCGCGATGCAGGGCCGTATCGCCATGTACCACTTCCTCGGCGACGCGGTGGCCCCGCTCAACCTGAAGACCGTCTCCTCGAACGTCTTCACCGACCCCGAGATCGCGACCGTCGGCTACAGCCAGTCCGACGTGGACAGCGGCAAGATCGACGCGAGGGTCGTCAAGCTCCCCCTCCTCCGCAACCCGCGCGCCAAGATGCAGGGCATCCGGGACGGCTTCGTCAAGATCTTCTGCCGCCCGGGCACCGGCATCATCGTCGGCGGTGTGGTCGTGGCGCCCCGCGCCTCGGAACTGATCCACCCCATCTCGATCGCCGTCGACAACAATCTGACGGTCGAACAGATCGCGAACGCCTTCACCGTGTACCCGTCCCTCTCCGGCTCGATCGCCGAAGTGGCCCGACAGCTCCACACCCGCAAGGCGACGGGCGAAGTCTGACGTCGGACCGGCATCGGACCGGCTCCCCGCTGGTCACGGGGAGTCGCCGCCCATTCGTGCGGCATAGGCGGCGGGACTAAGCCCTATACCACTTCTCGCCCTGCTGTGCGAACAACTTCTGCTATTCACCGCAAACTGCTGAAAGCAGACGGTCGTTGGGGTTACTGTCAGTTTCGTGTTCGCTGCAGAACGTCGCCAATTGATCCTCGAAATGGTGCGAGCGAATGGGGCCGTATCGCTCCGTGAGCTCGCCCGCGTCGTCCAGACCTCCGAAGTGACCGTACGGCGGGACGTGCGCGCACTGGAGGCAGAAGGACTCCTCGACCGCCGGCACGGCGGTGCGGTATTGCCGGGCGGGTTCACGCGGGAGTCCGGCTTTCCGCAGAAATCGCATCTCGCGACCGCCGAGAAGACGGCCATCGCCGATCTCGCCGCGAGCTTCGTCGAAGAGGGCGAAGCCATCGTGGTGGGGGCGGGTACCACCACCCAGGAACTCGCGCGCCGACTCGCCCGGGTCCCCGGCCTGACCGTCGTCACCAACTCCCTTCTGGTGGCACAGGCGTTGGCCCATGCCAACCGCGTGGAGGTGGTGATGACCGGCGGCACCCTGCGCGGTTCGAACTACGCGCTGGTGGGCAGCGGGGCCGAGCAGTCCCTCCAGGGGCTGCGGGTGACCCGGGCCTTCCTCTCCGGTAGCGGACTGACCGCCGAGCGCGGGCTGTCCACGTCCAACATGCTCTCGGCCTCCGTCGACCGGGCTCTCGTCCAGGCGGCCGCCGAGGTCGTCGTCCTCGCCGACCACACCAAGCTCGGTACGGACACCATGTTCCAGACCGTGCCCACGGATGTGATCACCCGCCTCGTCACCGACGAGCCCCCGGGCCACGACGATCGCGCGGCCACCGAGCTGCAGGCCCTCGCCGACCAGGGGGTGCAGATCGCCGTGGCCGGCGCGTCGGGAAGCCAGGGGGGTGATCAGGCCCCGGCGCGGGAGCAACGCCGCCGGGACGTACCCCTCCCGGCTCCGCGACGGGGTCAAGTGCCGGGCGGGGGCCCGGGGTTGCGAGCGGCCGGCGTGCTTGGCGGTGAGTCGCCGGAGCGCGCGGAACGAGCGGCGAGGGTGGCGGACCTCCGCAGGCGTTGACCCAAGAGGACCGCAACAGACCGCAATAGGACCGCAATAGGACCGCACCAGGACCGCAACAGGACCGATGAACCAATAGGCACGCGGAGGGGGCAGCGCCGCCAAGGGCGTGCGGGTGACTACGCCTTCAGCCCTCGCAAGGTCAACGCCAGCAACCGGTCGGCCAGCCCCGCATCCCCAGGGTCCTCCTCCGCCGCGAGCGCGATCGCATGGGTCAGTTGCAGCAGGTCGCCGATCTCGACGTCCTCCCGTACGGCCCCGGCGACCTGCGCCCGGGACAGCAAGGCGCCCCCGGCCTCCCGGATAGGGCCACTGCACCGTCCCAACGCCGACGAGTCGTCATGCGCCACCGCCATCAACGCCCGCGCCAACCCCCGGTACTCACCGGCGTGGGCGACGATCTCCCGCAACCATGTCACCAGCGCCGCACACGGCTCCGGCGCGGACAGCAACTCCCTTGACCGGGCGAGGAGTTCACCCACCGCGTCCTCGAAGACCGCGCTCATCAGGGACTGCCGGTTCGGGAAGTGGCGATACAGGGTGCCGATGCCGACGCCCGCGCGGCGGGCCACGTCCTCCAGGGACGCGTCCGTGCCGTGCGCGGCGAAGGAGACGCGGGCCTCGGCGAGCAGCCGCTCGTAGTTGCGGCGGGCGTCGGCACGCAGGCCCGCCGGTGGCCTGGCTGTGTTGGCCATGGGTCCCCTCCGCCCTCCTCGGCGCGCCGCCGCGTTGTCCCGTCACATTACAGAGGTGCCCGGCGGACAGGCTGTTCCTGTCGGCCGGGCACCTCTCGACGTGCTGTGGGTCAGTCCTTGATCTCGCAGATCGCGGCGCCGGAGGTGATGGAGGCACCGACTTCCGCGCCGAGGCCCTTGATGGTGCCGGACTTGTGGGCGTTCAGCGGCTGTTCCATCTTCATGGCCTCAAGGACGACGATGAGGTCGCCCTCCTTGACCTCCTGGCCCTCCTCGACCGCGACCTTGACGATCGTGCCCTGCATCGGGGAGGCGAGGGTGTCGCCGGAGGCGACCGGGCCGGACTTCCTGGCCGCCCGCCGCTTGGGCTTGGCACCCGCCGCGAGACCCGTACGGGCCAGTGACATGCCGAGCGAGACGGGGAGGGAGACCTCCAGGCGCTTGCCGCCGACCTCGACGACGATCGTCTCGCGGTCGGTGTCCTCGTCCGCCTCGGTGTCCGTGGCGGCGGCGAAGGGCTTGATCTCGTTGACGAACTCGGTCTCGATCCAGCGGGTGTGCACCGTGAACGGGTCGGCGGAGCCGGTGAGTTCGGGGGCGAACGCGGGATCGGTGACGACCGCCCGGTGGAAGGGGATGGCGGTGGCCATGCCCTCGACCTGGAACTCGGCCAGCGCACGGGCGGCCCGCTGCAACGCCTGCTCGCGGGTGGCGCCGGTGACGATCAGCTTGGCGAGGAGGGAGTCCCACGCCGGGCCGATCACGCTGCCGGACTCGACGCCCGCGTCCAGGCGGACACCGGGACCCGACGGCGGGTTGAAGGCGGTGACGGTGCCGGGGGCGGGCAGGAAGCCGCGGCCGGGGTCCTCGCCGTTGATGCGGAACTCGAAGGAGTGGCCGCGCAGTTCGGGGTCGCCGTAGCCGAGTTCCTCGCCGTCGGCGATGCGGAACATCTCGCGGACGAGGTCGAGGCCTGAGACCTCCTCGGTGACCGGGTGCTCGACCTGGAGGCGGGTGTTGACCTCCAGGAAGGAGATGGTGCCGTCCTGGCCGACGAGGAACTCGACGGTCCCGGCGCCGACGTAGCCGGCCTCCTTCAGGATCGCCTTCGAGGACGCGTACAGCTCGGCGACCTGCTCGTCGGAGAGGAACGGCGCGGGCGCCTCCTCCACCAGCTTCTGGTGGCGGCGCTGCAGCGAGCAGTCACGCGTCGATACGACGACGACGTTGCCGTGGCTGTCGGCCAGGCACTGCGTCTCCACGTGCCGGGGCTTGTCGAGGTAGCGCTCGACGAAGCACTCACCGCGCCCGAAGGCGGCGACCGCCTCGCGGACGGCGGAGTCGTACAGCTCGGGAACCTCTTCCAGCGTCCGGGCGACCTTCAGGCCCCGGCCGCCGCCACCGAAGGCGGCCTTGATCGCGATGGGCAGCCCGTGCTCCTGCGCGAAGGCGACGACCTCCTCCGAGCCGGAGACGGGGTCGGGGGTGCCGGCCACCAGGGGCGCGCCGGCGCGCTGCGCGATGTGCCGGGCGGCGACCTTGTCGCCGAGGTCGCGGATGGCCTGCGGGGGCGGGCCGATCCAGATCAGGTCCGCGTCGAGGACCGCCTGGGCGAACTCGGCGTTCTCCGACAGGAAGCCGTAGCCGGGGTGGATGGCGTCGGCACCGGACTCGCGGGCGGCGTTCAGGACCTTGCCGATGTCCAGGTAGCTGCTCGCGGGAGTGTCACCGCCCAGGGCGAACGCCTCATCCGCGGCGCGGACATGCAGAGCGTCCCGGTCCGGGTCGGCGTATACGGCCACGCTCGCGATCCCGGCGTCCCGGCAGGCCCGGGCTACGCGGACAGCGATTTCGCCACGATTGGCGATGAGCACCTTGCGCACGATTGAGGCTCCCTCCTTGAAACAAGCCGAGTTTAGGGACTGCCGACACGACGCATCGACCCGTCCCCAGTGGTGAGCTTGCCCACACGGAGCGTGATGCGAGGCCCGCTCGACCCGCGAAACCCCTTGTCGCACCTCGGTACGCAGGACTCCGCCGTAAAACCCTAGCCCTCCGATGTGGTCAAGGTCTCTGTGAGAGCGTGCCGCGCGCCACGCCGTTTCTTTGTGGAGTCCCTACGAATGGCCCAATGATTCTTTGCCCCCGCCACAACCCTTGTCCCGCGGTTTACCCGTTAGTAGCGTTCGGGGGAGTCTCGAACGGAAGCAGGTGGGGGCCGGTGGTGCGCAGGCCGGTGGCTTGGATCTTGGCGGTCGTCCTTTTCGCGGAGGCCGTCGGCGTGGCGGCGCTGAACTGGTTCCTGGGGATCGTCGTCGACCGCCAGGACATGTCCCTGGCGGGCCTCGACCCGGACGCCATGTCCGTGGGCTCGAAGGCCGGTGGAGTCGTCTTCGGTCTCTACTTCGCCCTGTGTGGTGTGGTCGCCCTGCTCGTCGCGCTGCGCGACCGCGCCCCGGCCGGCCTCGGCCGCGTCCTGCTGATCAGTGTGGCGGTGGTGCACGGGCTGCTGGGCGCGTTCGCGTGGGCCATGGTGGGCACCGGCGCGTTCCTGTTCATGGTCGCGGTGCTCGGCCTGGTCGTCCTGCTGCTGATGACCTACGACCGTCTCGCGGGCCCCTCGGACGCGGCCCCGGCGCCGGAGGGCCCCGGGCAGCCCGACAAGGACCCGGCGCCGATCACCCCGCCGCCGGCTCCCAGCCCCTCCTGATCATCCCTCCGACGGGGTCCACAACTCCGTGATGCCGACGCCCAGTTGGGCCAGCAGGCGGCGAACCAGCGGCAGGCTGATGCCGATCACATTGCCGTGGTCGCCGTCGATGCCCTCGATGAACGGCGCCGAGCGCCCGTCGAGGGTGAACGCACCGGCGACGTAAAGGGGTTCGCCCGAGGCGACGTACGCGGCGACCTCGGCGTCGGTCGGTTCGCCGAAACGGACGACGGTGGACGCGGTCGCCGAGACATACCGGCCGCTCGTCGTGTCGTAGACGCAGTGACCGGTCTGGAGGGTGCCGGCCCGGCCGCGCATCGACTTCCAGCGGGCGGTGGCCTCCTCGGCGTCGGCGGGTTTGCCGAGGGCCTCGCCGTCCAGGTCGAGCACCGAGTCGCAGCCGATCACCAGCGCACCCATGACCTCGGGCTTCGCGGCGACGACGGAGGCCTTCGCCTCGGCGAGGGCGAGGGCCAGCTCGGCCGGGGTGGGGGCGCTGACGGCGTCCTCGTCCACCCCGCTCACGATCACCTCGGGATCGAGCCCGGCCTGCCGCAACAGGCCCAGCCGGGCGGGGGACTGGGAGGCGAGCACGAGTCGGCGGCGCGGCTGATCTGTCATACGGCCAGGGTATCGGCGCCGCCCGCACCGCTCACGCCAGCCCGATCACGATCATCGCCAACACCATCGCGAGTGCCATGAGAACCCCGAGCCGCCGCAACATGACCTGCATCTCCCGCAGCTCCTCGGGAGGCTCGTCATCAGGGTCGGACCACAACATGATTCCGAGCTTGCGGCGATATGGGCGGGGGCGCCTGAGTACGCGTACTCAACTTCTCCGCGTCCCACCAAAAGGGTCCACAGTTCCGTTAAGGTAATGGGATCGTAGTTCCTTTTGGAGAGGTGTCCTATGTTCACCGCTGCCTGGATCGCGTCCCCCCAGCTCCCCGCCGAGGGCTTCACCCCCAACTGGTCCCGCGAGGGTTTCTGGCGGCAGTCGGTGCGCCAGGTCGTGCGGCTGACGGCGGGTGGGGAGCGGGTGCGGGTGCGGTTCTCGAACGCATACGGGGCCTCGCCGGTGCGGATCGCGGCCGGTTCCGTGGCCCGTGGCGGGGCCGTAGTGCCGCTGACTTTCGGCGGCGCGGTGGAGGGGGAGATGCCGGCGCGGGGGGAGTTGGTGAGCGACGCGGTCCAACTCGCCGTAGCGGCAGGGGAGTCGGTGGCTGTCACCCTCTACTTCGATACGGCCACCGGGCCGGCGACCTTTCACGCGCAGGCCTTCGCGACCAGCCACCGGGGCCCGGGGCGTCTGCTGGACGGGGAGGGGTTCACGGAGTCCAGCGAGTCCTGGTACTTCTTGTCCGCCGTCGAGACCGACTCGGGGCGTACGGACGGGATCGTGCTCTTCGGCGACTCGATCACCGACGGGTTCGGGTCGACGCCGGGGGCCGACCGGCGCTGGTCGGACGCGCTGGCCGGGCGGACGGGGCGGCCCGTGCTGAACGCGGGGATCGGCGGGAACCTGCTGCTCAACGACTCCGCGTGGTACGGGGAGCGGGGTGTGCGCAGGCTCGGGCGGGATGTGCTGCGACTTGCCGGGGTGGACACGCTCGTCGTGCTGCTGGGCCTCAACGACATCGGGTTCAGCGAGACGGACGAACAGCCGACATACAAACCGGCGCCAGTGGTCGAGGCGGATGAAATCGTCGCCGGATACCGGGAGTTGATACGGCAGGCGCGCGGACTGACCGTGATCGGGGCGACCTTGCTGCCGTTCGGCGGCTCGGACCACTGGGGTGAGCGCGCGGCGAAGGTGAGCCACGAGGTCAACGAATGGGTGCGCTGCTCAGGGGAGTTCGACCAGGTCGTCGACCTGAACCGGGTGATGGCCGATCCGGATGACCCGGACCGGCTGCACCCGTCGTACGACTTCGGCGATCATCTGCACCCCAACGATGAGGGGTACGAGGTGATGGCCGAAGCCGTCGCCGACCGTCTTTAGCCCGGCCAGAAGGTGCGGGTCCACGCACTCGGCCCCGGGTGGGGCAGCCGGGCGGACGCGATGCGGGCCGGGTCCGACCACGCGTCGCGCTGCCTCGGGGCGCCGGGCGGTGTGGCTGCCGCCGCCGCGGCGCGGGCCCTGACCACCGCCAGGGCGGCGGCCAGCTCCTCGGGGGTCGGGTTGCCCCGTACGACCTTGATCGTCACAACGGCTCCTCTACAGGGGGATGTTGCCGTGCTTCTTCGGAGGCAGGGACTCGCGCTTGCTGCGCAGCTGGCGCAGTCCCCGTACGACGTGGCGGCGGGTGTCGGAGGGCAGCACCACCGCGTCGATGTAGCCGCGCTCGGCCGCGATGTAGGGGTTGAGGAGGGCGTCCTCGTACTCCTGGATGAGCCGGGCCCGGGTCGCCTCGACGTCGCCCGCCGCCTCCGCCTCGGCGATGGTGCGCCGGTGCAGGATGTTGACCGCGCCCTGGGCGCCCATGACGGCGATCTGGGCGGTCGGCCAGGCGAGGTTGAGGTCGGCACCCAGGTGCTTGGAGCCCATGACGTCGTAGGCGCCGCCGAAGGCCTTGCGGGTGATGACCGTGATGAGCGGGACCGTGGCCTCCGCGTACGCGTAGATCAGCTTCGCGCCCCGGCGGATGATGCCCGTGTGCTCCTGGTCCACGCCCGGCAGGAAGCCGGGGACGTCCACGAAGGTGATGACCGGGACGTTGAACGCGTCGCAGGTGCGGACGAAGCGGGCCGCCTTCTCGGACGCGTCGATGTCGAGGCAACCGGCGAACTGCATCGGCTGGTTGGCGACGATCCCGACCGGACGGCCCTCCACCCGGCCGAATCCGGTGAGGATGTTCGGCGCGAACAGCGGCTGCGTCTCGAAGAACTCGGCGTCGTCCAGGACGTGTTCGATCACCGTGTGCATGTCGTACGGCTGGTTCGCGCTGTCCGGGACCAGCGTGTCCAGCTCGCGGTCCTCGTCCGTGACGGCGAGGTCCGCCTCCTCCGGGAACGCCGGGGGCTCGCTGAGGTTGTTGGACGGCAGGTACGACAGCAGTTGCTTGACGTACTCGATGGCGTCCTTCTCGTCGCCCGCCATGTGATGCGCCACACCGGACGTCGAGTTGTGCGTCCGCGCCCCGCCCAGCTCCTCGAAGCCGACGTCCTCGCCGGTGACCGTCTTGATGACGTCCGGGCCGGTGATGAACATGTGCGAGGTCTGGTCGACCATCACCGTGAAGTCGGTGATCGCGGGGGAGTAGACCGCGCCGCCCGCGCAGGGGCCGACGACCAGGCTGATCTGCGGGATCACACCGGACGCGTGGGTGTTGCGGCGGAAGATCTCGCCGTACGCCCCGAGGGAGGCCACGCCCTCCTGGATGCGGGCGCCGCCCGAGTCGTTGATGCCGATGACCGGGCAGCCGGTCTTCAGCGCGAAGTCCATGACCTTGACGATCTTCTGGCCGTAGACCTCGCCCAGCGCCCCGCCGAACACGGTGAAGTCCTGGGAGAACACGGCCACGGGACGCCCGTCGACCGTGCCGTAGCCGGAGACGACCCCGTCGCCGTACGGGCGGTTCTTCTCCAGGCCGAAGTCCGTGGACCGGTGCCGGGTCAGCTCGTCGAACTCGACGAAGGAGTCCTCGTCGAGAAGCAGGTCGATCCGCTCACGGGCCGTCAACTTGCCCTTGGCGTGCTGCTTTTCGACCGCGCGTTCCGAGCCGGCGTGCGTCGCCTCCTGGATACGGCGGTGAAGATCCGCGATCTTTCCGGCGGTCGTGTGGATGTCGATCTCTTGGGGCGCTTCCGGCTCGGACATCGGGATTGCGGCTCCCTGCCTGCTCAAAAGGGGGGACTGTTACTCATCCGTAGAGTAGTGGCGGGTTCACCGATCGGCAGTGCGGCGTACAACACACCTAGGGTGGCTTGCATGACGCCGCGAGATGCCTCAGACGACAGCAGCCGTTGGTCCGATCTGGAACGGCCTCCCCTCAACGCCGGCGCGCTGCGGCGCGGACTCGTGCGGGCGGGCGGGCTGTGGACCGGGGTGGAGGTCGTGCAGCGCACCGGCTCCACCAACTCCGACCTGGTGGCCCTGGCCGCCGCGGGCAAGGCCGCCGAGGGCACCGTCCTGGTCGCCGAGGAGCAGACCTCCGGGCGGGGCCGTCTCGACCGGCAGTGGACGGCGCCGGCCCGCTCCGGTCTGTTCTTCTCCGTCCTGCTGGAGCCGGGCGAGGTCCCCGTGGCCCGCTGGGGCTGGCTCCCGCTGCTCACCGGGGTCGCCGTCGCCACCGGCCTGGCCCGCTCGGCCGGCGTCGACACCTCACTCAAGTGGCCCAACGACCTCCTGGTCACTGTCGGTGGTGAGGAGCGCAAGGCCGGCGGCATCCTCGCCGAGCGCGCCGGGGACCACGCCGTGATCGTCGGCGTCGGCATCAACGTCACCCTGCGCGAGGACGAGCTTCCGGTGCCCCAGGCCGCATCCCTGGCCCTGGCCGGGGCGGTCACCACGGACCGCGACCCCCTGCTGCGGGCCATGCTGCGGTCCCTGGAGCACTGGTACGACAAGTGGCGCGCGGCGGGCGGCGACCCGGTGGAGAGCGGCCTCCAGGAGACCTACGCGGCCGGCTGCGCCACCCTCGGCCGTACGGTACGGGCCGAACTGCCCGGAGACCGGTCGATCACCGGCGAGGCCGTCGCGATCGACGGGGACGGACGGCTCGTCCTGGCCACGGCGGACGGTGTGCAGGAGCCCGTGGGGGCGGGAGACATCGTGCACCTGCGCCCCGCGTGACCTTGGCCGCTGTGGTGGCCGTCGTGTCCGTGTGACACGGTCGGTTTGTGGCGGGCCTGGTCCGGGTTGTAGGGGAGGTGGATCGCCGGAGTGGTGGTGATGATCGCCGGTGACGTGTGGTTGGTCCCGGGCCCTGGCGGACGGTGTGCAGGAGCCCGTGGGGGCGGGAGACATCGTGCACCTGCGCCCCGCGTGACCCCGACCGCCCTTGTGGCCGTCATCTCCGCGCGACTCACGGAGTGAGCTGGCCCACACCTGCCGTAGCATTGGGCCCGGTCGATACCTGACCGTGGCAGATCGGAAGGGCAGCAGGCGTGACCGTCGACGACACGGGCTCCGGCGCGGACGCGGACGGCCGGGTGGACCCCGATGCCGCCGACGCAGCCGATCCCGGCGAGAATCCGCTCGCGCTGCGTCTCGAAGGACTCATCCTCGGCGCGGAGCGCCGCTACACGCCTTTCCAGGCGGCCCGCACCGCCGGTGTCTCCATGGAACTGGCCACCCGCTTCTGGCGCGCCATGGGCTTCGCCGACGTAGGCCAGGCCAAGGCGTTCACCGAGGCGGACGTCCTCGCGCTACGGCGGCTCGCCGGTCTGGTCGAGGCGGGGCTGCTGAGCGAGGCGATGGCCGTGCAGGTGGCCCGCTCCACCGGGCAGACCACCGCCCGGCTGGCCGGCTGGCAGATGGACTCGTTCCTGGAGGGCCTGACCGAGCCGCCGGAGCCGGGCATGTCCCGCACCGAGGTGACGTACCCGATCATCGAGCTGCTGCTGCCCGAACTGGAGGAGTTCCTCGTCTACGTCTGGCGCCGCCAGCTCGCCGCCTCGGCGGGCCGGGTCGTCCAGGCCGGTGACGACGAGGAGATGGTCGACCGGCGCCTGGCCGTGGGCTTCGCCGACCTGGTCGGTTTCACCCGCCTCACCCGCCGCATGGAGGAGGACGAGCTCGGCGAACTCGTCGAGGCCTTCGAGACCACCGCCGCCGACCTGGTGGCCGCGCGCGGCGGCCGTCTCATCAAGACCCTGGGCGACGAGGTCCTCTTCTCCGCGGACGACGCCGGGGTCGCCGCCGAGATCGCGCTGCGCCTGATCGAGACCATGGCGGGCGACGAGACCATGCCCGAACTCCGCGTCGGCATCGCCTTCGGCACGGTCACGACCCGCATGGGCGACGTCTTCGGCACGACCGTCAACCTCGCCTCCCGGCTCACCTCGATAGCTCCCCGCGACGCCGTCCTCGTCGACAGCGCCTTCGCCGAGGAGCTGATCCGCAGCGGCGAGGCCCCCGCCTCCGAGGCGGAGGCCGCCGAGGCCGCGGCCGCCGCCGAGAAGGAGGGCGAGGAGGCACCGACGTACCGCTTCGCCCTCCAGCCCATGTGGCAGCGCCCGGTGCGCGGCCTCGGCGTGGTCGAACCCTGGCTCCTCACCCGCCGGGACTCGTCACCGGCGTAGAGGCCGTGTCCGCGAGGTCCCGCCTGCCTCGCGACGCCCGGCAGCGGCGAGCGCATGCACCGGCTGCGACACCGGCCGCTTCCGCGGCGCGTGAGACCCGCCCCGCGGGCGGACGACGGGACTTCGCGGACACGGCCGCGTCCCAGGCTCAGTGCTGCCCGAGCCCGTCCACGCAGAGCCCGATGATCGGCACGCACAGACCGGGCCGACTGGGCGCAGGGGAGGGGGAGTTGGCGGTCCGGCTGGGGGTCGGAGTGGGTGTCGGCGTGGCGGTGGCTGTCGCCGTGGCCGTCGGAGTCGACGCCGACGTCGGGCGGGAGACCGGGGCCTGAGGCTCTTCCGCGGTGCCGGGTGCCGTCGTCGTCTCCGGGATGGTCGTGGGTGCCGTCGTCGCGTACGGAGTCGGTACGACCCCGGAGGCCACCGTGGCCACCGTCGGGCTCGCGCTCACCCCGCCCATCACGGAGGTCGCGGACGGGAACGCCGTCGGGCCGGCGCTGATGGTCGCGGCGGCGTTGGCCGGACGGTCGGCGCCGTCACCGGTGTCGGTGCCCTGGTCCGGGCGTGGGTCGGCCTCCGCCGTGCCCACCCCGCCGATGCCCGACTCGGGCGCCATCCGTACGAGGCTCAGCACCCCGGCGGCCACGGCGAGCCCGCCGACGGCGAACAGGACCTTGCGGGGCCGGGGTCGGCGGTGCCGCCCGCGCGGGGTCCTGGGGAGGGGCGGTGGCTCTGTGTCCGCGGTGCCCTCGACCGGCTCCGCCTTCGTGGTCGTCGTCACGATCTCTCCCCTGTGCTGTGGCGGACGCACGTTATGCGCTTCTACGGGCGGTGCGGCGGGAGTTGGGCGGGATGTCACCCGAACGGGGAGAGCGCGTGCGATGATCGGGACGAGTTCTGTTAACCCACGTTAACCAGGAGGCGGTCATGAGCGAGGAGCGTTCCGAGACCCGGTCCGAGTCGCGGTTCGGGGAGTTCGTGCTGGTGCGGCGGCACGAGCATGTCGCGGAACTCGTCCTGGACCGGCCCAAGGCGATGAACGCGGTCTCCACCGCGATGGCCGGGTCCATCGCCGCGGCCTGTGCGGCGCTGGCGGCGGACCGGGACGTCCGCGTGACCGTGGTGACCTCTTCGCACGAGCGGGCGTTCTGCGTCGGCGCCGACCTGAAGGAGCGCAACTCGCTCACCGACGCGGAACTCGTCCGGCAGCGCCCGCTGGCGCGCGGGGCCTACACCGGTGTCCTGGAACTCCCGATGCCGACGATCGCCGCCGTGCACGGCTTCGCGCTGGGCGGCGGTTTCGAACTGGCCCTGTCCTGCGACCTGATCGTGGCCGACGCCACGGCGGTGGTGGGGCTGCCGGAGGTGTCCGTGGGCGTGATCCCCGGGGGCGGCGGTACGCAGTTGCTGCCGCGCCGGGTGGGCGCGGCCCGGGCGGCCGAACTGATCTTCACCGCACGGCGGTTGGCGGCGGCCGAGGCGGCGGGTCTGGGTCTGGTGGACGTCCTGGTGGAGGCCGGCCAGGACCGCGAGGAGGCGCTGGCGCTGGGCGCGCGCATCGCCGCGAACTCGCCGGTCGGCCTGCGGGCGGCCAAGCGGGCGCTGCGGCTGGGGCACGGGCTGGATCTGCGGGCCGGTCTTGAGGTCGAGGACGCGGCGTGGCGGTCGGTGGCGTTCTCGGGGGACCGGGCGGAGGGCGTGGCGGCGTTCAACGAGAAGCGCAAGCCGGAGTGGCCGGGCGAGTAGAGGCGCGGTCGCGCGGGGCTGGGGTCGGCTGCCACCTGTTCGCCGCATCAATGTCCCGATATACCCCAAACCTCCCTAGCCTGGAGTGATGGGTGAGGACAGGCGGCTGGCGGCCGTGGTGGAGCTGGCGCAGGGAATGGCGGCGGCGCACACCCCGCGCGAGGCCTGGCGGGCGGCGGCGTCCGGCGCGTGCCGGGCGCTGGCCGGGAGTTTCGCCGCGCTGTCGGTGTGGGAGCGGGAACTGGGGCGGCTGCGGGTCCTGGCCAACGTGGGGGAGCGGGCCGAGGGTGAGGAGGAGTTCCCGGACGGCGAGACCTATCCGGTGCACCAGTTCCCGGAGATCACCGAGTTCCTGCACGAGCGGTGGGCCGGGGGCGGCGAACCGGACGCCTGGGTCGAGACCGCCGAGGGCCCGGCCGCGGGCAGCCCCGGGTACTGCCATCAGCGGGTGGCGGCGCTACGGCGGCGTAGGCGCGGCTGCTGTGTGGTGGCCCCGATCGTGCTGCACGGGCGGGCGTGGGGGGAGCTGTATGTGGCGCGGCCGTTGGGGGCGCCCGTGTTCGACCGGGGCGACGCCGACTTCGCGACGGTCCTCGCCTCCGTGGTCGCGGCCGGGATCGCGCAGACCGAGCGGCTGGAGGAGGCGCGGCGCCTCGCCTTCACGGACGCGCTCACGGGGCTCGCCAACCGCCGTGCCGTCGACGTACGGCTCGACGAGGCGGTCGAGCGGCACCGGCGTGACGGCGCCGTGGTCAGCCTGGTCGTCTGCGACCTCAACGGCCTCAAGCGCGTCAACGACACCCGGGGCCACGCGGTCGGCGACCGGCTCCTCGAACGCTTCGGCTCGGTCCTGTCACTGTGCGGCGCGATGCTGCCCGGCGCGCTCGCCGCACGCCTCGGCGGAGACGAGTTCTGCCTCCTCGCGGTCGGCCCGCCCTCCGACGAGGTGGTCGACGCGGCAACCGAACTGTGCCGCCGCGCGGCCGAGTTGGAGCTGGGCGAGGGCGTAGCCTGCGGCGTCGCGTCCACTGAGGACCCGATCGGCCCGGTCCACTCGGCCCGCCGCCTCTTCCGCCTCGCGGACGCGGCCCAGTACCAGGCAAAGGCCCTCCGCGCCGACAAGCCGGTAGTCGCGGGGCGGGACGGCCCGGACGATCCGGTGGTACGCCTGGCGGACGAGCCGTCGCCGGAGATGCCGGCGGAGCGGCGGCGGTTTCGGGGGCGGCGGACGTGAGGTGTTGGTGGGGACGCTTTCGGGACCCTCTGACGTGACCTACCTGTAAGGGTTCAACCCGTACCCCGGTAGTGACACTGTCGCATTCAATGCGTACGCTCCTGAATATGGATATGCACACTGTGGTGGTGGGGACGTCCGGGGTCACCGCGTCCGACGTTCTTGCCGTGGCGCGTGGAGACGCCCGGATCGAGCTTTCCGGTGAGGCCCTCGCGGCGCTCGCCGCCGCGCGGGAGATCGTGGACGCGCTCGCGGCCAAGCCGGAGCCCGTGTACGGCGTGAGCACCGGCTTCGGGGCCCTTGCCTCCCGGCACATCAGCCCGGAACTCCGCGCCCAGTTGCAGCGCAACATCGTCCGCTCGCACGCCGCCGGCATGGGCCCGCGGGTCGAGCGGGAGGTCGTACGGGCCCTGATGTTCCTGAGGCTCAAGACCGTCTGCTCCGGTCACACGGGCGTCCGGCCCGAGGTCGCCCGGACCATGGCCGACGTGCTCAACGCCGGCATCACCCCCGTCGTCCACGAGTACGGCTCCCTCGGCTGCTCCGGCGACCTCGCCCCGCTCTCCCACTGTGCCCTGACCCTCATGGGCGAGGGCGACGCCGAGGGTCCGGACGGCGTCGTGCGACCGGCAGGTGAACTGCTCGCCGAGGCCGGTATCGCCCCCGTCGAACTGCGCGAGAAGGAGGGCCTCGCCCTCCTCAACGGCACCGACGGCATGCTCGGCATGCTGGTCATGGCCCTCGCCGACCTCGACATGCTCTACAAGTCCGCAGATGTCACAGCCGCGTTGAGCCTGGAGGCACTGCTCGGTACCGACAAGGTCCTCGCGCCCGAGCTGCACGCCATCCGCCCGCACCCCGGCCAGGGCGCCAGCGCCGCCAACATGCTTGCCGTGCTTGCCGGTTCGGAACTCACCGGCCACCACCAGGACGACGCGCCCCGCGTCCAGGACGCCTACTCCGTGCGCTGCGCCCCGCAGGTCGCCGGCGCCGGCCGGGACACCCTCGCGCACGCCCGCCTGGTCGCCGAACGGGAGTTGGCCTCGGCCGTCGACAACCCCGTTGTGCTGCCCGACGGTCGGGTCGAGTCCAACGGCAACTTCCATGGCGCACCCGTGGCTTACGTCCTCGACTTCCTCGCCATCGCCGCCGCCGACCTCGGCTCGATCGCCGAACGCCGTACCGACCGGCTGCTCGACAAGAACCGTAGCCACGGCCTGCCGCCGTTCCTCGCGGACGACGCGGGCGTCGACTCCGGGCTCATGATCGCCCAGTACACCCAGGCGGCCCTGGTCAGCGAGATGAAGCGGCTCGCCGTACCGGCCTCCGCCGACTCGATCCCGTCCTCCGCGATGCAGGAGGACCATGTCTCCATGGGCTGGTCGGCCGCGCGCAAGCTGCGCACCGCCGTCGACAACCTCACCCGGATCATCGCCGTGGAGCTGTACGCGGCCACCCGTGCGGTGGAACTCCGCGAGGGCCTGAACCCGGCACCCGCCTCGCAGGCGGTCATCGATGCCGTACGGGCGGCGGGAGTCGAGGGCCCGGGCCCGGACCGCTTCCTGTCTCCCGACCTTGCGGCGGCGGACGCGTTCGTGCGGGGCGGGCATGTGGTCGAGGCCGTGGAGAAGGTCACCGGGCCGCTGAGGTAGGGCAGTTGGGGCCCTGGCGCGTCAACGGCAGGGCCCCACAGGTCACTTCAGCTTGCCGGCCTGGGCGTCGATCACGACGGACGGCACGTCGTAGGTCTTCGTCGACATCAGGGCGCCGAGGTTGACCGTGTAGTACGTGACGAGGGTGGTGCCGTGCCGTACCACCTCGGTGTGCACGGTGCCCGTCTGGCCGTCGGAGTCCTCCATCTCGGCGCTCGCGCCGAACGCCACCGACTCGTCACCGGTGCCGGAGGCCTTCTCAGCCGCGATCCCGGTGTACTTCTGGTCGTCGGCGCCCGAGGTGATGGTGAAGCCGCCGGCGCAGCTCCTGACCGCGTCGGAGACGGCCTTGAAGGTCTTCTCGGCGCCGTCGCCGTCGTACGAGGACAGCCCGACGACGGTGGTCGTACGGTCCAGTGCGGCACCGAACGCGTCGTCGAACTCCTTCTCGGTCATGTCCTCCACGGACTTGGAAGGGGTGGAGGAGGGCTTCTTCGCCTCGGTGACCATCCTGTTCGTGGCCGCGGCGGCGTCGCCCGGCGCCTGCCCGGCCATGGCCCAGGCCAGTGGGCGGCACTGCGCCTTGTCTACGGTGACAGCGTTCTTGGTCGCGGGGTACGTCTTGCCGACCGACCCGACCTCGTAGCCGGTGACATCGCCCTTCGCGAGGGCCAGCTTCTTCAACTCGGCGGAGGTGAGCGCCTTGCCGGAACTCTTGCCGGAGTCCTCGGCATCGCTCTTGACGTCGTTCGAACCGCCGCTGGAGCACCCCGTGACGAGGGCGAACGAGAGCGCGCTCACGGCGACCCCCGCGCACAGGCGTACGCCCGATGATCTCTTCATGAGCGGACTATGAAGGCCACGTCATGAAATCGTCAAGTAAGTTAAAAACCGAGCCGCTCCCGCCGTACCGAATACGCCACGAAACCGGCGCCGAGGCCGAGGAACAGCGTGCCGCCGAAGATGTACGGAGTCGTGTTCGGGCTGCCGGTGTCGGCGAGCTGGGTGTCGTCCGAGGTGCTGGTGACACCCGTCGCCCCGTCGGCCGAGGTGACCCGTGCCTGCTGGGTGGCCTGCGGGGTCGGCGTCGCCGAAGTCTCCACTCTGGCCTGGTCGGTCACCGTCGCGTGCGCGGAGGGGACGAACCACAGGGCGCCCAGCAGGGTGCCCGCGGCGGTGGCGGTCAGCATCGTTCGGCGAGCGGTTGACACGGAATATCGATCCCCTTGTGGCGCTGGCGAATTGGCCGTGTGGAGCGATGCTAATGAACTCTGCGGGTCGTGGGAAAGTCGCGGGAGCCGTGGGCCGTACGCTCCCGGCATGAGCACCCCAGAGACATCACGTTTTGTACGCCTTCGTGTCGAACTCGTTCTGGAAGTCGAGAACGAGGACACCGTGACCCAGGCCGCGCTGGCCAAGATCGCCGACGATCCGGAGCTGCCCGGCGACGAGCGGTCGCATGCCGAGAACGCTGTGACGGAAGACACCGCCGAGGCCCTCGCCTATCTCGTGGACCCGTTCGACCTGGTCAGCGAGATGCCCGGGGTCGAGCTCGCCCAGGCCTCGTGGAGCAGTGAGGAGATCGACTACGACCCGGATTCGCCGGATTGGGACCTCGACGAGGATGATGTCGACGGCGACGAGGAAGAAGCGGACGGGGCGGCAGTGGGCGGCTGAGCCGTGCCGGGTCCACGGGGGACGTAGGGGTGTGGGTGTGCACGTGGTGTGCCCCACACCCTGGGGACGAGCGGAACGGGACGCACGGGTCGTAGCGTTGATTTCTTAGAGATGGATAAACGGGGTTGGACGGGGCTGTGTTCCCGGCGGGGGATTCGGCAGGGGTTTTCGGCAACGATGGAGAAGCGTGTGATGACGGACAGTAAGCGGCGCAAGGGCCTGATGGCCGCGTCCGCACTGCTCGGCGGTGTGCTCGTGCTCACGGCGTGTTCCGGCAGCGACGACAAGTCGTCCGGCAGCGACGCGAGCCAGAGTTCACAGTCGAAGGCCGACGAGGCGGCGGCGAAGAAGTCCTCCGCGGCCCAGATCAAGATCACACCGGCGGACGGCTCGGACAACGCCTCCATCAACAACTCGGCCGCGGTCACCGTCAGCAAGGGCACGCTCACGGCCGTGACCATGACGACCGCGGACGGCAAGGCCGTAGCGGGCACCATCTCCGCCGACAAGCTGAGCTGGAAGCCCAGCGCCCAGCTGGAGCGCTCCACCACGTACAAGGTCGCCGCGACCGCCAAGGACTCCGCGGGCCTGGCGGCCCACGAGAACGCCTCCTTCACCACGGTCTCCCCGGCCAACAGCTTCATAGGAAACTTCACCCCCGAGGACGGCTCCACGGTCGGCGTCGGCATGCCGGTCTCGATCAACTTCAACAAGGCGATCACCAACAAGGCCGCCGTCCAGAAGGGCATCACCGTCACCTCCAGCAGCGGCCAGGAGGTCGTCTGCCACTGGTTCAACACCCAGCGCATGGACTGCCGCCCCGAGGACTACTGGAAGGAGAACTCCACCGTCACGCTGAAGCTCGCGCTCGACGGCGTCGAGGGCGCCTCCGGTGTCTACGGCGTGCAGCAGAAGACGGTCACCTTCCACATCGGCCGCAACCAGGTCTCGTACGTCGACGCGAAGACCAAGCAGATGAAGGTCGAGCAGGACGGCAAGGTGATCAAGACGATCCCCATCTCGGCCGGCTCCCCCGAACACACCACGTACAACGGCCAGATGGTGATGTCCGAGAAGTTCGTCCAGACCCGGATGAACGGCGCGACGGTCGGCTTCACGGACGACGACGGCAAGGGCGAGTACGACATCAAGGACGTCCCCCACGCCATCCGCCTGACCAGCTCCGGCACGTTCATCCACGGCAACTACTGGGGCGCCTCGTCCGTCTTCGGCAGCACCAACACCAGCCACGGCTGCGTGGGTCTCCAGGACAAGAAGGGCGCGAACGACCCGAGCACGCCCGCCGCGTGGTTCTACAACCACTCGATCGTCGGCGACGTGGTCGTCGTCTCCAACACCGGCGACAAGACGGTGTCTCCGGACAACGGCCTCAATGGCTGGAACATGGACTGGGCGCAGTGGAAGGCGGGGTCGGCGGTCTGACGCCACCCCCTCCAACTCCGGTTCGCTTGAAGGCGGTTGCCCCCTTGGGTGGGGGTGGCCGCCTTTTGCGTTGTCCATAGGAAAGGTGAGTTGGCGGTAATATCCGTCATGTGACGCACCTCCGGGTGCGCCTCCCTTGTTCCGGGCCCCGTCCCCTCGGGGCCCGGCCCGAAGCGAGGCGGTGCCGGGCAAGAAAAAAGCCGCCTCCCTAGGAAAAGGGAGGCGCGCCTGTGGGACGTCACGCCAGGCCGAAACCGACTCTCGTGTGTCGGCTCACCCGGTTGTTGCCGGAGAAGTGGGCCAAGCATGTGAGGAGGTGGTGGCTCTGGTGGTTGTAACAGGTCGCCAGGGAGCGGGAGATCCCCAGCAACAGTAGGGACCTCCCACCAAAGCTCCTGGCTTTGCAGGGAGCCCCTGTCACGGATTCCGGCCGTGGCGGGGGCTTCTTGTTCTACGACGACGATACCCGCTGCGATGCCCGTCGCAAGCGTGATCAGCGGCTGCCGCCGGTCTTGAGGGCGGTGATGAAGGGGCCCCAGGCGGAGGCGGTGAGGACGACGGCGGGGCCGTGGGGGACTGCCTTGGAGTCGCGTACGGGGACGAGGGCGGGGATGTTGTGGGCCACCTCGACGCAGTTGCCCCCGCTTTCGTTGCTGTAGCTGCTCTTGGACCAGAGAGCGTCACTCAAGTCGATCCGGGTGCTTGCCATTTCGATAATCCTCTGCCGTTGCCTTGATCATGGCGAGGGACGTGTCTGGTGACAGCGCGACAGCCCTGAGCTGATCGTATGCCTTGCGGTACTGCCTCACGAGGGCCGGATCATCGATGGTGCCTCCGCTGTAGGACGCCTCGGTGTACACCAGCGGCGGGGCGTCCGGAAACGTCATGGTCATGATGGAGGCGGCCATGAGCGGATACGCCTTCTGCTTCCGCGGAACGATCTGCGGAGTGATCCGACGCCGATGCGTGAGTTCCACGATTCGGTCGAGCTGCACGGTCATGTCCTGTGCCGTCAGGAGGGGTTCGGTGAGCAGCGACTCGTGCAGGATCACCCAGTACTCCGGGGTGTGATGGTCCGCCGCGAAGAGGTCGGCGCGGGCCATCCGGGCGTTGACCTTCTCCTCCACCTCGGCGTCAAGGGACAGCGGGAGACCCGCCAGGATGGCGGCCCGCGCGTAGGCAGGAGTCTGAAGCAGCCCCGGGATGAGCATCGGGCACCACTCTTCGATGGTCGTGGCGTGCTTCTCTGCTTCCAGCACCTTTTCGAAGTACGCGGCGTGCCCAACCCTCCGCGCCTTCCGCACATCCTCACAGTTCCGCTCGAAGAACCCGTTCGTCCTCAGCACCCGATCCGCATGCTGAGCCAGGTCAAGCGGCATCCTCCGCTCCCCGTGCTCAATGTCGCTGAGGTACGTCTTGCTGTAGTAGATCCCCTCAAGGAACGCCTCCAGCGACAGCCCCGCCGCCTCCCGCTGCCACCGCAACTCCTTGCCGTAGAACGTCGGGACGCTCATCGAGCCGTCAATGTCCTTGCCCCGGGCCACCGATCACCCTCCTCCGCTGCCGGGATCGCGAACGCGAACCCCCTTTCACGGTAGCCAGAGGGACGCCAGCCTGTGAGTGATTCGTCACGGAACGCACAGGAGGCACCCGTTCATGTCCACCCCCTACGACACCACCCTCTGCGTGGAGGAACTCCGCGAGGCCCTCGCCCTGCACGACATCACGCTGCCCTCCCTGGGCGTGGACATCCTGACCGCCGGCCTCGTCGCGCTCGGGAACTGCAACACGGCTACGGCCCGCGAACTCGCCGCGGCTCTCCGCAAGGCGGCGGAACAGTGACTTTCGAACTCCACCTGCTGGCCACCCCGAAGGCTGTGCCGGAACTACGCCACCGCCTCCGCGCCCACTCCTACGACGTCCGCCTCTGCGCCACGGAACTGGTGACGAACGTGATCGACCACGTGGGCGAAGGAACTCCGGTGACCGTCCGAGTCCGCGACACGGACACCGGCAACACGAGAGTCGAGGTCACCGACCCGGACCCGCGCGCGTTGCCCGTCCTGCTCCGGGCGACGGCAACGGACGAACACGGCAGGGGCATGGCGCTTCTCGACGCGTTGGCTCTGCGGTGGGGAGTTGAGCAGGGGGCGGACCGCAAGACGGTGTGGTGCGAGCTGAACGGGCTTACCGGAAGGGGATGTTGAGCCAGGGGCTGCCGGGCTCAGTCATCAGGATGCGGTGGGCGTCAACCATGTCCTGGTACCAACTCCCAAACTCCTCCTCGTCGAAGTGCAAGCACCGCCCGAGGATGAAACCGGCGGAGAAGTCCTGCCAGGAGCGATATGAGAGTGCCGCCTTACGCCCCGACTGGACGACCGCGGACTCGGTCTCCTTCAGAGTCCCGAACAGCGCCCCGAGCCCCCACCGCGCCATGTTCGACGCACGCCCGAGGTCCCACGCGTCGGCGGACGAGACGTATCGGTTCTCGTCGAGCACTCCGTCGGCACGCATTCGGGCCTCGTAGCGCGTGATGCGACCGATCAGCCGCTGCACGCCCTCGATACGGGCTTCTGTCTCGGACTCGGGGCGCGGCTCGGTCTTCGTGACTCCGGCGTCGGTGATCACGGTGACACCCTCGGAACTCCCACGGATGACGTTGTCGACCGCTTGCCGCCAATAGCCGGTGTCGACATGCCCGCCGAAATCACGGGCGATGGTACGGCGCAGTCCGAGGGCGAACTCCCATGCGTTGCTGTGCGATTCACTGGCCAGGAGATCACCCAGGGCAGACAGCCAATCCTCTCGGGTGGCGACGCCCCACCACTCGCGCAGTTGTCTGCGCTCTTCGGAGTAGCCACTGCCGTGCCAAGCCATGGCGTTCCAGGCGAAGCCGTTCTTGACGCACAGGAGGGCTCCACAGGCGAGTCCATGGGCGACAGGGCCATGGAGAGGACCGCCGACGCCAAGTGTGCGCAGACGCATGGATACCTTCGGAGAGCCCTCGTTCCGAGAATGCCGTGCCCAAGCTGCGGAGTGCGGTGGCGCGGCGGGGAGGAACGCCTCGCACGGGGTGCCGGGATTGACGACGATCATCGGAGGATCGGTAGGTCTCCACTCCTCGGCGAACCAGCCGAGCGGACTCCAACTGAAAACCCGGTACGGTTCCGGCGCCGGAAGCATGCCCTCGGTGTACACCGCCCAGATCGGAGTCCCGGCCCGCAGATCATGCCCGAACACGGGAAAGATCCCACCTGGCTCGGCGTCCGCCTTGTCCCGCCGAATCTCGAAATACAGTCGGTTCTCTGCGAGCGTCTCAAAGTACGCGGTCCAATCCTCCCGTACCTTGGCGTCGAGCAGTGCCTGCTCGATATCCGTCGGTGGTGTCCAAGCGGGCGGCGCAGAAGACCCGAAACCAGCGGGTGGGGGCCCAAACGACATTCGTTTCCTACCTCTTGAGCGTCAAATTTGCGGGCAGCCTCTTCAGGTGCCACGCAGTCGTCGAGCAATGTCGATGTCCCCCTGTGGTGCGCTGAATCGCGGAGGCTCACGGGCGCGTCCAGGACGACGACATGCAGCTCGTCACGGATCTGAGCGGGGCGGTGTCCTCGTCCCACCAGCAGGGCAGCTTCATCTGGTCGATGAACGCGGTCACTCCGTCCGCTTCGACCTTCCGCCACTCTTCAGCACCTAATGCCGGCCTGCCCTATTCATGCCCATCATTGCCGTCCTGCTCATTGGGCCATGATGCGTTCTGCCATTCTTCCTCGAACTCTTCGCGACTGATCAGGGATGCGGAGAATTCTGGTTGGCTTGCCACGTCTTCAATTGATCCTACGGGGATTTCACTGAGGCCGATATCTGGAAACTCGTGCCGTGTGTCCGCTTTCAGTTTGCGCCCGTCTCGATAATGCTGGATCTTCCGGACTTCGTAGCCGTCTTCCGCTACCTCGCTGTAAAATCTGATCGGTTCGGATTGGAATTCGTGAAGCCAATCCACCTTCCAGTGTTCCATCTGGTTAACTCTTTCCATGGCTAACGATTCTCCCCGCTAGGTCGAGGGAACCGTCGTTTGGTATGACGTAGACGTCGGGGCGTTCGACCGATCGCATTACATCGAGTCCGCGAACGTCTATCTCAATGTAATGGCTGAACTTATTGCCGGCCCAGGGGACGCGCACGAATGCGTAGGAGAGCTGACCCGGTGTCTTTGATCCCGGTTGTATGTCCGATAGATACTGCCCGTCTCCGAAACGTGCGTCCTTGGGATTGTCCGCCTTGATCGATGCTCGTAGTTCGCCGCTTTCAAGTATCCCGTCATGACCTGCTTCGTTCGTGTAGTGGTACAGGGTGGTCAGTTCTTCGTCGGGAACCGGCTCCACTCTGTAGGGGCAGGCGTCCGGTGCCAGCCCCAGCGGATCGCCCCAGGTGTGCGGATTGTGGACGTAAGCATCAGGATTGGGATCTGGTGCCAGTCCGAGTGGGTCGCGGGTCAGATATCGAGCTGTTTCAGGGTCGTAGTGGCGGAAGTAGTTGTAGTGCAGCCCCGTTTCGGGGTCGTAGTACTGGCCCGGGAAGCGGAGGGGGGTATAGGTGGTGCTGTTTGCCGCCCAGGCCGTGGTGCCCCACAGGGTGCTGCGGGTGCGCCAGACGATCTCGCCGTGTTCGTCGATGAGTTCGCTGGGGGTGCCGACGAGGTCGGTGACGATGGCGAAGAACCGCGAGTCGATCTCCTGTTGTGGTGTCTCGGCCGAGGTGATGCGTTCTGTTTGGGCAATGGGACGTAGGCCCTGGTGGTCCCAGGTGAGGACGACCGGGTTGGGCAGGTTCGGGGATGTGGTGGTCTGTTCGCAAAGGGTGGTGCCGTCCCAGGTGAACACCACCCGCTCCACGACGGTTTCGCCGTCGGCGGCAAGTCGGGACTTCGACGTACGGCGGCCGAGCACGTCGTAGGTGTAGCGCCAGCGTGTGCCGTCCGGTGTCGTCATCGACGTCAGGCGGTCCTCGGCGTCCCACTCGTAGCGCCAGGTGTCCGGCTTGCGGGAGAGACGGGTCTTCTGGCGGAGGGTGATGCGGCCGAGGGCGTCGTGTTCGTAGCGGACGTTGCCGGCGCGGGTGATGCGGGTGCAGGTGTATTCGCGGGGGCCGACTGCCTCCACGCCGGGGTGTCCCGTCGGCCAGCTCGCCTGGGTTTGGTTACCGGCCTCGTCGTAGGCGTACGTCTCGGTCCAGTTCGCCGCGTGTACCGCGGTTACGCGGCCCGCCGAGTCCAGGTCGAAGCGGTGGGTGCCGGAGAGCTGGTCGTCGATGCCGGTGAGGTTGCCGTCGGCTCGGTAGGTGTAGGCGCGGCGCTGGATCGAGTTGCCGCCCAGGCCCGTTACCGACTGGGTGGTCAGGCGGCCGAGTTGATCGAAGGTGTGGGCGAGGGTCACCGACCCGCCGACCTGGCGGGCCAGTTCGCGTCCCACCTCGTCGTACGTGAAGTCGATGGAGCGGCCCGAGGCCACCAGGCCGGTGCGGCGGCCGATCGCGTCATATGTCCAGGTCGTGGTCGCGCCGGTGGGGGTCGTGCGGTCCCTCCGGCGGCCGAACTCCTCATAGGCGTACGTCAGTTCGCGGCCGTCCACGGTCTCTGAGCGCACCCGGCCGTAGCGGTCGCGCAGCACGGTCAGCGTGGTGTCCGGGCCCGCCGCATGAGCCAGTTGGCCCGTCAGGTCGTAGGCATACCTGGTGACTTGGCCGTCCGCGTTCTTGCGGATCACCCGGCCCAGTTCGTCACGTTCGAATTCGATCACCTGCCCGAGGGAGTTTGTGCGCGTGATCAGGCGGCCCGTCGCGTCGTGGGTGTAGGTGAGGGCGCGGTCGTCGAAATCCGTCTCCGCGATCAAGCGGCCCGACGCGTCGTATTCATAACTCCAGGTCAAGCCCTGGGGGTTGGTGACCTGGGTGACGTTCAGTTCCTTGTCGTGGCTGAACTCATAGCGCACCCCGTCCGGGCCCGTGCGGGCCGTGAGCAGGTCGAAGTGGGTGTACTCGAAGTGGGAGATCCCGCCCAACGGGTCCGTGTGGCTTGTGCAGTTGCCCTCGCCGTCGTATGTCCAGGACTCCGTCGTGCCGTCCGGTGCCGTGCGGCGGGACAGGTGGCCCTCGGTCGTCCACTCCAGGCGGGTGACCGCACCGGTCGGGTCCGTGAGTGTGACGGGTCGGCCGAAGTCGTCACGTTCGTAGCGGGTGATGGCGCCGAGTGGGTTCGTGATCTCCAGGGGGAGGCCGGCACGGTCGCAGTGGACCGTCGTGGTCTGGCCGAGCGGGTTGGTCACTGAAGTGACGTGGCCCGCCTCGTTGTAGGTGAAGTGGGTGGTGTGGCCCAGGGAGTCCGTTACCGAGGTGCGGTTGCCCCGGGCGTCGTACGTCTGGCGCACGGTCGTGCCGTCCGGGTTCACCAGCCTTACCGGCAGGCCGAGTTCGTCGTACTCGGCTCTCGCTTCGCGCCCGTCGGGGCGGGTCGCCGCGAGCAGGTTGCCCTGCGTGTCGTAGCGGAACGTCGTGGTGTGCCCGAGCGGGTCCGTCTCCGAGAGGAGGCGGTTGTAGCGGTCGCGGCGGTAGTGGGTGGTCGCGCCCAGTGGGTCGGTCTCCGCTACGACCTGACAGGCGTCGTTGACGAGGAAGCGGCGGGTGTGGCCTGCGGCGGTGGTCGTGGTGGTGACGCGGTGGCCCGTTTCCGGGTCCGTGTCGTCGTACGTCACGCGCAGGCTCATGTGGCCGGCCGAGCCGCCCTCGGCGATGCAGCGGTCCTGGTCGTCGTACTCGTAGGTGTAGCCGCGGTCGTTCGTGTCCGTCCAGGAGGTGATACGGCCCTCGTCGTCGTAGGCGAAGCGCAGCGGCAGGCCGGAGGAATTGACGACCTCCGTCAGGTGGCCGTCCGTGTAGCCGTACCGCTTCAACTCCTGGCCGGTGGCGGCCAGATGGAGGGCCGTTATGCGGTCCGCCTCGGTCGTGACACGAACCTCGTAGCCGCCGCTGGAGACGACCGCGAGTGGGGTTCCTTCGGTGTCGTACTCGAAGGTGATCCAGTTGCCGTTGCGGTCGTCCACCTGTTCCAGGACCGCGAGGTTCTCGGTGCGGTCGGTGAAGTGCCAGACGCGGCGCGACTGCGGATCGGTGACCGTATAGCCGCCCTCTTCGCGGGCCAGGGGCCAACGCGGGCCGTGGGTGGGGAGCGTGGGCAGGCCGGGGGCCGGGTGCGGGTACGACAGGAGCAGGCCGTCCTCGGTGACGAAGACGACGCCCTCGGGGTCGATCTCCAGGCGCTGGTCGAGGGTGGAGGACCAGGACGGGCCGAACCAGCGGCCGAGGCGGTAGCCGGACTCCACCCGCCTCTTGAGGATCAGGGGCAGCGCGCCGGGAAGGGTGACGTCCGTCTGCGGCAGGTACATCTTGCCGGTGGCGAGGTCGATCGGGTCGCTTCCCTTGTTGACCACCGATCCTTCCTGGCGGGAAACGGCCTCCGGACCGTCCGCGACCTTGCCCCGGGCGGAGTTCTCGGCCGTCTCCTGCGCCGCGCGGCGGACACCCGACTCCGCCGCCCCCTCCAGCCCCTCCTTCGCGGCCAGCCGAGCCAACCCCGCCTCCAACCCCGCCCCGTCCCCCGCCAGGTTCGGCAGCAGCCGCCCCAACCCCTCCGACGGGTCCTTCTTGAAGTCGTCCAGCATCACCTTCGCGGCCCGCTCGGGGTGTGCGGCCGTCGAGACCAGGCCCGCCAGGGTCAGGTTGACGTTCTGGACGTACGCGGCGGGGTGGGTGATGTTGTACGGGTCCATGGGGTTGAGGCCGCGGGCGAAGTTGAGGATGCCTGCCGTGCCCTTCAGCACCCCGCCGCCGAAGTGGAGGACCTCCGTGTTGACGGCCTGGTAGCCGTCGACCGCGTCCGCCTTGAGCTGGGTGAGGGGAGGGGGCTCGGCAGGCGCGTGGGCCAGGGCCTTGCGGACCGCGCTCGCTGCCGTACGGCCGGCCTCGTCGCGTTGGCGGCGGGCCTCGTGCAGGATCTCCTGGGCGCGCGCCACGGCCGCCGCGCCCGGGTCCGTGGACGGCTGCTTGTCGTCGTCCTTCTTCTTCGCCACGTCCGCCTTGTACGCGTCCGACGCCTTCTTCCCCGGGCCGTAGAGGTCGATCGCGTCCTGTGCCTGTCCCTGCGCCCACTCCACCGTGTCCGCGTACGACGACAGCGCCCTGCCCGCCGTGTCGCAGGCGTCCGCCGCGTGCAGCCAGCGGACTGGGTGCATCGCGAACTTCTCGCGGAAGGTGTTCGCCGCCTCGCCCTGCCAGGACGAGGAGTTGAGCCTGCGCATGCCGTCGCCGACCCCGTCGAACGCCGTGTAGAAGTCCGTCAGGTGCTTGGCCGCCGCCCGGATCGCCTTCGGGTCGCCGTGGATCAGGTCCTTCGGCTGGTCGCTGTCGCCGAGTTGCTGTTCGGCCGGGGTCGCGCCCAGGTCCGAGGCGATGCGGTCGCCGTATCCCTCGACCTTGTTCGCGAGGCCGTGCGCGCCGACCTTGTCCAGCGCGTCGCCGGCGATGTCCGTGCCCTTGTCGACGCCCTCGCCGACCAGTTTCTTGCCCGCGTCGACCACATCGCCGGCCTTGCTCAGACCGGAGTTGACCAGATCGCCGATGCCCATCAGCCCGCGTCCCCGCCCTGCTGCCCCTGCTCGGCCGCTTTCGCGCGTTCCTCCGGCGACGGGCCCACCAGCCCGTCGATCACGTCGTTGTACTCGTCCCCGCTCACCCCGGCCGCGCTCGCCAGGTTCGCCGGGTTGAGGCCCGGACCCAGCGGGCTGATCGTGTGCGAGGTCAGGACGTCCCGCGCCGCGTCCTTGTAACCCTGCGCGCTCGCGTCCAGCGCCTTGTCCATCGACTCCTGGCTGTAGTCGACGCCCCCCGTGTACTCGTTGTGGCGGAGCAGGTCGCCCCAGCCTTCCTTGGTGACCTCGTCCTCCGTCGCGTACGGGTTGCCGATGCCCGCGTTGACCACGATCTTCATCGCGCCGCCGACGTACTGGTCCGTCTCGTAGAGGGTGCCCGCCGAAAGGCCCACGCCCGCAGCGAAGTTGTTGCCCTCGTTCACCAGCGCGCGCACGCCCCACTCCCAGCGTTCGCAGAACGACGTGAACTGTGAGAGCAGCTCGGCGTGGCCCAACTCCAGGCCCGACAGGCTGAGTTCGGAGAAGCCTCGGCCCGCGCCCGCCAGGCTGTCGACCCCGAGCTCCTTCAACTCGGCCAGGGTCAGGGTGATCCCCCGCGCGATCTCGTCGAGCCCCGTCGCCTTGATGTCCTCGCTCATTCCCGTCCCCTCTCCCGCGCGTCCACCGCCACCGCCTCCGGCACGATCCCCACCACCGGTGGAAACAGCACCCCTTCGCCCTCGGTGCCCACATCCAGCGCCACCCCGCACGGCACCCCCACAGCGGGCACCGCCGCATCCAACAGCCGCGCCCCGAGCATCCGTTGATACGGCCACTCCCGGCCGCCTTCACCCCTCGCGATCGCGAACCGGGCCAGTGCCGCATCGTTCGAAAACGCGTAGATCCACCGGATTCCGCCGAAATCGGCGGTCAGGGGTGCGTCGTCGTCCGCGCCGAGGGGGACCAGGACCGCCCTGCGGCGGAACTCGCCCAGCAGTACCGCGAATTCGCTGCTCGGTGCCCGGGGGGCCGGGGTCGGGTCCGGCGCGCTCAGTTCCGCGTAGTCCGACAGCCGGGACCGTCGTATGTCCCCGGTCCCCGAACCGTCTCCCGTGCCGTTTCCCCCGCCTACAGACATGGGTGAAATCATCACACCAGCACATCGCGTACGGCAACGCGGACACTCGCAACCAGCCGTCGGGGGGTATTATCAAATGCCCCAAAGGGGATATAAACGCCTCGCGTTGACAGCCCCACGCAGGCCCGCTCCTGGGGCACGGACAGGCTTCTCATCGTTCTCTTATGTCGGCCTTATGGCATCATCACGCGCCGTACCTAGCTTGCGGCCCATGTTCTTCACCTACCTGAGGCGCGAGTTGCGCCGCCGCAGAAAAGCGGCCCTCGTCGTCGCCTCCGGCCTCGCACTGGGCATTGCGCTGGTCATCGTGGTCAACTCCGTGTCCTCCGGCATGGGGAAGGCACAGGACAAGGTCCTCCAGTCGCTGTACGGACTGGGCACGGACATGACCGTCACCAAGGCGGCCACGCCCACCGCGAGCAGCTCGCAGCAGCCGCGGTTCCAGTTCGACGCCAACAACAACGACGACAGCAAGACGCAGAGCAGTGACCGCGTCATGGTCCAGGGCTTCACCACGCTGGCCTCCACCACCGTCACCAAGGTGGCGGGGCAGAAGGGCGTCTCGGACGCCGTCGGCGGGCTGAGCCTCAACGTCGTCAAAGTGGACGGGCAGTTCACCCGCGGCCAGTTCCAGCAGAACCAGGGCAGCGGCAACGCGGAGGGCGGAAACCGCGGCGGCGGCACCGGTGCGCCGCAGGGCCAAGTCACCGGCGGTGGCGCCAACTTCAACATCAACTCGTACTCGGTCTACGGCACGGACGTCACCAAGCCCGCGCTCGGCCCGCTGACCTCCTCGAAGATCACCAGCGGCCGTACCTTCACCACCTCCGAGACGAACGCCAAGGTCGTCGTCGCCGACTCGGCGTACGCCAAGGAGAAGAAGCTCAAGGTCGGTTCGACGGTCACGATCAAGAGCGTCAAGTACAAGGTCATCGGGATCGCCACCGCGACCAGCGGGGACGCCGCGGCCAACCTGTATGTTCCGTTGACGCAGGCGCAGACCCTGAGCGGTGACAAGAACAAGGTCACCACCATCTACGTCAAGGCGACCGACTCCAAGCAGATCTCGGCCGTCAAGAAGACCATCACGAGCAATGTCTCGGGTACGACGGTCACCACGTCCGCCGATCTGGCCGACACCGTCTCCGGGTCGCTGTCCACCGCCTCCAGCCTCGCCACCAACGTCGGCAAGTGGCTGTCGATCGCGGTGCTCGTGGCCGCGTTCCTGGTCGCCGGTCTGCTCACCTCCTCGGCGGTCTCGCGCCGGGTCCGGGAGTTCGGCACGCTGAAGGCGCTCGGCTGGAAGTCGGGCCGGGTGACCCGGCAGGTGGTCGGCGAGGCCATCGTCAACGGTCTGGTCGGTGGCGTCCTCGGCATCGCGCTCGGCCTGGCGGGCGCGTACATCGTGACCGCGATCAGCCCGACCCTGTCGGCCTCCCTCGGCAACTCGGGCGGCGGCGGTGGCGGAGCGGGCGGTCCCGGCGGTGGTGGCGGTGGCTTCGGCGGCCCCGGCCGGCAGGCCGCGGCCAAGACGCTCGACGTCGCGCTCACCGCGCCCGTCAACGCCACCACCATCGCCCTCGCGGTCGGCCTCGCCATCACCGGCGGTCTGATCGCCGGAGCCTTCGGCGGCTGGCGCGCCTCCCGCCTGCGCCCCGCGGACGCCCTGCGCCGCGTCGAGTAGTCCGCACCCGTACGGCAGGCAGTCACCGCCCGGTACTGGGGCCCGTCGCACCGGCGGCGGGCCCCAACCCCCTTTACTTCTCCAGGAGTTGGACCATGTACGAACTCAGAGGCGTCACCAAGCGCTACGCGCGGGGCAAGGAAGTCGTCCACGCCCTCGACGGCATCGACCTGACCATCGGCGATGGCGACCGCCTGGTCATCCAGGGGCCCACCGGAGGCGGCAAGTCGACGCTGCTCCAGATGATCGGGGCGCTCGACCGGCCCAGCTCCGGTGAAATCGTGCTGGACGGCGTCGACTTGGCGAAGCTGTCCGAGGCCAAGCTGACCAAGGTGCGCAGCGAGAACATCGGGTTCGTGTTCCAGTCCTTCAACCTGATCCCGACGCTCAACGCGCAGGAGAACGTCGAGACCGCCCTCGTACCGCTCGGGGTGAAGACCAAGGAGCGGCGCGAGCGGGCCGCCGAGGCGCTGGTCTCGGTCGGTCTCGGGGAGCGGCTCGGGCATCTGCCCGGCGAGATGTCCGGTGGTCAGCAGCAGCGGGTCGCCATCGCCCGCGCGCTGGTCAAGCAGCCCAAGGTGCTGCTCGCCGACGAGCCGACCGGAAACCTCGACGAGTCGATGCGCGACGAGATCATGGACGTACTGGAGCGCATGTGGAAGGAGCACGGACTGACCTTCATCATGGTCACCCACGACTCCGCCATCGCGAAGAAGGCGCCGCGCCTCGCCACCATCCGCAAGGGGAAGATCACAGTCAAGGAAAACGCGGCGTCCAAGTAACTCGGGTGTGGTGCAAGGGAGTTCGGCGGAGTCTGTGGCTCTGTACCGGAGTTCCCGCGCGCTGCACCCGGCGACTGGGTAACGGAGTCCGCGCGGGCGGGTAACAGTCCGCGGATGTGCTTCCTTACCCTCCTCTCATCTCTTGAGCGGCTGATCACCCCTCGGCATACTGCGTATTCCGGGGGGTGTGCGCACTGGTGTGCGGGCTTTCCCCTGGCCGGGTGAACGGGGAATTCGCCCGGTACCTCAGCTCCAGGGGGAGCCTTGCGCAGACAAGTGAAAAGAGCGTGCGCGGCCACCGTCGCGGTGGCCGCCACTGTCGCCCTCGCCGCGGGCATGACCAGCCCGGCGTCGGCGAAGCCCGAGCAGCGCGCGTCCGGCGCGTCCGATGCCGCGCGGGCGCGGCTGGCGGGCGACCACCACATCACCCTGATCACCGGCGACCGGGTCGCCGTCGACGCCAAGGGCCGGGTCGTGGGCCTGCAAGCCGCGAAGGGCCGTGAACACATACCTGTTCAGGTGCGTCGGCTCGACGGGCACACGCTCGTCATACCCGCCGACGCGGCCCGGCTGGTCGCCTCCGGCAAGCTCGACCAGCGGCTCTTCGACGTCACCGAACTGAACAAATCCGCGGAGCGGGCCTCCCAGAAGTCCGGTCTGAAGGTCATCGTCGGCTACCAGGGCGCCGCCACCGCCACCAGGGCCGACGTCCGGGACGCGGGCAAGCTCCGCCGGTCCCTGAATACCCTGAACGCCGACGCCGTCCAGACCCCGCAGAAGGACACGCCCGAGCTGTGGGACGCCGTGACCAACGGCGACCGTACGGCCTCCGGTATCGCGCACGTCTGGCTCGACGGTGTCCGCAGGGCCAGCCTCGACAAGTCCGTGCCGCAGATCGGCGCCCCGAAGGCATGGGCGGCCGGCTACACCGGCAAGGGCGTCAAGATCGCCGTACTGGACACGGGAGTCGACGCCGACCACCCCGACCTGAAGACACAGGTCGTGGAGTCCAAGAACTTCTCCACCGCCGCCGACGCCAATGACCACTTCGGGCACGGCACGCATGTCGCCTCCATCGCGGCGGGCACCGGCGCGAAGTCGGGCGGCAAGTACAAGGGGGTCGCGCCCGGCGCGAAGATCCTCAACGGCAAGGTCCTCGACGACGGCGGCTCCGGTGACGACTCCGGCATCCTCGCCGGCATGGAGTGGGCCGCCCAACAGGGCGCCGACATCGTCAACTTGAGCCTCGGCGGCCAGGACACCCCGGAGATCGACCCGTTGGAGGCGGAGGTCAACAAGCTCTCCACCGAGAAGGGGATCCTGTTCGCCATCGCCGCCGGTAACGAGGGCCCGCAGTCGATCGGTTCGCCCGGCAGCGCGGACGCGGCGATCACCGTGGGCGCGGTCGACGGCGCCGACAAGCTCGCCGACTTCTCCTCCACCGGCCCGCGTGTCGGCGACGGCGCCATCAAGCCGGACGTCACCGCGCCGGGTGTGGACATCACGGCCGCCGCCGCGCCGGGCAGTGTCATCGACCAGGAGGTCGGCGAGAACCCGCCCGGCTACCTGACCATTTCGGGTACGTCGATGGCGACCCCGCATGTCGCCGGTGCCGCCGCGATCCTCAAGCAGGAGCACCCCGACTGGGGGTACGCCGAGCTGAAGGGCGCGCTCACCGGATCCGCGAAGGGCGGCAACTACACGCCGTTCCAGCAGGGTTCGGGCCGGATCGCCGTCGACAAGGCCATCAAGCAGAGCGTGATCGCCGACCCGGTCTCGGAGAGCTTCGGCATCCAGCAGTGGCCGCACACCGACGACACCCCGGTCACCAAGCAGCTCACCTACCGCAACCTCGGCACCACGGCCGTCACCCTCAAGCTCACCGCGGCCGCCACCAACCCCAAGGGCCAGGCGGCTCCTTCGGGCTTCTTCAAGCTCGCCAAGTCCTCGGTGACCGTCCCGGCCCGCGGCACGGCCTCGGTCGGCCTGACCGTCAACACCAAGCTGGGCGGCACGCTCGACGGCGCCTACTCCGCGTACGTCACGGCGACGGGCGGCGGACAGAGCGTCCGTACGGCCGCGGCGGTGGTGCGCGAGGTGCAGTCGTACGACCTCACGCTGAAGTTCGTCAACCGCGACGGCACCCCGGCGACGTACTACTCCGCCTCGGTGGAGGGCATGTCGGGCCTCGGCGCCGGCGGCTCCTTCAGCCCCTACGACGCCTCGGGCACGGTCAAGGTCCGTGTCCCCAAGGGTGGTTACCTCCTCGACGCCGGGATCTTCGTGGACCCGGACGACCCCACCAAGGGCGCCGACTGGATCGCTCAGCCCAAGCTGGACATCAGCAAGAACACCACGGTCACGATCGACGCCCGCACCGCCAAGCCGGTCGACATCACGGTCCCGGACACCGGCGTCAAGTCGGTCTTCGCGGCACCGGCCTACACGGTCGAGACACCCGACGGGGGCGGCGTCTCCTTCGGCTGGCTCCTGGACACGTACGACAACTTCCGTACCGCGCACCTCGGTCCGCAGATCACCGACGGTTCGCTGTCCGAGCAGTGGGACGCGCACTACACCAAGGGCACCGACGAGCAGTACGACACCACGACCACCGCGAAGGTCAAGCAGCTCGCCACCGGCTACACCAAGCACTACAAGGCGAGTGAACTCGCCACGGTGAAGACCCACTTGGGCGCCGCGTCGAGCGGCAAGACCGGAGCGGTCAGCGCCTTCGGCTATCTGCCCGAAGGGTCCGGCGGCAGCGCCGTCGGCATCCAGCAGAAACTGCCCGGCACCCGCACCCTGCATGTCTCCACCATCAACGGGGTGCAGTGGGAGCTGGACTTCGAGCAGAGCGCCGGGCTCGACGCGGACGGCTTCCCGATCACGGAGGCCTTCTACTCGCTGAGCAGCCTGCAGAACTTCAAGGGCGGCCAGACCTACTCCCGGACCTTCAACACCGCGGTCTTCGGGCCGCATCTCGACGCCGACTACGGGGTGTTCCGCAGCGGCAACGAGATCACCGGGATGCTGCCGCTGTTCGCCGACTCCCAGAAGAACCCCGGCTCGTCGCTGTTCACCTCGGTGAACACGACCCTGTACCGCAACGGCACCAAGGTCGGCTCCAACAAGGACCCGCTGTTCGGTGAGTCCTCGTTCAAGGTCCCGGCCGCCAACGCCTCGTACAAGCTGACCACTTCGGTCATCCGCAGCGTCAAGGTCGCCGCCGCCTCCACCCGGATCGACGCGAGCTGGACGTTCTCCTCGAAGAAGCCGAGCGGGTCCACCGTCGCTCAACTCCCGGTCTCCACGGCCCGCTTCAACGCGGTCACCGGCCTCGACAGCCGCGTGGAGGCCGGCAAGAAGATGACCTTCCCGGTCACCGTCGAAGGCGCGGCCGCCGGCCGCAACCTCCAGTCCCTGGGCGTATGGGTGTCGTACGACTACGGCCAGACCTGGAAGAAGATCCCCGTGGTCAACGGCAAGATCACCGTCACCAACCCCGCCAAGGGCCAGGCGATCTCCTTCCACGCGAAGATCGCCGACAAGAAGGGCAACAAGTCGACCATCTCGATCTACAACGCGTACTACGCCAAGTGAACCGCTAGTACCTGAGTAGGCCGACAGCGAACGGCCCGCCGGAAGTGCAGCTTCCGGCGGGCCCTTCGTGTTTCTGTGCCTCCATGACAACCCAGACCGTGGAGTACGTCCGGTACCGCATCCCCGAGCAGCGGTCGGCGGAGTTCCTGGCCGCCTACACCCGTGCCGCACGTCACCTGGCCGCGGCCCCGCAGTGCGAGGCGTACGAACTGACCCGCTGTGAAGAGGACCCCGAGCACTTCGTGCTCCGCGTCACGTGGACATCGACCCAGGCACATCTGGAGGGTTTCCGCAGGTCGGAGCATTTCCCACCGTTCCTCGCCGAGATCGGCCCGTACGTGGAGGACATCGAGGAGATGCGCCACTACCGGCCGACCGACGTGCGGGGCGACGGGTCCGCGGTCCCCACCCTGTACGACTGGGCGGGCGGCGCCGACGCCTTCTCGCGGCTGACCGAGGTCTTCTACGACAAGGTGCTCAAGGACGACCTCCTCGCCCCCCTCTTCGCCGACCTGGCGCCCGCGCACGCCGCGCACGTCGCCCTGTGGCTGGCGGAGGTCTTCGGCGGTCCGGCGGCCTACTCCGAGACCCAGGGCGGCCACGGCCACATGGTCGCCCAGCACTTCGGCAAGCACATCACCGAGCCCCAGCGCCGCCGTTGGGTCAATCTCGTCCAGGACGCGGCGGACGACGCGGGCCTGCCGACGGACGCCGAGTTCCGGTCGGCGTTCGTCGCGTACGTGGAGTGGGGGACGCGGCTGGCCGTGTACTTCTCCGGTCCGGACGCGCAGCCGCCTGCGGAGCAGCCGGTGCCGCGCTGGAGTTGGGGATCGATGCCGCCGTATCAGGGGTGACATCGCCGTACCGGGGGTGCCATAAGGTCACCGCATGACCGCCGCCGTGACCGCCATGATCACCGCCGTCGTCGGCGTGCTCGGCACGCTCTTCGCGCCCGTCCTCAGCCAGCGCCTCACCGCCCGGCAGCGCACCGAGGAGACCCAACTCGCCGAGCGCAGGCGGGCGTTCGAGGAGCGCCGGGACGCCTACACGGCCATGAACCGCTCCTCGCGGCAGTTCCACACGCTCCTCAAGGACGCCCTTCACCGCGTCCGCGACGGCGTCTACACCGAACTGGAACGCGACCAGTTGGAAGAGGCGCGCCGCGACTACCGCGACCGCTACGCCGAGGCGCAGATGGTCGTACCCGAACGCGTCCTGGACGCCTCCCGCGCGGTCAACGAGATCCTCGCGGCCGTCGACGCCGCCGTGAAACGGCTCGACCGGAATCTGGTCCGCGACGGCGAGAACCCCGAACAACTCCTGCTTGACCTCAAAGAAGCCGAGCCCCGGCTGGCCGCGATGCGGCGGCTGATGCGGGCCGATCTCGGTGTCACGGAGTGAGCCCGGGGCGGTCGGCCGTCGCGCCCGCTCGGGTCGCGTCCGTGCCCCAACTCGCCAGCAGGCGCAGGGCGTCGGCGGACGGGGAGCCGGGTTCCGCGTGGTAGGTGATCAGGGACTGCTCGGAGTCGTCGGCCAGGCGGAAGCCCTCGAAGTACAGGGTCAGGTCGCCCACCAGCGGGTGGCGCAGACGCTTGACGCCGTGGTTCTTCTCCTTCACGTCGTGTATGGCCCACAGGCGCCTGAACTCCTCGCTCTTCAGGGAGAGTTCGCCCACCAGGGCGGCCAGCCGCGGGTCGTCCGGGTGGCAGCCCGCGTCCATGCGGAGGTAGCTGACGATGTCGCTGGCCTTCTGGTCCCAGTCCACGAACAGGTCCCGGTACTCGGGCCGCAGGAACACCATCCGCGCCCAGTTCCGCTCCTCCGGCGGCAGCTCCGACCAGTCGCCGAAGACCGCCGCCGCCATCCGGTTCCAGACGAGGATGTCGCAGCGACGGCCCGAGACGTACGCCGGGACCGAGTCGATCGTGTCGATGAGCTGCCGTAGCGCGACCCGCACGTGCTGGGTGGGCGCCGACTGCTTCTTCTTGTGCTGCTTCGGCTTCGCCAGGTGGGTCAGGTGCGCGGACTCGGCGTCCGTCAGGCGCAGCGCGCGGGCGATCGCGTCGAGGACCTCCGCCGACACGTTCCGTCCGTTGCCCTGCTCCAGGCGGGTGTAGTACGCCACCGACACCCCGGCGAGCTGCGCCAGCTCCTCGCGCCGCAGCCCGGGCACCCTGCGGTGCCGCCCGAAGTCCGGCAGACCGACGTCCTGCGGCTTCAGCCGGGCCCGCCGGGTGCGCAGGAACTCGCTCAGCTCGGCACGCCGGTCCAGGGGCCGACCGGGGTTCAGGGGCTCCGTGGCGGATTCGGGCTGTTCGTCCATACGGTCCAGTATTCCCGGTCGTACGCACACGAGCCTGTCCTCGCTGGTGGTAGGCACAGCGAACGTACGCAAACGCGTGGTCTGGGTGGCCGCAGGACTTTCGGGCAGGCTCGTCACCGTGCCCGGCCGGAAGGCAGCCGGGCATACATCCCCCCTAGGAGAGTGTTCCGGCATGACCACAGTCGCTGCGTACGCCGCCCCCGCCGCCAAGGCTCCCCTGGAGCGCACCACCATCGAGCGCCGGGCCGTCCGCGAGTTTGACGTCCTGATCGACGTCAAGTTCGCCGGTATCTGCCACTCGGACATCCACCAGGCCCGCGAGGGCTGGGGCGAGGCCATCTTCCCGATGGTGCCGGGCCACGAGATCGCCGGCATCGTCTCCGAGGTCGGCCCCGGAGTCACCAAGTTCCAGGTCGGCGACCGGGTGGGCGTCGGCTGCCTGGTCGACTCCTGCCGCGAGTGCGACAACTGCAAGGCCGGCCTGGAGCAGTACTGCACCGGCGGCGGCGTCCCCACGTACAACGGCGTCGGCAAGGACGGCGAGCCCACCTACGGCGGCTACTCCGAGAAGATCGTCGTCGACGAGAACTACGTCGTCGGCATCCCCGAGGGCATCTCCCTCGACGTGGCCGCGCCCCTGCTCTGCGCGGGCATCACCACCTACTCGCCGCTGAAGCACTGGAACGCCGGGCCCGGCAAGAAGGTCGCGATCATCGGCATGGGCGGCCTCGGCCACATGGGCGTCAAGATCGCGCACGCGCTCGGCGCGGAGGTCACCGTCCTCTCGCAGTCCCTGCGCAAGCAGGAGGACGGCCTGAAGCTGGGCGCCGACCACTACTACGCGACCAGCGACCCGAAGACCTTCGAGGAGCTGAAGGGCTCCCTCGACCTGATCATCTCCACGGTGTCGGCCCCGCTCGACCTCGGCGCGTACCTCTCGCTGCTGAAGACCGACGGCGCGCTGGTCAACGTGGGCGCCCCCGAGGAGCCCGTCTCCCTCAACCTGTTCTCCGTGATCAGCGGCCGCAAGACCCTGGCCGGTTCCGGCATCGGCGGCATCCGGGAGACCCAGGAGATGCTGGACTTCTGCGCCGAGCACGGCTTCGGCGCCGAGATCGAGCTGATCTCCGCCGACCAGATCAACGAGGCGTACGAGCGGGTGCTGTCGAGCGACGTCCGCTACCGCTTCGTGATCGACACCGCCACCATCTGACAGCTGTCGGGAGGCGGTGCCAGGCCCTCAGCGTTCGGCCCCGCTCCGCCCCAGCAGCCACAGCAGATACGGCCCCCCGACCAGCGAGGTGAGCGCGCCCACCGGGACCTCCAGCGGGGGCAGGATCGTCCGGGCCGCGAGGTCGGCCGACACCAGGATCACCGCACCCGTCAACGCCGAGCAGAGCAACGGCAATTGGGGTGTGCGGGTGAGTCGGCGGGCCAACTGCGGTGCGGTCAGCGCCACGAACCCGATCGGCCCGGCCGCCCCGGTCGCCGTGGCGGCCAGCACCACGCCGAGCAGGGTGAGTGCGAGTCGCGTACGGTCCACCCGCACCCCGAGCGACGCGGCCGTGTCGCCGTCCAGCCCGAGCGGCCGTACGGCCCGGCTCGCCCACACCAGCGCGGGCAGACACAGCAGGAGTACGACGGCCAAGGGTCCCGCCTGCTCCCAGCCCCGCCCGTTCAGCGAGCCGGTCAGCCACAGCTTGACCTGCTCGGCGGCCTCCAGCTCGCTGTCCGTGAGATAGAGCTGGACCACGGCCGACAACGCGACCCCGATCCCAACCCCCGTCAGCACGAACCGACTTGGCTGCATCCCGTGCCGCCACGCCAGTACGTACACGAGCGCGGCAGCCGCGAGTCCGCCCAGGACGGAGACGAGGGGCAGCGCACCGGGCGAGGCGACGAACCCGGTGGACAGCGCGAGCACGGTCGCGGCGGCGGCGCCGTGCCCCACACCGATCACATCCGGACTGGCCAGCGGATTACGGGTGACCGTCTGCACCAGCGCCCCCGCCAGCCCGAGTGCCACCCCGACCAGCGCCCCCAGCACGATCCGCGGCACCCGCAACTCCATGACGACGAGGTCGTACGGCCCCGATCCGGTGCGGAGGGTCTGCCACACCTCGCCGGGTGAGATGTAGGTCTGGCCGAGACAGGCGGCGGCGGTCATGGCAACAGCCAGCAGTAGTACGAGAGTTACGGCTACGACGGCCGAACGCCGGTGCAGGAGAAGGGAGATGGCGGGGCGGGGGCGCAGGACCGTGACACCGGCGGGCCGGAAGTTCCCGCGCGCTCCGTCCCGTTCGGCCGTCGCTTTCATACGGCGGTCGCCTTCCGCCGCACCAGCACCACCAGGACCGGCACCCCCACCAACGCCGTCATCACCCCGGCCGGCACCTCCGCGGGTGCACGCACCACCCGCCCCACCACATCCGCCGCGACCAGCAGCGCGGCGCCGAGCAGCGCGGACAGCGGGAGCAGCGCGCGGTGACCGCCGGAGGTGAGGCGCCGGGCCAGATGCGGGACGGCGAGACCGACGAACGCGATCGGCCCGGCGGCGGCCACCGCGGACGCCACCAGCAGGGTCGCCCCTAGCGCCGCACACACCCGCACGGCCCCCACCCGATGCCCGAGCGCCCGTGCCGTCTCGTCCCCGAGCGCCAGCGCGTCCAGCCCGCGCGCACAGCCGAGCACCAGCAGTGCGCCCACCGCCAGAAACGGCAGCAGCCGTACGACGGTGTCGGCGTCCCGCCCGCTCAGCGAGCCGACCTGCCAGAACCGGAACTGGTCCAGCGTCGCCGAACTCGACGTCAGTACAACGGTCGTACCGCCCGCGGCCATCGCCGACAACGCCGTACCGGCGAGGGCCAGTTTCACCGGCGACGCCCCGCCGCGACCGCGCGCGGCGATGCCGTAGACCAGACAGGCGGCGAGGACGGCGCCGGCGAAGGCGTACCAGACGTACCCCTCGAAACCGCTCGCGAGCCCGGTCCCGATGGCGAGGACGACACCGGCCGCCGCGCCCTGGCTCAGCCCGAGGATGCCCGGGTCGGCGAGCGGGTTGCGGGTGACGGCCTGAAGTGCCGCGCCGGCCACGCCGAGCGCCGCGCCCGCCGTCAGCCCGATCTCGGTACGGGGCAGCCGCAGCGACCGTACGACCAGGGCGTCCGGTGAACTCCCGCCGTACAGCAGCGCGTTGAGCACCGCGGACGGCGGGACCGGCCGGGTGCCGACGGCGAGACTGAGCAGCACGGCGGCGGCCACCGCGAGGGTGGCCGCCGGCCAGGCGAGGCGTTTCACATTCACTGCTCTTCGCTCACTACTTGCTGATGTCCTCGGCGAGTTGGAGGACGACGAGGCTGGCGGCCGTCGGGCCCGCGTTGAGGTACCAGGGGTCGTCGTCGACCTTCACCGCGTGCCCGGCCTTCACCGCCTTCATCGACTTCCACAGCGGTCCGGCCAGCGTGCTCGCCGCGTCGGTCTTGGCGGCGTCGCCCTGCACCGAGTAGAAGATCCAGTCACCGTCGGCCTTGTCGATGCTCTCCGCGCCGATGTCCTCCGAAATCGCCGTGAACTGCTGTGACTTGGGCCGGTCGAGCCCCATGTCGACGGCGATCGAACCGGTGAAGGACGAGACACCGAACATCCGGGTCCTGCCGGGTGTGAAGCGCAGCATCGACACCGAGGTCTTCGACAGCGCCTCGCCCTTCTCGTGCGCGTCCTCGACGATGCCGTCGAGCAGTTTCTGCGCCTGCTGTCCCTTGCCGATCGCGTCGCCGACGAGCAGCAGATCGCGCTTCCAGTTGATGCCGTTGCCCGCCGTGATGACGGTCGGCGCGATCTTCGACAGCTTGGGGTAGAGGTCGCCGAGCGAGTCGTTGGCGAGGATCAGGTCGGGCTTGGCGGCGGCCAGTGTCTCGAGGTTGGGCGCCTGGCGCGTGCCCGCGTCCGTCATCGCGGCGAGCTTCGACTTGTCGGTCGGGAAGGCGTCCGCGAGGTAGTCGGGGACGAGTCCGGCGTTGTCGGCGCGGGTGGTGACCGCCGGGACGGTACCGAGGGAGAGCAGGTCGTCGAGCTGCCCGGTGCTCAGCACGGCGATCCTCGTGGGCTTCGCCTTGATCGTCGTCGTGCCCTCGAAGTGGGTGACGGTACGGGGGAAGGTCCCGTCGGTGTCGGTGTCCGCGCCCATGCCGGTCGCGAGCGTGCTCGGGGCGGCGGACGGGCCCTCCGAGGCGCCGAGCACCTTGTTCTGCTGTCCGTCGGCCGTCTGCTCGGCATCGTTGTCGGCGGTGGACGACGAGCACCCGGCCAGCAGCCCCCCGACGACGGCCATGGCGGCCATCGCCGTGACCGCCTTCCTCTTGAACGCGCGCACTGTCACTGTCTGTCTCTCCGATCACTGGCCAGGTAAGGCTTACCTTAGCTTGCGCGGGGAGGGGGTCGAGCACGGGGGACATGGGGGCTCCAGGGGGCGCATCCGGTCGTCACACTTTTCCGCCGCCCGGAGTCATACCGGTGAAGCCGCCTCACGGGGCGGCGCGGACGGCCCGGGGATTCCGGGCCCTGTGGAGGGAGTTGGGTCATGACCTCACCGATCCTGGTCACCGGCGGCACGGGCACCCTGGGCCGCCATGTCGTACCGCTGCTGCGCGCGGCCGGCCACGAGGTGCGGGTGCTGAGCCGGCAGGGGCGACCCGCGGTGGACGGCGTCGAGTACGTCACCGGCGACCTGCTGAAGGACGAGGGCGTGGCGGCGGCGGTCACCGGCACGGAGATCGTGCTGCACCTCGCGGGCGGCCAGAAGGGCGACGACGTGGCGACCCGCAACCTGATGCGTGCCGCGTCGAAGGCCGGCGTCCGCCACCTCGTCTACATCTCGGTCGTCGGCGCGGACCGGGTCCCGCTGGCCTGGCTGCGTACCAAGCTCGACTCGGAGCGGGCGATCGCCGACTCGGGCATCCCGTGGACGACCCTGCGCGCGGCCCAGTTCCACGAGCTGACGCTCACGATGATCGAGAAGATGACCAGGCTCCCGGTCCTCCCGGTCCCCGGCGGCCTCCGCCTCCAGCCGGTCGACTCGCGTGAAGTGGCCGCCAGACTGGTCGAGTTGGCTCTTGGTGCCCCGGCGGGCCGGGTGCCCGACCTGGCAGGGCCCGGCCTCTACGACATCGCGGCACTGGCGGCTCCGTACCTGAAGCTGCGCGGCAAGCGGCGGCGGCCAACGCTGCCGGTACGCATCCCCGGCAAGGCGGGCCGGGCCTACCGCGCGGGGGAGAACCTGGCGGTGGAGGGCGCGGAGGTCGGGAAGGTGGGGTGGGAGGACTTTCTGGCGGAGCGGGTGGGGCGGTGACCAAGACGAACGCCCTCCATGGAGGTCACAGGCGGCCCGCGTCCGCGCCCGTCGTCTCCAACCGCGCCGCGCCCCGCAGCCGTACCGCGTCCTGCCCGGGCGGCCTGCCGAAGTGGCGCCGGTATTCGCGGCTGAACTGCGACGCGCTGTCGTAACCGACCGCGAAACCGACACCGGCGACGTCCTCCGCGCTGCTCATCAGCAGCAACCGGGCCTCCTGCAACCGGATCCGCTTCTGGTACTGGATCGGGGTCAGCGCGGTCACCGCGCGGAAGTGGCGGTGGAAGGGGGAGGCGCTCATCCCGGCAAGCCGGGCCAGGTCCTCGATGCGCAGGGTCTCCGCGTGATGGTCGCGGATCCAGCGAATGGCCCTGCCGATATGGGTGAGTTGACTGTCGGCGAGCCCGATCTGCCGTACCAGCGGGCCCTGTTCACCGGTGATCAGTCGCCACAGGATCTCCTTCTCGATCAGCGGCGCGAGCATCCGCGCGTCGCCGGGACGCTCGAGCAGCCGTAGCAACCGGACGGCCGCGTCGAGGAGTTCGAAGGGCGCGTCGCACACGGCGAGACCGTGTGGGGTCGAGCGGCGGGGGAGGGTGAGCGGTTCGGTTCCGGCGTCGAGCAGCAGTGAGGCGATCTTCGCGGGTTCGAGGGCGAGTCCGCAGGCGAGGAACGGTTCCTCGGGCGTGGCCCGTGTGTAGTGCCCGGCGACCGGCAGGTCCACCGACACGACCAGATACTGACCGGCGCCGTAGTCGTGCACCCGGTCGCCCAGCGTGAGCCGCTTCGAGCCCTGTGCGACGATCGCCAGCACGGGACGGGCGAGGCTCGCGGTCGGCACCTGGGGCCGGTCCGCCCTGCCCAGCAGCAGACCGTCGACGGCCGGGGGCCGGGAGGCGTGCCGCTCGATCAGGGTACGCATCTCGAGCAGCCGCGCTTCCGAGTCGTCCACGATGTGCCTCCTCGAATCGGCAGGATCGTGCAAGAGCCCGATGGTATCGCCCTAACAACATGCCTGCTCACAGTGGTGTCATCGAGGAGTCGGTTTCCCGCCCACTCTCCGCAGGAGCATTTTCATGGCACACGACACACTCGACTCGTACGTCGGTCTCGGCCGTTCCGGCCTCAAGGTGAGCCCCTTCTGTCTCGGGGCGATGAACTTCGGCGAGGAGGGCGGCTTCGGCTGTGACGTCGAGGAGTCCGAGAAGATCCTGGGGACCTACCTCGACCGCGGCGGCAACTTCGTCGACACCGCGAACTTCTACACGAACGGTCACTCGGAGGCGATCCTCGGCGACTACTTCACCGCCCACCCCGGCCTGCGCGACCGGATCGTCCTCGCCACCAAGTTCTACGGCAACCTCCACCTCGGCGACCCCAACGGCGGCGGCGCGAGCCGCAAGGCGATCGTTGGCCAGTTGGAGGACTCGCTGCGCCGCCTGCGTACCGACTACATCGACCTCTACTGGCTG
Source organism: Streptomyces sp. NPDC005492 (assembly GCF_040605995.1). Taxonomy (NCBI): domain Bacteria; kingdom Bacillati; phylum Actinomycetota; class Actinomycetes; order Kitasatosporales; family Streptomycetaceae; genus Streptomyces; species Streptomyces sp. NPDC005492. The sequence continues at coordinate 241,929 of NZ_JBEXDX010000003.1, forward strand.
CACAACCACGACCGTTCGACGCCGATCGAGGAGACCCTGCGCACCCTGGACGACCTGGTGACGGCGGGCAAGATCCGCTACGTCGGCTTCTCCGACACACCCGCCTGGTTCACCGCCAAGGCCCACACCATGGCGCTGCTGCGGGACTGGACTCCGGTCACCGCGCTCCAGATGGAGTACTCCCTGCTGGAGCGCACCATCGAGGGCGAGTTGATCCCGCTGGCCCAGGACGCGGGGATGGGAATGCTGCCGTGGGGCCCGCTCAAGAGCGGTTACCTGTCCGGGCGTTACACCCGGGACGACTCAACTCCCGTCGACAGCAAGCGTGCCGCGATCCTCGGTGCTCCAACCGCCGCCCAGTTCAAGGTGATCGACGCCCTGGCCGAGGTCGCCGCGGACGCGGGCACGACCTCCGCCGCCGCGGCCCTGTCGTGGGTCCAGTCCCGCCCCGGGATCACCTCGACCCTCATCGGCCCACGCACCCTGGCTCACCTGGAGGCCAACCTCACCGCCCTGGACCTCCACCTCACCCCGGCCCAGACGGCCACCCTGGACGAGGTGTCCGCCCCCACGCTCAACTTCCCCTACGACCTCAACCAGCGGGTCGGCAGCATGCTGAAGTACGCGGGCGCGACGGTGGACGGGGTACCGAGCGCGGTGTATCCGTCGCTGCTGGAGTATCCGGCGCGGTACTGAGCCGGATGGGGCGGATGGGGAGGTTGGGGCGTGATGGCCCCACGCGGAGACGTGGGCGACGGACCTCCGGTGGTTGCCTGCCGAGCTCAGCCGCGCAGGCCCGTCAGCCCGTCGTAGACGGACATGACGACCTCCATCCCCCGGGTGTCCAGCGCCGGCTCGCGCATCTGGTTCGGTACGTACGCCACCGCCATCCGGGCCGCGGGCTCGACCATGACCAGGGCACCGCCCCAGCCGCCCCATCCGTAGCTGCTGCCGAAGAGGCCGTATCCGAGGCCCCAGCGCACGGACATCCCCAGCCGCCGGTCCTCGCCGCTGAACTGCTCCACCCACGCACGCTCACATCCGGCCTCCGACAGCAGCCGCACCCCGGCCGTCGCACCGCCGCCCGCCATCACCGACTGCACACGGGCGACCGAACGGGCGTTGCCGAAGCCGCTCGCCGCGGGGATCTGCGCGCGCCGCCAGGCCACGCTGTTGCCGTCACGGACCCGGAACGCGGTCGCACGGGGCAGGCTCGCATCGGCGCCGGGCGCGCTCGCGGTGTAGCCCTCGTCCTTGCCGGGCGGTGGGATCGTGAGCCCCACGCGGTGGTCGTGCTCGGCGGCCAGTCCGATGTGGAAGTCCGCGCCGAGCGGTCCGGCCACCTCGGCGGCGAAGTACTCACCCACACTCCGGCCCGTGATCCGGCGTACGACCTCGCCCACCAGGAATCCCTGGGTGAGCGAGTGGTAACCGGCCGCGCTGCCCGGCTCCCACTCCGGAGCCTGGCCGGCCAGCCGGGCCGTGGCGGCGGACCAGTCGTAGATCTCCTCGACGCTGCCGAACCAGTCGGGCAGCCCCGCGGTGTGCGACAGCAGATGCCGTACCAGGACCCCGTCCTTGCCCGCGGCGGCGAACTCCGGCCAGTACCGAGCGACCGGCGCGTCCACGTCCAGCTCGCCGCGGTCGGCCAGGATCAGCGCACACAGCGCGGTCATCGTTTTCGTGACGGAGAAGACGTTGACGATCGTGTCCCGCTCCCACGGAACCGTCCGCTCCGCGTCCACGAATCCACCCCACACGTCCACCACGGGCTCACCGTCCACGAAGACGGCGACGGAGCCGCCCGCGTCCCCGTCGGCGAGGGTGGCCGCGAGCGCGTCGGGGACGGCGGCGAAAAGATCGTCGTAGGAGCCCTGGATGCCAGTGGTGCCAGCCGTTTCAGCCGTGTCAGCCATGTTTGGCATTAGCCCGCATCGGGAGGCAGGGGGCAACCGCATTTTCTTGCTGACCGGTGAGTGGGCCGCCGGGCGCGGAATCGCTCGGGACCCTCGTACGTTGTGGGGTGTGGGTACGGGATGCCGGTCCGAGTGACCGAGCTGACAGAAACTGGAGGGTCGCAATGGCTGCGCAGACGCAGAGGGCCGTGCTGGCGGGCGGATGCTTCTGGGGGATGGAGGAGCTGATCCGCCGACTGCCGGGCGTGACGGCGACCCGGGTGGGTTACACCGGGGGTGACGTCCCGAACGCGACGTACCGTAACCACGGCACGCACGCGGAGGCCATCGAGATCCTTTACGACCCCGAGAAGACCGACTACCGCGCGCTCCTGGAGTTCTTCTTCCAGATCCACGACCCGAGCACCAAGAACCGCCAGGGCAACGACATGGGCCTCAGCTACCGCTCGGCGATCTACTACGTGGACGACGAGCAGAAGCGCGTAGCCGAGGACACGATCGCGGACGTGGACGCCTCCGGACTGTGGCCCGGCAAGGTCGTCACCGAGGTGGAGCCGGTCGGCCCCTTCTGGGAGGCCGAGCCCGAGCACCAGGACTACCTGCAGCGCTACCCGGACGGCTACACCTGCCATTTCCCGCGGCCGGGGTGGCGGCTGCCTGCACGCGCGGAGGGCTGAGTCGACGCCGATCGGATCAGGGGCGCGGCTCGTCGGTGGCGGGGTAGGGACGTTCCGGCGGCAGCAGCCGTGCCGCCGCGTCGGTCTCTCCGCAGCTGACGAGCCCGTGGATCTCGCGGGCGAGTGGAGTCACGTCGCTGATGGCGACCGTCCATTCGTCCGCGTAGCGCCGTACGGCCTCACCCGAGAGACCGAGTTGCAAGGAGCGGTACGACAGAGGGCGCAGGTGCAGGTCGCGTTCGGGATCCCACTGGATCCGCGCCGGGGCACTCTTGAGCTGACGCTGCCAGGTGGCGCGGTCGGCGTGCACCCCGCTCGCATAACTCGACAGGCAGGCGTGACGCAGCGCCCACTCGAAGCCGTCGCGGGTGATCTCGACAGCGAGGACGGTCTCCTGCCCGGTCTTCGTGCCCCAGCCGCAGCGGTACATCATCCACAGGAACGACGGCTTGATCCATGTCATGCGGTCCCGCTTCCACGCGGCGGGAAAGCGGCCCTCGCGGACGGCCGTCAGGCCGAGTTCCGGGGCGTATGCCTGGTACACGGTGATCGTGGATTCCGAGTGGACCGCACGGATCCGGCGGTGCGGTTCTTCCATGGCGTACAGGGTGCGGCCGGCCGTGCCCGGACGGCTACTGAATTTCGACCGCACCCGCACGCGTAACTGTCTACTTCTCTACGGCGTGCCGTCGCCAGCGAACGTCCACACCGCACGGCTGCCAGGCCCGACAATGAGCGTCGAGTGGCCGATCTGTTCCACGTGCCGGTACTTCACGGGGTGGTTGAGTGACAGGTCGACCTGCTGGTACCCCGCTTGTTCGCGTGGGACGGAGTCGAGCCGGATCGTGGTGCCGCCGCCCTTCGCGACGACGCCACCGCCCGTCACGGTCCGGACGGTGAACCCGCCGGCCCGCAGCAGCGGGACGGTGTCGGCGAGGTCCCCCTCGGTCACCGCGATGCGGACCGAGGTCACGTCACGCATCAGGTGGGACTGGTAGTCGTCGGAGAGGTAGCGCTCCCGGCCGACGTCTCCGGGGAAACTCGCCGGCTCGGTGTTGCCGCGAGGGTCGGCGAAGTACTCCGGCCGGTACTCCATCGCCCAGGCCCCGAACGCGTCGTACTCGCTGGCGGTGAGAACGGCGTCGAACCACGGCACGGGCACCCCGTCACCGAAGTCCCGGGTCTGGAGGAACTCGATGGGGTCGGAGACCCCCTCGTCCTTCAGCCGCTGAGTGACCGTCGCCAGGTCACCGTCCCGCTCGGTCGAGAGGCCCAGCCCGGCGGAGCCGAGAGTGCCGTCCTGGCCGGCGAGGTCACCGACTCCGAACAGCTCCAGATAGGTCTCGCGGCCCATCAGATAGCGGCCGGTCCAGGTCTGCCCGCCGGTTCCGGTCGTGGTACGGACCTGGAAGTTGGCGAATTCCCGCAGGTAGTCGGAGTGTTCGATGGCGTCGGCGGTCTCCCGGTCGAGGACCCCGTAGGAGTGGTTGTAGAACAACAACTGCCGCTCCACAGAGGACCGCCCCCCGTCGGCCTGCGCCGTCGCCACCCCACCCCCGATCGCTCCGGCGAGAGCCACAGCGAACACGATGATCATCCGTAATGTCCGACGAATCAGCATGTGCGCGATCGTAGGACGGGGAGGACGCGGCTGCCGTTCTTATTCGAACGGGGTCGAATTGCTTGACACTTGGTCTTTGGGGAGAGGCTGCGTGGCACCGCGCGACGAACAGTAGGGACCCTCAACAGGGCGGCGCTCCAAAGGACTTGACGGACATCGACCGGCGCTCGGGCGTCCAGTTCGTCCGCGTCATGGTCAGGATCGTCACCCAAGCCGGTCATCCACGTGTGGATCCGCTCGGCGGCGCACAAGAAGTCTCCGAACCAGCCCGGCAGCCGCAGTACCGCGTGAGGTCCGAGCGCGTAGGCCAAGGCCGAGAACGGGCTGGCCTCGCGGGCCACAGCCGTGAACGGGCCCTCCTCGGCGTCGGCCGGAAACTGGCCCATAACGGCGTCGCGCAGGGCCTCCACGCGCTCGGAGTCGTCACCGCGGGTGTCGAGGAACGCGCTCGGACGGAAGGCGTTTTCGTCAGAAAACAAGTTGGCCGGTCGCCGGAAGGGCGTTCCTGTGACAGCAGTCGAGTAGCGGAGGGCAAGTCGCCACTGCTGACAAGGGCGTGTCTCTCGTGGGCGAGCGGGGTCACGTCGCGGATGGTGACCGTCCACTTGTCCGCGTAGCGTCGTACGGCCTCACCGGAGAGACCGAGTTGCAAGGACCGGTACGGCAGGGCCTGAAGATGCAGGTCCCGCTCGGGGTCCCACTGCACGAGAGCAGGCGCATGCTTCAACTGACGCTGCCAGTCGGCCCGGTCGGGGTGCACCCCGCGGACGTAACTCGACAGACCCGCATGACGCAGGGCTCACTCGAGGCCGTCCTGGCTGATCTCGACAGCGAGGACGGTTTCCTGCCCCGCCTTCGTGCCCCAGCCACAGGAACGACGGCTTGATCCATGTCAAGCCGTGCTCACAAACCCTTTGTTAGCGGAGCTACTGATTCCGGCAATGGTGACTAAAAGGTTGACTGCGCCCAATGGTTGATCTCGGTAGCCGACGGAACGGAGCATTTTCTACCTTCTGCTGCGCATCACGTTTCGTCCACACCATCATGACGAACCATGAGCTGCTCGTGGCCTCAAAAATGGAGGCTCGTAGTGAGTAAGAGACCAAAGACGATCACTGTCCTATCGTGCGGCACGCTGCTCGCAGCGCTCTTTCTGCCCGCGGTGTTGCTGAGCGGCCAACTCCTAGGCACGGGTGATTCGTCACGGCTCGCAGCCGTCCTCACATACATCGGAGTGCTGGTCACCGCATCGGTGTCGCTCATCGGATACGGAATCAACCTCCGGACGGAACGGCGACTGGGGAACGAACAAGATGAGCAGCAACGGCAGTTACGGCTCGACGCAGCGATGCGTGCCGGGCAACTCGTCTCCCCCCATGATTCTGGGCCCGCACACCCAGCGGCACTGGCCTCGGGGTTGTTGGCTCTCACAAGGCTTGATCAGGCGGAACTCGCGGTGGTTCTCCTTGTCGATCTGTGGTCCTGTGACCCGAATGGGAGCCAACCTGAGCCTCCGAGTGGAAGCGAAAGGTTGCCCAGGGTCTCGCACGAAACAGCCATCCTTGTGATCGACGCGGCTCTCAGATCCGCCTCTCCCAGCGCACGACTTGTCGCCGCAGAGCTGCTCTGCCGAAATGCGACCAGACTCGACACCTGCCAATCCCTGCACTGGCCCCGTGTGGTGGACGGCTGCTGGGATCCAACGTTCAGCCCGAAAACGAAACTACTGATCGTCGAAGCCTTGGTGAGAATGACCATGTCTGGTCCAGCCGAGGAAGGGGCTCTGCGGGCGGTGGCAGTGCGTCTTTACGCGATCTGGGATGGGGATCCCAGCCCAGAGGTCAAAGGGTGTATCGGTAAGTTCATCGGAAAGATCATTGGGCGGTTGGGCGAATTCGGCGTCAAGCAATTCGTGCATGGTCAGAAGATGGAGATGGTGAGCATCGAGTGCCTGCAAGCAGCCGCGAGAACGGCAGCCGACAATCCAGACGATTACCTGGCTAAGCTGTCGAACGAGCTAGGCAACGCTCTGGGTGAGTGGGCGGCCTTGTGCCAGGCACAGCTGGCCAGACCTGGAGCGCTGGCTACAGCCGCGGCCTTGACTCGGTAACACGCAAGTGACGCGAGACCTGCACAATGCACGCTCGGTCAGTTAGGCCGAGCGGTTCGCTCGCTTCGAAGCCGCGATGGGCGCCGTCTACCTGGCACTCCCTCACGAACCGACGCCGCAACAGGTACGGCGGCTCGTCGGAGGACTCCACTCGGTGCCCCTGCGCCGTTCTGTCCCTGGTACCGCGCGCGGTTCTTCGCGGCCCCAGGGCTCGTTGTGCACGTCTCCGCCCCAGTAGGTGACGGCAACATGAGTGTCTGGGCCGGCGCCACCCCTCGAGACGCGTTCGCCCCGTTGGCCGATACCGCCCTCGGCTGGAACCAGTTCGACGGGTGACCTCCGCTCGTGTCGCCGTGGCTCTCGCTGCGCGGCATGAGGATCGGCGGAGTGCAGCGTTCTTCAGGGTAGTGGGCGGCCTCCTGACGGGGCGCAGTCATGCCCCTTCTGCTCCAACTGCTCTTCCTGTGAAGTGCCGAGTTGCCGCTTGGACATCTGGATCGTCAACCAGCCTGCCGGGAAGCTTGGAAGTGACACTCAGCTGCGCTGCTATCAACTGTGCGACTTCAAGTCTCTCGGCCTGCGAGAAGTCAGCGTCATGTGGAAGTGATCTGCCGACGAGGGCGGATCGAGGAGACCTTCCAACTCGGCAAGACCTTCACCGGCCTGGACCAAGGACAGGTGACCTGCTGGAACTCCTGGATGCGCTGGTCTCTGTTCTCCCCGGCCGCATCCGCTGTCCTGGCCCTGACTGCCGCTGCCATGACCACAGCCGCCCCCGCCGGACCGGCCTGCCTCGCCCCGCTGACCTGCCCCGAACTCGTGCGACTTCTCCGGGCGTTCGTCCTCATGCCACCAGTCCGGGATCCGGAACACATCCTCTACCGGATGGCCTGGCGCCGCCACCATCAAGCCATCGCACGAGCCTGCTACCAGCGCCGACATGCTCTTCAAGACCAGCCATGACCAGAACTACAGCTGCCCTGGCAGTACTTCGTTCAAGACGAAGGACCGCAGGAGCTTTGACACCGAGTCAGGAGTTCCTCGGCGATAATTGTCCATGGGTGCGTCGGTCCGAGCACTCGAATTCGCGCTTCTACAAGCTTCTCTGCCTGCTCGATAGCATCAGCGTGTCGACCAAGGTCGGAAAGTGTGACGCTGAGCACGTATCGTACGTTTAGCACCATCGGGTAATCGGGACCAAAAATCCGTTCACACCCGGCAAGGGCCCTGCGAGCGTGCGGTAGCGCCTCACGCGGGTTCCCCGTACTGGAAAGTGCAGACGCGTAATTTAGCTCAGCTCCGAGTGTCATATAATGGTCATCTCCGGTTACGCTACGGCAGTCTGCAATCACGGCAGGCCCGGTGGCGAGTATCTCGTCCCTCTCTGGAAGTGCCGCCGCTCTTGGGCCCGTGGCTATCTCTAGGAGCCAACTCCGTGCGATGAGCGTGAGCGGGTGCAGTTTTCCGAGGATCGCTTCCCGGCCTTGCACGGCCCGCTTCGTCAGCAGAATCGCTTCCTGGATTCGATCAAGATTGAAGAGCGGCATTGAAATCCTCAAGCAGGTTTCCAATGTATCCGGAGCGTCAGGTCCGAGTACCCGCTCACAGTCCTCAAGTATCTGCCGATAGGCGGCCTCCGATTCCTCGAACCGTCCGAGGCGGAAGATAGCGCGGCCAACACGTTGACGAAGCCTGAAAGTAAACACATTGTCGGTGCCCAAAATCGGGGCGGCGAGTTCGACGGATTTATTTGCCAAGGTGAGTGCCGAGGCATAGTCCCCGGATCTGTGGACAGCGATGACGAGCCGGAGGACACAGTTGGCTGCGCCCTCCACAACGGATGGGGAAGCCTCCCAGTCCACTAGCCGTCGCAGCAACTCAATAACGTGTGGCGCGAGCAGGGTTACCGCGGGGGATTGAACTCCGCGTTCAGGCACCTCTGGCAGTGCGTCTTTGAGTAGCTGGGTGGCTGTCGTGGCAAGGCGCTCTCGTTGATCACCTGGGGTGGCTTGAGCGACGCTGTCGAGGAGTATTCCGTGGGTGCGAAGGCAGCGCACGCCACCTGGTACGAGCTCGGTGAGGGAGTGGTCGAGCAATCCTCGTAGAGCTGATTCGACGCGGGACTGGTGAAGCTCTGGGCCGAGTTCGGCGTTGGCGAGGAGCTTCAGGGGGAGCGGGTCGCCGGACCAACAAGCGAGCAGGCGCAACAGGGTGGTGGCTTCGGGGAGGCCTTGGGTAGTGAGGGAGTCGAGGGAGAGTTGCCAGGTGCGGCTGAGCAGGTGGCGGGAGCCGGTGCCGACCTCAGCTCCTCGGTCTAACAGTTCGATGGGGTCGAAGCCAACGCTGCGTTCGAGTCTGTGTCCGTAGTCGGCGAGGGTCCAAGGGTCAATGACTTGGTGGGAAAGGAAACCGCCAGCAAGGGTGAGCGCGAGGGGGAGGTGCCCCAGGCGGTCGGCGACCTCCGCCGCGTCCTCGATGCCTCCCGCGTGGGGTGCGAGGTCCTGGAGGACGCGAGCGGCGTCCTCGCGTGGAAGGACACCGAATTGGAGGAGCTCAGCACCCGGCCACCAGTGGGCTGCTGCTTGGCGGGTGGTGACGACGACGGTGCCAGCGGGGCTGGTACGCAGCCAGCCACCATCGCGGAGGATGGCAGGGGTATCAGCGTTGTCGAGGATGAGCAGCCAGGGCTGGTCGGACTGGTCAAGGTAGTTCCAAACAAGGTCGGCCGCGGGGCGTAGGCCGCCGCGCGCGCCGGCGAGCTCAGCATCGGTGGCGCCGCGGTCAGCGGCGACGGCGAGCATGCCAGCGCGCAGGGAGGCTGGGTCAGAGGCGTTGACCCAGAGTCCAATGCGGCCGGCCTGGTGGATGGCATGGCGGAAGAGGGCGTCGGCGACGGCGGTCTTACCGCAGCCGCCCAGGCCATGGAGGACGTAGACGCAGTTAGCGACACCATGCTCCACGGCGGCCCGCAGGCGGTCCATCTCACCGATGCGGTCACGGAGCACCACAGGAGCACGGCCGACGAATGGGTGACGTACCGAGTCGGGACCGGTCCAGTCCGAGGCGTGGTGGTGATGTTCGATGATGTGTTGGTCGCCCGAGGCCTGGTAGATGCGCCCGCGCCCATCTGCCTGTGCCTCGTTGCCGCCACTCATCGCTGGTTGAAGTTCTGGTCGCGGCCCGCCTGATAAACACGTGCATTCCCAAAGGCTGTGGCGTGCTGCGTCACCGGCGAGGCCGCGGGGGCCAGCGACTGCAACTCGTTAATCAGCGCCCGCAGCGCCTCAGCTTCTTCGGGGTGCGCGGTGATCAGGCGCCGGATGCGGCCCTGCCACTCCGCGCCGAGCTCATCGCGGGTATCGGAGTCGCCACTGGCCTGGGCCGTGAACAGGTCGCTTCGGGTGATGTCGAGCTCAGCGGTAATGGCCTGGGCCCTCTCCGGCTGAGCACGGCGCCACACGGCGGCAAAGCCGTCCCTGGTGCGCTGCCATGCCTCGGTCGTCAGTAAGGAAACCAATGTCGTTCCTGCCGTGCCCACCAGCGCAGCCGTCTCCGGATCCATAGCCCTGCCCCTCCCACCAGCCGCAACTCCGTATCCTCAGACTAGCCAGACAGACCAGTGGTCGTGCCGAAACTCCCGCGAGCGTTCACGCCCCGCCCCGCTGACGGCACCTGGACGACGGTCTCCCTTGTAGTCGCTCTTGCGACCGCGTTCCTCTTCTACGTCACGCAGAGGCATCTCTTGGTCGCGTTGACCGCGGGGGGAGGTTCGCTCGTCGCCACGATGACCCTTGCCATCGGAGTGTTTGCGCTGCTCTTCCGGTAGCGCTCATCGCCGAACCGCGTAAGCGGGTGGAACACGTCGTCTGCCTGTTCCTCGTCCACGGCCCAGTCCTTCGGGAGATACAGGGCCCGGTCGATCACCACCCGTACCGATTCGGTGACCGCGGCCAGGTGCACGGAGACCTGACATAACCCGACGCCTTTGACCGCGCCGGACTACTGGTGGCCTGCGCCGACGCAGTCGGTCGATGACTTCGCGTCCCCGGTCTCGTCCGCGACCAGCACCACCTCCGCACCCGCGAGTTCACGCTCGACCAGACGGGCGATCTCCTCCCGGGCCCGGTCGTGGTCGAACCTCGCCCTGGACAGCCGGTGCTGCAGCCGGTACGGGCCTGGATGCCCCAACGCCTGGGCCAGCGTCCAGCAGTTGCGCTTGTCCACCTCTGCCAGCAGCCCGGTGATCGTCTCCGCCGCCGTCGCACGTGTCTCACGCCGCGCGAAGCGGTCCGCGATCGCATCCATCGCCGCCCCGAACACCCGGCCCCAAGCGGCCTGGCCTATCGTGGCCTCCACGGCCACCTGGTCCTGAAACGTCGTCACAAACGTTCATAATCACGATGGCCGTACCTGTGCCCGCACCCGACCCCGCAAGCCGCCGACCAGCACAGACACCGGAACTACAACTGCCGTGTCAGATGCTTGGGGTAGTTGCCATCGAGTAGAAGTTTGGCCTACACACGGGCAGGCCTGCCTACAGCACGTTTTGCGCTCAGGCTCGCATGGCTACTTGTCCGTGGCCTCAGGAGCTGGTGCAACACCTGTTGGGCAGGAGGACCCCCGGTCGGTCCCGACCGGGGTACTTAGCTTGACCCCCGTCCCCCCGATCCCGCAGTACCCCGCCGGATTCTTGTCGAGGTACTGCTGGTGGTACCCCTCCGCCGGATAGAACACCCGGCCCTCCGCCGGCAGGATCTCCGTGGTGATCGTGCCGAAGCCCGAGCCCGTGAGGACCCGTTGATAGGCCGTGCGGGAGGCTTCTGCCGTGGCTGTCTGGGCCGGGGTGTGGGGGTGGATCGCCGAGCGGTACTGGGTGCCCACGTCATTGCCCTGGCGGAAGCCCTGGGTCGGGTTGTGGGACTCCCAGAACGTCTTCAGGAGTGTTTCGTACGAGATCAGCTTCGGGTCGTAGACCACGCGGACCGCCTCCGTGTGGCCGGTCAGGCCCGAGCAGACCTCCTCGTAGTGAGGGTTCTCGGTGTAGCCGCCCTGGTAGCCGACCAGCGTTGTCCACACGCCCACCGGGAGTCGCCAGAACTTACGCTCGGCGCCCCAGAAGCAGCCCATGCCGAAGTCGGCGATCTCCAGGTGCTCGGGGTAGGGGCCGAGCAGCGGGGTGCCGAGGACGGTGTGGCGGTCGGGGACCGTGAACACCGGCTCCGGGCGGCCCTGCAGAGCCTGCTCGGCGGTCGGCAGTCGGGGCGTACGGCTGTGCAGGAACATGCGGTCTCCCAACGGGCCTCAGGGTGGGGCCGCAATGTGAACGGGCGGGGGGCGTCGAGAATTCCGGTCCGTCGGGCCGCCGCGGCGCTCAGTGCGGCAGGCTCGCCGGGCTTCCGCCGTTCGCCTCGTAGCCCGCCACCGCGAGGGCGCGGTAGACCGCGAACTCCGCCGCCGGGTCGGGGGACAGGGTCCACGGCAGGGCACCGATGTGGCCGTCGATGTGTATGAGCTGGTTCATCGCCTCGGACCAGCGCTCCGCGCGGACCAGGAAGAAGACCAGCAGATGACGGACGTGCGCCAGCATCGGGTCGTCGGGGCGGGCCGCGTGCACGGCGAAGAGCGCGCCGTGGATCGCCTTCTCCACGACCTCGCTCTGGTAGAAGCTGCTGACCAGGTTCACCTCGGGGAGGTGCTCGAAGACCGCGAAGAGCGGCATCGCGGCGAGGAGGGAGCCCTCGGGAGCCCGTGCGGCGGCCGCCTCCGCGAACGAGTTCGCCAGCTCGCGTGAGCCGTGCCACTTCTCGCACCAGTAGTGCAGGGCGGCCAGATGCGCCCCCATATGGGCCGGTGCGCGGTCCAGGATCTTCAGCCACAGTTCCTCGAACTCCGGCTGCGTGTACGTCAGTCCGCGGGCCACCGACAGCTCGACGATGTACGGGACCGGGTCACCGGGGGAGAGGAGCGCCGCCTCACCGCACGCGGTCCGCGCCTCCTCCATGATGATCCGGAACTCGTCCGTCCCCCGCGTCGACGTACGCCACGCCTGCTGCACCAGGAACTCCGCGTGCACGGCCGTGCCGCCCGCGTCCTTCGGGTTCTCGGCCCGCCACACCCGCAGCCACTGCCCGCCCGGCGTCTCGCTCACCCCGCCGGGCCGCTGCTGCAGCTCCAGCGACGCGGCGCCCGCGAAGGCCTGCACGCGCTGCCAGCGCAGCTCACCCGTGATCTCGGTGCCGGCCAGCAACTGCGCCGCCGCGCGGTAGTCCTGGGTGCGCTGCACCAGGTCGAGGACGTCCAGCAGATCCTGGTCGGGGCCGGGCATGCGGATGTCCAGCTCCTCCTCGCGTACGAAGCCGTAGGTCGCCGGGTCCGCGGCGTCCGGGTGGCCGGGCGCGACCTGCTCGATCATCCCGCGCCTGCGCCGCAGGAACGGGATCAGCACGAAGCCCATCATGACCAGCGCCATCAGGACCCAGAGAATCTCCATGCCTCAAGCGAACCAGACGGGTCCGACAATTGGCCAACCCGGTCCGAAGCCCTGTGGATAACTCCGGGATCGTCGTCCGCCCCGCGGGCGCACTACGCTCGGCCCCATGAGCGACAGGCACATCAGTCAGCACTTCGAGACTCTCGCGATCCACGCCGGCAACACCGCCGATCCCCTCACCGGCGCGGTGGTCCCGCCGATCTACCAGGTCTCGACCTACAAGCAGGACGGCGTCGGCGGCCTGCGCGGGGGCTACGAGTACAGCCGTAGCGCCAATCCCACCAGGACCGCCCTGGAAGAGAACCTCGCCGCCCTCGAGGGCGGTCGCCGCGGCCTCGCGTTCGCGTCCGGACTGGCGGCCGAGGACTGCCTGTTGCGTACGCTGCTCAGCCCGGGCGACCACGTCGTCATCCCGAACGACGCGTACGGCGGCACCTTCCGGCTGTTCGCGAAGGTCGTCTCCCGGTGGGGCGTCGAGTGGTCGGTCGCCGACACCAGCGACCCGGCGGCGGTCCGTGCGGCCATCACCCCGAAGACCAAGGTCGTCTGGGTGGAGACCCCCTCCAACCCGCTGCTCGGCATCACCGACATCGCCGTCGTCGCGCAGATCGCGCGGGACGCGGGCGCGAAGCTGGTCGTCGACAACACCTTCGCCACGCCGTACCTCCAGCAGCCGCTCGCCCTCGGGGCGGACGTCGTCGTGCACTCCCTCACGAAGTACATGGGCGGCCACTCGGACGTCGTCGGCGGCGCGCTGGTCACCGCCGACGAGACGCTCGGCGAGGAGTTGGCGTACCACCAGAACGCGATGGGCGCGGTCGCCGGGCCCTTCGACTCCTGGCTGGTGCTGCGCGGCGCCAAGACGCTGTCGGTGCGCATGGACCGGCACAGCGAGAACGCCACCAAGGTCGCCGACATGCTCACCCGGCACGCACGCGTGACGCGCGTTCTCTACCCGGGGCTCCCGGAGCACCCCGGTCACGAGGTCGCCGCCAAGCAGATGCGGGCCTTCGGCGGCATGGTCTCCTTCCGGGTCGAGGGCGGCGAGGAGGCGGCCGTCGAGGTCTGCAACCGCGCCAAGGTGTTCACGCTCGGCGAGTCCCTGGGCGGTGTCGAGTCGCTGATCGAGCACCCGGGGCGGATGACGCACGCGTCCGTCGCCGGTTCCGCCCTGGAGGTCCCCGCCGACCTCGTACGCCTCTCCGTGGGCATCGAGAACGTGCAGGACCTCCTGGAGGACCTCCAGCAGGCACTGGGCTAATTCAGAGTCCACTAGCCGACAACCGGGTCCTACCAACCCGTCAGCGGTGGAGTCGTCTCCGACGGCGGCTCCACCCACGGATGGGCCATCAGCGCCCATACGGTGAACGCCACGACCGCCGTCCACAGCAGTAGCCACATCAGCCGCCGGGCGGCCTTCCTGCGGCGCAGCATGCGGCCGCCGCGCCGCACGATGTCCGGGTACAGCTCGGGCGGCACCTGCGGCGGAGTCCGCTCCATGATCCGCCGTACGGCCGCCTCCCGCTCGGGCCTGTTCACGCGCGCGTGCCCCCGCTCCGTGGCCTCATGAGGGCGCCACCTCGGCCCCGCCCACCTTCGGTACCGGACCGCGCGGCGGATGCAGCAGGGCGGCCGTCGCCCGGTCGCAGATCGTCCGGACCCGTTCCGTGGGGAGGCCCAGGAGCGCGGCGGCCTGCTCCTCGGCGACCCCCTCGTAGAACCTGAGGACGACAATCAGACGCTCCTGGGGCGCGAGGGCGCCCAGCGCGCTGCCGGGGTGGTGGCGCGCCCGGCCGAGACCGCCGTACTGGTGCCAGGCCGCACGGGCGAAGCGGGTGGCCAGGTACTGGCGGGCGTGGTCGTACGGGTCCTCGCCGCGCAGCCGGTCCCAGCACGCGTAGGTGTGGGCCAGGGACACCGTCAACAGGCGTAGCGCGCGCGGGTTGTCGTCCGGCGCCTCCGCGGTGAGCAGCGTGGCGGCATGCAGCAGCCGCCCTGCCGCGCCCGCGACGAACGCCTCGAACTCCCGGGCCCGGCGGGCGCCTTGGGACGCCTGCCGTTCTCGCACCGCGCCTCCCCCCTGAACAACCCGGTTTCATCTGAGGCCAGGTCTGTCGCCAGGTCAAGAGTTCGGGACGAAGGGCGGGACTCGTACACCACGCGCGCGTGGTGGTGCCCTTCAGGAAGCCGGCTCAGGAAGCCGACTGATTCTCCCCGCCCGGGACCGTCATCCGCGCGGAGAGGGCGCTGTTGAAGCGCGTGAGGAGCGTGCAGAACGCCTCGCGCTCCTCCGGCGCCCAGTCGTGTGTCAGCTCGTCCATCAACTGACGCCTGGACGAACGGACTTCCTCCAGGCGGGCCTGCCCGCGCGGGGACAGTTGCAGCACCACCGCGCGGCCGTCCTCCGGGTGCGATGTGCGCTTGACGAGGCCGGTGTCGACGAGCGGGGCCACCTGCCGGGTGACCGTCGAGGAGTCGATGCCCATGCTCGCGGCGAGCGCCTTGACGCCCATCGGGCCTTCCTTGTCGAGGCGGTTGAGCAGCAGATACGCGGCGCGGTCCATGGAGTTGCGCACCTGTCCGACTCCGCCGAGCCGGGTCTGTTCGGCACGGCGGGCGAAGACCGCCACCTCGTGCTGCAGCGTGTCGAGGAGACCGGGTTCACCGACGGTCGTCATGTCCATCGACATTTCAGGTGTTGTGGGCATGGCCGGGGGCTCGCTTCATGAAGGGGTGCTGGGTTGGGGGACAGGGTACGCGGATGGAAGGCGGCCCGTACCGGCGCTGCGCAAACCAGTCTCGGAGCTTGGTCACAGCCGTGGCGCGCGGCTGTGAACTGCGATGCTTGAGTCATGAGCTACAGCACGGCTGACTCCTTGCGACCCGTCACCCTGGACGATGTGCGCGGCGCACAGAAGATGCTCACGGGCGTGGCGCGGGTGACCGGCATGGAAGGCAGCAGGTATCTGACCCAGCTCGTGGGCTCGCCGGTGCACTTCAAGTGCGAGAACCTCCAGCGGACGGGCTCCTTCAAACTGCGCGGCGCCTACGTCCGTATCGCCGGACTGCTGCCCGAGGAGCGCGCCGCCGGTGTCGTCGCCGCGAGCGCCGGAAACCACGCCCAGGGCGTCGCGCTCGCCTCCGCGCTCCTGGGCGTGCGCTCCACGGTGTTCATGCCCGTGGGCGCGCCCCTGCCGAAGATCAGTGCCACCAAGGAGTACGGCGCCGAGGTGCGCCTGCACGGCCAGGTGGTCGACGAGACGCTGGCCGCCGCGCAGGAGTACGCCCATGAGACGGGCGCGGTGTTCATCCACCCCTTCGACCACCCGGACATCATCGCGGGCCAGGGCACGGTCGGCCTGGAGATCCTGGACCAGTGCCCCGAGGTGCGCACCATCGTCGTCGGGATCGGTGGCGGCGGGCTCGCGGCCGGTATCGCGGTCGCCGTGAAGGCGCTGCGGCCGGATGTGCGGATCGTGGGTGTGCAGGCGGCGGGCTCGGCCGCGTTCCCGCCCTCGCTGGCGGCCGGCCGCCCGGTGTCGGTCGAGCACCCGGCGACCATGGCCGACGGCATCAAGGTGGGGCGGCCCGGTGACGTGCCGTTCGGGATCGTCGCCGATCTGGTGGACGAGGTCCGCACGGTCACCGAGGACGAGCTGTCCGCCGCGCTGCTGCTGTGCCTGGAGCGGGCCAAGCTGGTCGTCGAGCCGGCCGGCGCCAGCCCGGTCGCGGCGCTGCTGAGCGACCCGCGGGGCTTCGAGGGACCGGTCGTCGCGCTGCTGTCCGGCGGGAACGTCGACCCGCTGCTGCTCCAGCGCATCCTGCGCCACGGCATGTCCGCGCAGGGCCGCTACCTGGCCGTACGGCTGCGGCTGACGGACCGGCCGGGGGCCCTCGCGACGCTTCTCGGGGTGTTGTCAGTGGTCGACGCTAACGTCCTCGATGTGAGCCACGTCCGGACCGATCCTCGGCTCGGGCTCACGGAGGCGGAGGTCGAGCTGCACCTGGAGACGAAGGGTCCGGTGCACTGCGCCGAGGTCGGCCAGGCCCTGCGCGACGCGGGCTACACGGTCATCGACTGAGGTCGGAGCCCGTTTCCCGACCGTTCCCCACCCGTCCCGTCACCCGTTCGAGAAAATCCGTTGAGACTCGCGATACATCGCGTTATGGTGTGTCTCGAACTGCCCGCAGCGAGCAGCGTGCCGTTGCCGTGGGCAGAACAAAAGACCCAAACCTAGGCTTTCCAAAGAATCCCCGACGACGTGGAGACTGATATGCCAGGCGCCATCTATGCCGAAGGCCTGGTGAAAACCTTCGGCGATGTGAAAGCTCTGGACGGCGTCGACCTCGATGTCCCCGAGGGCACCGTGCTGGGCCTCCTCGGGCCCAACGGCGCGGGCAAGACGACGGCCGTCCGCTGTCTGACCACCCTGCTGCGCCCCGACAGCGGCAGGCTGGTGGTGGCCGGTCTCGACGTGCTCAAGCAGCCCAATGAGGTACGGCGGTCCATCGGCCTCTCCGGCCAGTTCGCCGCGGTCGACGAATACCTGACCGGCAGGGAGAACCTGCAGATGGTCGGCCAGCTCTACCAGATGAAGGCCAAGGCCGCGAAGGTCCGCGCCGAGCAACTGCTCGACCAGTTCAACCTCGCGGACGCCGCCGACCGCACCGCCAAGACCTACTCCGGAGGCATGCGCCGCCGGCTCGACCTGGCGGCGGCGCTCGTCGTCTCCCCGCCCGTGATGTTCATGGACGAGCCGACCACCGGCCTCGACCCGCGCAACCGCCAGATGCTGTGGGAGGTCATCAAACAGCTCGTCTCCGGCGGTACGACCCTGCTGCTGACCACCCAGTATCTGGAGGAGGCCGACCATCTCGCGCACGACATCGCGGTGGTCGACCACGGCCGGGTCATCGCCCGCGGCACCTCCGACCAGCTCAAGGCGCGCACCGGCGGCGAGCGCGTCGAGGTCGTCGTGCACGAGCGCGAGCACATCCCGATCGCCTCGGAGGTGCTGCGCGGCTTCGGCAAGGGAGACACCACCGTCGAGGAGCACACCCGCAAGCTCACCGTGCCCGTCACCGGCGGCGCAAAGCTCCTCGCCGAGGTCATCCGCGAACTCGACACCCGCGGCATCGAGATAGACGACATCGGCCTGCGCCGCCCCACCCTCGACGACGTCTTCCTCTCCCTGACGGGCCACCTGGCCGAGGAGAAGGCCGAGGAGAACGGCGCGGACACCACCCCGGACGCCAAGGACCGCAAGCACAAGAAGGAGGCCGCGAAGTGAGTGCCGTCACCGAAGCCGTACCGATCGCGGCGCCGAGCAGCGCGCTGGGCCAGTCCGTGCACGACTCGCTGGTCGTCGCCAAGCGGAACCTGATCCGCATGTCCCGGATCCCCGAAATGGTGATCTTCGGGCTGATCCAACCCATCATGTTCGTGGTGCTGTTCACCTACGTCTTCGGCGGCTCCATGCAGATCGGCGGCAGCACCAGCGCCACCGACTACAAGAACTTCCTGATGGCGGGCATCTTCGCGCAGACCGTCACCTTCGCCACCGCCAGCTCCGGCGCGGGCATCGCCGACGACATGCACAAGGGGCTCATCGACCGTTTCCGCTCGCTGCCCATGGCGCGCGGCGCGGTGCTGACCGGCCGTACGCTCGCCGACCTGGTGCAGACCGCGCTGACCCTGCTGGTCCTCGCCGTCGTCGCCCTGCTGGTCGGCTGGCGCGTCGGCTCGGACGGCGAGACCAACGCCGGCAAGGTCCTCGGCGCCTTCGGGCTGCTGCTCCTGCTGGGGTACGCGTTCACCTGGATCGGCGCCCTGATCGGCCTCAGCGTCCGTACGCCCGAGGCGGCCACCTCCGGCGGGCTGATCTGGCTCTTCCCGGTGACGTTCATCTCGAACGCGTTCGTGGACACCAGCCACATGACCCCGTGGCTGCGGCACATCGCCGAGTGGAACCCGTTCAGCGCGACGGTGCAGGCCTGCCGGGTGCTCTTCGCCAACCCGGGACAGTCGCCCTCGGACGCCTGGCCCATGGTGCACCCGGTGTGGGCGTCACTGATCTACTCGCTGCTGATCATCCTGATATTCCGGACGCTGGCGGTGCGGAAGTACCGCTCGGCCACGGCCTGAGGCACGACGGAGCCCCCGGCGCCGTGCGGCTGCCGGGGGCTGGTCGAAGGCGAAGGACCGCCCCTGAGCTTCAGAGCTCCTGGGGGTCAGCCGTTGTAGGGCTCGGCCTTGAGGATCCGTACGGAGGCCTTCTTGCCGTTGGGCAGCTCGTACTCGGCGTCCTGGCCGACCTTGTGGCCGAGCACGCCGGAGCCCAGCGGGGACTGCGGCGAGTAGGTCTCGATGTCGGCGCTCGCGTACTCGCGCGAGGCGAGCAGGAAGGTCGTCGTGTCGTCCTCGTCGCCATCGAAGGCGATCGTCACGACCATGCCGGGCGCGACCGCGCCGTCCGTCGACGTGGGCGCCTCGCCGACCTTGGCCTTCTCCAGGAGCTGGGTGAGCTGGCGGATGCGGAGCTCCTGCTTGCCCTGCTCCTCCTTGGCCGCGTGGTACCCGCCGTTCTCGCGCAGGTCGCCCTCCTCGCGAGCGGCCGCGATCTTCACGGTGATCTCGGCGCGCGCGGGACCAGACAGGTACTCCAGCTCGTCCTTGAGCTTGGTGTACGCCTCCTGCGTGAGCCAGGTGACGTCTTCGCTGGTCTGGGTCACAGGGTGCTCCTCGTAGGTACTGGGAATACAAAGCATCGCCCTACCCAGAAGAATGTTCCTTCATGGAAGGGCGAAACCACGAGCCTAACAATTCAACGGCGTGAGGGGGAGGACATATGCCGTCAGAAATACGTCGACGCAGGTCAGCGCCTACGTAATGAGGGTGACGTCAGTCGGAGTGGCAGCCGAGCAGCTCGGCCGTGGTGCCCTTGGCCGTGGTGCGCAGGGTGACGACCTTGTCGATGCGGGTCGCGGAGCCGTCGAAGTGGAAGTCGGCCCGGCCGACCTCGGACTGGTCCGCGGCCTGGGAGCGCAGCGTGCAGTAGCCACTGGTGCCGGAGTCCTTGTGGACCTCCAGATGCACCTTGACCTCGTTGTCCGAGGCCTGGAAGGTGATCACCTCGGCGCTGATCTTGGCCTCGACGACGTAGTGGTAGGCGAAGTAGCCGACCAGGGCGAGCACGGCCGCGGCGAGGACGGCGCCGGCGATCTTGAGCTTGTGGTCGGCACGCTCGTCCGACGAGCGGCCGTAACGGCCCTCGGGCAGGCGCGTACTCGCCGTACTCATGATCGTCCTCCCGGCGAGGGGATCCCGAAACCAGCCCCCGGAATTATTCGCCCCTCGATTCGGTCACTATAGAAGCTCCCACCCGCCGCCCGACCGCCACCCCTCAACGACGTCCCTACGGGACGGCCCCTGTTGAATTGCACCCCAGGACACCGGGGCGCCGACTTACTGAGGATTGAGTCTTGACTGACCAGCTACGACTGATGGCCGTCCACGCGCACCCCGACGACGAGTCGAGCAAGGGCGCGGCCACCATGGCGAAGTACGTGTCCGAGGGGGTGGATGTGCTGGTCGTGACCTGCACGGGCGGGGAGCGCGGCTCCATCCTCAATCCGAAGCTCCAGGGCGACAAGTACATCGAGGAGCACATCCACGAGGTACGCAAGAAGGAGATGGACGAGGCCCGCGAGATCCTCGGTGTCAAGCAGGAGTGGCTCGGCTTCGTCGACTCGGGGCTGCCCGAGGGCGACCCGCTGCCGCCGCTGCCCGAGGGCTGCTTCGCGCTGGAGGACATCGACAAGGCGGCCGGCGAGCTGGTGCGCCAGATCCGTTCCTTCCGTCCGCAGGTGATCACCACCTACGACGAGAACGGCGGCTACCCGCACCCCGACCACATCATGACCCACAAGATCTCGATGGTGGCGTTCGAGGGCGCGGCGGACACCGAGGTGTACCCGGAGTCGGAGTACGGCCCGGCGTACCAGCCGCAGAAGCTGTACTACAACCAGGGCTTCAACCGTCAGCGGACCGAGGCGCTGCATCACGCGCTGCTGGCGCGCGGCCTGGAGTCGCCGTACGCCGAGTGGCTGGAGCGCTGGGACAAGTCGGGGCACAAGGAGCGCACGCTCACCACGCACATCCCGTGCGCCGAGTTCTTCGAGATTCGTGACAAGGCGCTGATCGCGCACGCCACGCAGATCGACCCCGATGGCGGCTGGTTCCGGGTCCCGATGGAGATCCAGAAGGAGGTCTGGCCCACCGAGGAGTACGAGCTCGCGAAGTCTCTCGTCGCCAGCTCCCTCCCCGAGGACGACCTCTTTGCGGGCATCCGCGACAATGCCTGATATGAGCGCAAGCGCAGCCCTGGCAATGACGCACCTGGTCCCCCTCGCCGAGGTCGACGAGAACAAGGTCACCCCCGGCGTCCTCGGTTTCATCGTGTTCGCGGTGATGGCCCTGGCCGTGTGGGGACTGATGAAGTCCATGAGCAAGCAGATGAACAGGGTCGACTTCAAGGAGGCCCCGGACCCGGAGGCGGAGTCCGAGGCCGCCCCGGCCGAACCCAAGGCCAAGCGGGGCTGATCGGGCGGGCCGTGTGAGCGGTGCTCGGGGGTGCCTCAGGTGGTGCCCGGCACCGCCACCCCCATCACCTCACGGGCGTGTCGGCTCGGCACCATGCCCAGCCGCCACGCCTGCCAGCCCGCCTCCAGGTTCACGCCCCGCTCCAGCAGGAGCTGGTACGCCTGCACATAGTCGTCGAGCTTCTCGTCGCGGTAGGGGTGGCCGGCCCGGGAGAGCTGGGCCAGTTCCTCCTGGGCGACCGCGGTGCCGACGTCGACGCCGCCGGGGGCCGCGTACGGCAAAAGGGTGGCGCGCAGGAAGCGCGCCCAGTCCGCGCCGCGGTGGTCGCCGTAGGAGGTGAACAGGCTCAGCGCTTCGTCGCACAGGGTCAGTGCCTGTGGGGTACGGAGGTTTCCCGCGTCGACCACCGCGAGTTCCAGGCAGGTCCACGCCTCGCCGTGGGCGACGCCGATGCGCTGGAAGTCGGCGCGGGCGTCGACCAGGAGCTGGCGGGCGAAGCCGGAGTTGCGCAGCGAGCCGGTCTGGGCGGCGCGCTGGTCGCGGGTGACGCGGGCCGAGTGGTGCCGGGCGCAGGCCAGGCCGTAGACGTCCCGCATGCGGGAGAACATCGTCCGCGAGCGTTCCAGTTCCCGTACGGCCAGGTCGAGGTCGCCGGTCTCTTCCAGGGCCTGGCCCAGGTAGTAGACCGTCCAGGCCTCGCCGCGGGCGTCCTCGTTCTCGCGGTGCCGGGCGGCCGCCTGGCGCAGGCCGTCCACTGCCGGGGAGGGGTCGCCGGCGACCAGCCGGGCCCGGGCCAGTTGGGTCAGCGCCCAGGCCTCGCCGCGGGCGTCGCGGGTACGGCCGTAGAGGCCGAGGGCGCTGGTCAGTTCGGCTTCGGCGTGCGGGATGTCGCCCATGCGCAGGCCGAGTTGGCCGAGCTGGAAGTGGGCCCACGCCTCGCCGTGCACGGACTCGCCCGCGCGGTGCAGGACCAGGGACTCGGTGAGCAGCCGCATGGCCTCGGGGAGCCGGCCGCGGTCGCGTTCGACGGCGGCCAGGGCGTGCATGGTCCAGGCGCGGTCGGTGGCCAGTTGCGGGGCGGCCTGGAGGTCCAGGGCCTCGCGCAGCCGCAGCGCCGCCTCGGTGAGGTTGCCCTGGTGGTGGAGGGTGATGCCGAGGGAGCACAGGGCGCGTGCGGCGCCCGCGTCGTGGTGGGCCTCCATGTAGAGGTCGACGACGGAGGCGAGGGTGGTGCGCGCCTTGTCGAGTTCGCCGAGCTGCCGGGCCGCGATGCCGGTGCGCCACTGCACCGAGCGGACAAGCAGCCCCTGGTCGACGGCCTGCGCCAACTCGCTGATCTCGCCCAGCCGGTAGAGGTCGCCGCGCAGCAGGCAGTAGTCGCACAGCGCGCCGAGGAGGTTCAGGACGGCGCCCTGGTCGACGCCCTCTGCGTGCCGCAGTGTCGAGGTGATGAAGCTCGACTCGTCGTCCAGCCAGCGCAGCGCCTCGTCGAGCGAGGTGAAGCCGTGCGGGCCGAACCGGTCCGAGCGCGTCGACATGTTGCCGTCGACCAACCGCAGTACGGAGTCGGCGAGTTCGCCGTAGTTCACGATCAGCCGCTCCTGCGCCGCCGTGCGCTCCGCGGGCTCCTCCTCGTCGAGGAGGCGGGCCTGGGCGAAGGCGCGGACCAGGTCGTGCAGGCGGTAGCGGGTGCCGCGGACGTGGTCGATGAGGCCCGCCCGCGACAGGGCCTGGAGGTGGCGGGTCGCCTCCGTCTCGTCCGTGGCCAGCAGCGCGGCCGCCGCGGCGGCGCCCAGGGAGGCCCGCCCGGCCAGTGCCAGCCGGCGCAGCAGTGTGCGGGCCGGGTCCGACTGGTCGGTGTAGCGCAGCCACAGCACCCGCTCGACGGGCTCCACCGGGCCGTACGCGCCCAGGTCGGTGGCCAGTCGCCGGGGTGAGCGCGGGCCGAGGGACGAGCCCGCGATCCGCAGCGCCAGCGGCAGTCCGCCGCACAACTCCGTGATCCGGTCGGCGGATTCGGCGTCGTAGGGCCCCGAAGTGTCCTGTGCCGCCGCGCCCAGCAGCTCCTCCGCGCCCGCCGCGTCCAGTGGCTCCACCGGCAACTGGTGTACCCAGGCGGCGAGTTCGGCGGGCAGGTCGAGGGGCTTGCGGGCGGTGACGACGACCAGGCTGTCCGAGCGCTCGGGGACCAGGGTCGCCACCTGCTCGGCATCGGAGGCGTCGTCCAGCACGATCGTCACCGGAAGGCCGGTGAGGTGCTGGTGGTACAACTCGCCCAGCCGCTTGACCTGTTGGTCGGGGGAGGAGCGTTCCCGGAAGAGCAGTTGCTCGCGGGGTGCGCCGAGCCGGTTCAGCAGGTGCAGCAGGGCATCGCGGGTGGGCAGCGGCGGCTCGCCCGGGCTGTCGCCGCGCAGGTCCACCACGCAGGCACCGCGGAACTGGTCCCGCAGATCGTGCGCGGCGCGCACCGCGAGGGTGGTGCGGCCCGAGCCCGGCGCGCCGTGCAGGACGACCACGGTCGGCCGGGTCTCCGTGCTCGCGCGGGCCGCCTGCACCGACTGCCGGATCCGGGCCAGCTCCGCCCGCCGCCCGGCGAACGGGCCGACCGGCTCCGGGAGTTGACCGAACGACTGCTCCAGCACACTTCGCCTGCGGGCCGCCGCGCTCTTGTCCGCACCACGCAGTCGCGGCCCCGCCTTCTGTGTCGGCCCGGTGGAGGCGGCGAGCACCCGCTGCTGGTCCAGGAACGGGCGGATGCCCCGCACCTCCAGCGCCGTCAGCCACTGCAACCGCAACTGTTCCGGACCGCCGGGCTGGTTCGCGGCACCGGCCCGGTGGTGCGCGGCGGGCAGGTGCGAGGCGGTCACCTTCACGACGGTCGCCGCCGCGCCCACGACACCGACCGTCACCCCGGCACCGAACGCCGTGCCGGTGCCGGTGCCCAGCGCCAGGTCGGCCACCACCGCCGCGAGCGCGGCAACGGCCGCCACCAGCAAGGGAGTTCCGGCGCCTTCCCGCGCGTACCGCTGGCCGAAAGTGAGCGTGCCGGCCTCCGTCGCCTCCAGCGCGCGGGTGTAGGCCCCGTACTCCTCGGCGGCGGTCTCCGCCATCGCGTCGAGCGCGCCACGCGAGCGCGACAGCAGCACGCTGCCGTCGGTACGGCCCCCGGAGCGCCGTACCTCTTCCTCGACGGCCCGGGCCAACAGCCGTTCTGCGTCGGCCCGATGGCTGTCCCGCATGTGAAGTCCCCCTCCGACGGCAACGGCTTTCTTGGTCAAGTGTGCGGCGGACGGGGCGTGGGGGCGAGAGGGCGGGGGCTCCCGCGAATCGCCGTGGAGGGTTTGTGAATTCGTTCTGTGAGTCACCTGAGTGGTTATCGTGATCGCCGACATCGCAAGGAAGACGGGGAGTACATGACCGCGGACAACGGCGCGTCGCCGAACCCACCGGCGGGTCCACCACCGAGCCCGTACCTCGGCCCACCGACGGTCCCGCCGCAGGGACCACCGCCCTCGCACCCGCCGCGCTGGGCCTGGTGGTTCGTCGGGATCGTCATCCCGGTGGTGGGCATCCTCGTGACGATCCTGCTCGCGAAGCCGGGCGGCTCGGACGACGGCGCCGACCAGAACGGGCAGTCGGGGCCCACCGCCTCCACGCGGTCCGACGGTGCCGGACAGAGCGGCGGCAAGACGCAGAGCAGCACGCCGCCGGCGGCCGACGCGCAGAAATGGCAGAAGGTCTACGGGCCCGCCAAGGTGACGGCCGAGCAGAGCATCTCGGGGACGTACGTCGAGCTGGACACCCCGAAGGAGCCCCTCGTCCTCTCCGGCGGAGGCGACGGCGCGGACCTCTACTTCGGGTCGGCGAACGGTGACCCGTCGATCAGCGTCCCCGTCAGCGCGAACAACCTGGCTCCTCTCCCCGACACCGGTTCCGCGCCCACGGCCGAGGCATGCCTGGAGAGCGTGGACCGCAACGGCAGCTACAGCGCGTCGCCCGTGAAGCGGGGCGAAGAGTACTGTCTGCTGACCGGCGAGGGCCGGATCGCCTACCTCAAGGTCGTCACCATGCCGGACGGCGGTGTCGGCGGCGGAATCCTCGACGTGACCGTGTGGGAGACGCCTGCCGCGTGACCCGTGGGGTACTGCGGCAGGATGGACCCATGCCGAACCGACTGGCCCATGAGACGTCCCCGTACCTCCTCCAGCACGCGGACAACCCCGTCGACTGGTGGCCCTGGTCGGCCGAGGCCTTCGAGGAGGCCCGGAAGTCGAACAGACCCGTGCTGCTGAGCGTCGGGTATTCGAGCTGCCACTGGTGCCACGTCATGGCTCACGAGTCCTTCGAGGACCAGGACACCGCCGACTACCTCAACGAGCACTTCGTCAGCGTCAAGGTCGACCGCGAGGAGCGCCCCGACGTCGACGCCGTCTATATGGAGGCCGTGCAGGCGGCCACCGGGCAGGGCGGCTGGCCCATGACCGTGTTTCTTACGCCGGACGCCGAACCCTTCTACTTCGGCACCTACTTCCCGCCGGCCCCGCGCCACGGCATGCCCTCCTTCCGGCAGGTCCTGGAGGGCGTGCGCAGCGCCTGGACCGACCGGCGGGACGAGGTCGCCGAGGTCGCCGGGAAGATCGTGCGGGACCTGTCCCAGCGCGAGATCGACTACGGCGGCACCGAGGCCCCCGGCAAGGAGGAGCTGTCCCAGGCGCTCCTCGGGCTCACCCGGGAGTACGACCCGCAACGCGGCGGGTTCGGCGGGGCGCCCAAGTTCCCGCCGTCCATGGTGATCGAATTCCTGCTGCGCCACCACGCCCGCACCGGTTCCGAGGGCGCGCTGGAGATGGCGCGGGACACCTGTGAGCGGATGGCGCGCGGCGGTATCTACGACCAGCTCGCGGGCGGTTTCGCGCGCTACTCGGTCGACCGCGAGTGGGTGGTCCCGCACTTCGAGAAGATGCTCTACGACAACGCCCTGCTCTGCCGGGTCTACGCGCACCTGTGGCGCAGTACCGGCTCCGATCTCGCGCGCCGGGTGGCCGTGGAGACCGCCGACTTCATGGTGCGTGAACTCCGTACCGCCGAGGGCGGGTTCGCCTCCGCCCTCGACGCGGACAGCGACGACGGGACCGGCCGGCACGTCGAGGGTGCCTACTACGTCTGGACGCCCGAGCAGCTCACCGAGGTCCTCGGTGCGGAGGACGCGGCGGTCGCCGCCCACTACTTCGGGGTGACGGACGAAGGCACCTTCGAGGAGGGGCAGTCGGTTCTTCAACTCCCGCAGACCGAGGGCGTGTTCGACGCCGAGAAGATCGAGTCGATCCGGGCGCGGCTCCTCGCCGCCCGTGCCGGGCGGCCCGCTCCCGGCCGGGACGACAAGGTGGTCGCCGCCTGGAACGGCCTCGCGATCGCCGCGCTGGCCGAGACCGGCGCCTACTTCGACCGCCCCGACCTGGTCGAGGCCGCCGTCTCCGCCGCAGACCTCCTCGTACGACTACATCTCGACGACCACGCCCGACTGGCCCGCACCAGCAGGGACGGCCAAGTCGGCGCGAACGCGGGCGTGTTGGAGGACTACGCCGATGTCGCGGAGGGCTTCCTCGCGCTGGCGTCGGTCACCGGGGAGGGGGTCTGGCTGGAGTTCGCCGGGCTGCTGCTCGACCATGTGCTCGCCGGGTTCGTGGACGAGTCGGGGGCGCTCTACGACACCGCCGCCGACGCCGAGCGGCTCATCCGGCGGCCGCAGGACCCGACCGACAACGCCACCCCGTCGGGCTGGACCGCCGCCGCGGGTGCGCTGCTCGGCTATGCGGCGCAGACCGGTGCCGAGCCCCATCGCAGCGCCGCCGAGCGGGCGTTGGGGGTCGTGAAGGCGCTCGGGCCGCGTGTGCCGAGGTTCGTCGGGTGGGGGCTCGCGGTCGCCGAGGCGTATGTCGACGGGCCGCGTGAGGTCGCGGTCGTAGGACCCTCCCTCGATGACGAGGCGACAAAAACCCTGCACCGTACGGCACTTCTGGGCACCGCGCCCGGCGCGGTGGTCGCCTTCGGGGTCGCGGGGAGCGACGAGCTTCCGCTGCTCGCCGACCGGCCGCTGGTGGACGGCGGACCGGCCGCGTATGTCTGCCGTAACTTCACATGTGACGCGCCGACGACCGACCCGGAGCAGTTGCGTGCCGCGTTGAGCAGGTGAAATGCCATATTCAGCACCATCCAGAACAAGACCGGTGGGTGAAATGGGCAGGTGTGTGCCTCATGGTGATGAAACACGCTCTTCACCGGAGCCACCTGTCCCCTTCACAGATCGCTCATAGTCTCGGCCCCGTGACGCGACGGCGGTAACTCGCCGTCGCGCCGGGGGGATTGAGATCTGGGGGGATCTGCTGTGCTGACGTCCGTCTTCATCGCCGTCGTTTCGCTGGCCCTGTTCTGGATGGCGGCCTTCACCCTGTGGTGGCAGATGCACGCGTGGCGTACGCCCGAAGTGCTCGCCTCCACCCGATTCAGCAGCCCGGACGGCGACGAGCACGTCTCGTTCTCGTTGCTGCTGCCGGCCCGGCATGAACAGGCCGTGCTGGACCACACCATCCAGCGGCTGCTGGAGTCCACGCACACCGACTTCGAGATCATCGTGATCGTGGGGCACGACGACCCCGAGACCACGGCCGTGGCCGACAGCGCCGCCGAGCGCGACCCGCGCGTCCGGGTCGTCGTCGACACGCACGAGAAGAAGAACAAACCGAAGGCCATGAACACGGCGCTGCCGCACTGCCGCAGCGATGTCGTCGGGGTCTTCGACGCCGAGGACCAGGTCCATCCGGAGCTGCTCGCCCACGTCGACCACGCGTTCCGCACCACTGGCGCCGACGTCGTGCAGGGCGGGGTTCAACTGATCAACTTCCACTCCAGTTGGTACAGCCTGCGCAACTGTCTGGAGTACTTCTTCTGGTTCCGGTCCCGCCTGCATCTGCACGCGCAGAAGGGGTTCATCCCGCTGGGCGGCAACACCGTCTTCGTGCGCACGGACACCCTCAGGGAAGCCGACGGCTGGGACCCCAACTGCCTCGCCGAGGACTGCGACTTGGGGGTGCGGCTGTCGAGCGTCGGCAAGAAGGTCGTCGTCGCCTACGACTCCGCCATGGTGACCCGGGAGGAGACCCCCGGCTCCCTGATGTCGCTGCTGAAACAGCGAACTCGCTGGAATCAGGGGTTCCTTCAGGTCTACCGGAAGCAGGACTGGAAGCAACTCCCGGGATTCGGACAGCGGTTGCTCGCCCGCTACACGCTGATGACGCCGTTCCTCCAGGCCTTCTCCGGGGTGATCATCCCGCTCAACGCGGCGGTCGCGCTCTTCCTCGACGTGCCGGTCGGCATCGCCTTCCTCACCTTCCTGCCGCTGGTCACCGCCGCCGTCACCTTCGTCTTCGAGGTCGTCGGCCTGCACGACTTCGGCAAGCAGTACGGCCTCCGGGTCCGCGCCGTCCACTATCTGAAGCTCGTCGTGGGTGGCCCCTTCTACCAGGTGCTGCTCGCCGGAGCCGCGATCCGCGCCGTCTGGCGTGAGCAACGCGGCCGGAACGACTGGGAGTTGACGTCCCACGTCGGCGCGCACCTCACCGAAACCGCAGTGATCCGAGAGGACGTTCCTGCGTGACCTCCACCCTTCCCGCGGCGACCACCACGGTCCCCGCGCAGCGGCAGCCTGCGCCTGAAACCGGTTCGGCGGGCCGAACGACCCCGCCGGGTCGACTCCGTTCCTCCCGCCCCGACCTCGCCCTCTGCGGTCTGCTCATCACCGCGATCCTCGTCGTGCAGGGCTGGAACATCGCCGACTACCCGACCCTCAGCGACGACGAGGGCACCTACCTCGCCCAGGCCTGGGCCGTCCAGCAGGGCACCGGCCTGGCCCACTACACCTACTGGTACGACCACCCGCCCCTCGGCTGGATCCAGCTCGCGCTGCTCACCTGGATACCGGCGCACCTCAGCCCCGGCTCGATGACCGTCGGCACCATGCGCCTCGCGATGCTGGTGATCAGCGCGGTCAGCGCGGTCCTCGTCTATGTGCTGGGCCGCCGGCTGTCCCTGCCGCGCTGGGCGGCCGGGTTCGGCATGCTGCTCTTCGGACTGTCCCCGCTGTCCGTGATCCTCCAGCGGGAGATCTTCCTCGACAACATCGCCGTGATGTGGATGCTGCTCGCGTTCTGCCTAGCCGCTTCCCCAAGTCGCCACCTCTGGCACCACTTTGGAGCCGGGCTGGCCGCAGCCGCCTCGGTCCTCACCAAGGAGACGATGGTCGTCGTCCTGCCCGCCCTCATGGTCACCATGTGGCGGCACGGACACCGCGACACCCGGAAGTTCGCGCTCACCGGAGCCGTCACCGCCTGCGTCCTGATCGGCTTCTCGTACCCGCTCTTCGCCCTGCTCAAGGGCGAGTTGCTGCCGGGCAGCGGCCATGTCTCGCTGTGGGACGGTCTCAAGTACCAGATGACCAGACCCGGTTCGGGCTTCATCCTCGACCGGGGCACGGGTTCGTACGGCGTCCTCCATTCCTGGCTGTACTACGACCGTGTCCTGCCGCTCGGCGGACTGGCGGGGGCGCTGCTCCTGCTGGCCACCTGGCGCTGGTCGGTCACCGCCCGTTCGCTCGCCGGACCGGCGCTGACCGTGGCCGTCTTCGCCGTGGTCGCGCTGCGCCCCAGCGGCTATCTGCCCGCGATGTACGTCATCGGCGCGCTGCCCTTCCTCGCGCTGGTCCTCGCCGGGGGCGCCGCCTCCGTCGCCCACGCGGTGCTGCGCAGATGGCGCGGCGAGGGGGAGAAACGGTACGTCACCGGGGGCCGGTACGCGCTCGCGGCCGTGCTGGCGCTCGCCGCCGGCGCCTATGTCGTACCGCACTGGTACGACGGCGACCGCACCGCCGTGACCGCGGATGCCAACGCCCCCTACAGGGCAGCCTCCCAGTGGCTGTCCACCGAGGTCCGGGACCCGAAGGACACCCGCGTGCTCGTCGACGACGCGCTGTGGCTGGACCTGGTGCACGCCGGATACCGGCCCGGGCTCGGGGTCATCTGGTTCTACAAGGCCGACCTCGACCCCGCCGTCACGAAGACGATGCCGCACGGCTGGAAAGACATCGACTACGTGGTGGCCTCCCCGACGGTACGGCGCGACGCGGTCGACCTGCCCAACGTCAAAGCGGCGATCGAGCATTCGACCCCCGTCGCCACCTTCGGCACCGGCGACGACCGCATCGAGATCCGGCAGATCCAGCACCAGACCGTGGGAGCCCAGTAATGAGCCAAGAGTCCACTGTCCCCGGCGAGTTGGGTGATCCGGCGGTACGTGGTGCCGAGATCGCCGAGCCCGGCGCCGTCACCATCGTCGTACCGACCTTCAACGAGTCGGGAAACGTACGGGAGTTGCTGCACCAGATCACCACATCGGTGCCGGCCCGGCTGCCCTGCGAGGTCGTCTTCGTGGACGACTCCACCGACGACACCCCCGAGGTGATCCATGAGGCGGCACGCGACTGCCCGTTCCCGGTGACCGTGCTGCACCGCGAGGAGCCGGTCGGCGGGCTCGGCGGTGCCGTCGTCGAGGGGATGAAGGCGGCCGGGTCGGACTGGATCGTCGTCATGGACGGTGACTTGCAGCATCCGCCGTCCCTGGTACCGGAGTTGGTGGGCACGGGGGAGCGGGCGAACGCCGGGCTCGTCGTCGCCTCCCGGTACATCAAGGGCGGCAGCCGCGAGGGACTGGCCGGCGGATACCGGATCGCCGTGTCCCGTGGCGCGACCTGGCTGACCAAGACGCTCTTCCCACGCAAGCTGCACGGCATCAGCGACCCGATGAGCGGCTTCTTCGCGATCCGGCGCAGCGCGGTGACGGCGGAGGCGCTCAAGCCGCTCGGCTACAAGATCCTGCTCGAACTCGCCGTCCGCAGCCGTCCGCGCACGGTCACCGAGGTGCCGTTCGTCTTCCAGGACCGGTTCGCCGGCGAGTCCAAGTCGACCGCGCGGGAAGGCTTTCGCTTCCTGCGCCATCTGCTGGGCCTGCGCACCGCGTCGCCCATCGCGCGCATGCTGATCTTCGGCCTGATCGGCGCCACCGGCTTCCTGCCCAACCTGGTCGGCCTGTGGGCGCTGACCAGACTCGGCATGCACTACGTCCCCGCCGAGATCCTCGCCAACCAGCTCGGCGTGGCCTGGAACTTCCTGCTCATCGAGCACCTCCTGTTCCGCGACCGGCGCCGGCACCGCATCTGGTGGGACCGCGCGGGCCGGTTCGCGCTGCTCGCCAACGCCGATCTGGTGCTGCGCATCCCGCTCATCGCGCTGTTCGTCCACCGCTTCGGCATGGGCGTGCTGACGGCGACCGCGTTCGCCCTGGTCACCACGTTCGTCCTGCGCTTCGTCGGGACCGAGGCGCTGGTCTACCTCCCGCGCCGCAAGGGGAGTTCAGCAACTGGGAGAACCGTGTGAACAAGCACCGCGGAAGAACCGCGTTCCTCGGGGTCGGGACCCTGACCGCCGGACTGCTGCTGACCTCGCCCCAGTCCGCCGAGGCCGCGAACCTCGTCCTCAACCCGGGGTTCGAGACGGCGGGCGGTGACGGGATGCCGTACTGCTGGGAGAAGTCGGGCTGGGGCGACAACGACTTCGATTTCAGCACGACTTCGGACGCGCACTCGGGTGCGAAGGCCATGAAGGTCACCGTGACCCGGCGGGTGGACGGGGACCGGAAGGCGCTGATCACCGAGTCGACGGGCTGCGCGCCGGTGGTGACGGCGGGCAAGCAGTACGACCTCGGGCTCTGGTACAAGTCGACCACGCCGGACGCGAACATCACGCTGTTCCGGCATGACGCGACGGCCGGCTGGCAGTACTGGACCGACCTCAAGACGCTGGAGATGCAGGGGAGTTGGACCCAGGCCACGGTCCGTACGCCCGAGGTCCCGGCCGGTACCGACCGGATCACCTGGGGCGTCTCGGTCTACGGCACCGGGTCCGCGACCACCGACGACTACACGATGGACCAGGTCCCCGACACCCTCCCGCCCGCGACCTGTACGGCCACCGCCGACGAGTGCGCGAACGGCCGCTGGGACGTCCTTCCCACCCAGAACCCGGTGCGCTCCATGCACTCCGTCGTCCTCAACAACGGCAAGGTGCTGCTGATCGCGGGCTCCGGCAACAGCGAGGAGAACTTCGCGGCGGGCACGTTCACTTCAGCGGTCTACGACCCGGTCGCGGGCACGTACAAGGTGATCCCGACGCCGAAGGACATGTTCTGCTCGGGGCACATCCAGTTGCAGGACGGCCGGGTACTGGTGCTGAGCGGCAACAAGGCGTTCCCGGCGGCGGACGCTTCGCACGGGTACGAGGGGTACAAGGACTCGTACATCTTCGACCCGGCGACCGAGACGTACAGCAGGACGAACGACCTCAACGACGGGCACTGGTACCCGTCCGCGACCGAACTCGGCAACGGTGACGTCATCTCCTTCGGCGGGCTGCGGGAGGACTCGACCGGGTCGGTGACGGCCGAGTACTGGTCGAACGCGCAGCAGAAGTGGCTGCCGTTGTCGCAGGTCAACCAGACCTGGTCGTACTGGGGGCTGTACCCGTCGATGATCCTGATGCAGGACGGCCGGCTCTTCTACACGGGCAGCCATGTCTTCGGCAACAACATCCCGGGCACGGGCTCGGCGATCTACGACTACGGCGCCAACACGATCACTTCGGTGCCGGGGCTCCAGAACAAGGACGAACGCGACCAGTCGGCAAGCGTGTTGCTGCCCCCGGCTCAGGAGCAGAAGGTGCTCACCATCGGCGGCGGCAACATCGACTCCAATCCGGACGCGAACCGGCTGACGGACATCATCGACCTCAAGGCCGCGAACCCCGCCTACACGATGGGTCCCCAAATCCCGCAGGGGACCGTCGACTTGGGGAACGGTCCGGTGGCCGAGACCGGCGCCCAGGGCAAGATGTACGTCTCCGCCGTACTCCTGCCGGACGGCACGGTGCTGGAGACGGGCGGCGGACTGCACAACCGCGCCAACCCCGTCCACGAGGCGTCGATCTTCGACCCGGCGACGACGACCTTCGACCCGGTGGCCGCCGATCCGGAGGCCCGCGGCTACCACTCGTCGTCGTTCCTGCTGCCGGACGGCCGGGTGATGTCGACCGGTGACAACCCGGGCAACGGCACCTGGAACCACAACGTGTCGATCTACACCCCGCCGTACCTCCTCAAGGGCACGCGCCCGACGATCACTTCGTTGATCGACGACGAGTGGGAGTACGGCGACACCCAGACGATCACCGTCGACCGGCCCATCGCCAAGGCGGAGTTGATCCGCCCGGCCGCGGTCACGCACTCCTCGGACCCCAACCAGCGGTTCGTGGACCTGCCGCTCTCGGTGGACGGCGACACGGTCGACCTGAACGTGACGAGCAACCCCGATCTGGCGCCGCCCGGTTGGTACATGCTGTTCGCGGTGGACGCCAACGGTGTGCCGTCCGTGGCCAAGTGGGTCCATCTGCAAGGCCCTTCGGCCCTCGCCACGGACACCGCCTCGGCCCATGTCCACTCCTTCGCGGACTCCCTGACGGGCAAGGTCACCGAGCCCGGCAAGAAGCGCACCTCACAGAAGGTCAGCACCACCATCTCCGGCTGCGACCGCCACTACGGCACGGTCAACGTCTGCGTCCCGACGGTCTTCCCACCCGAGGTCAAGAAGACGACCCCGGCCCGCTGTTCATGGCTCCACCAGAACGACTACGGCCGCCTGAAGGTCAACGGCAAGGACGACCCGCTGCGTCTCGACCCGAACGGGGACGGGGTGGCTTGTGGGAAGGGGGATGTGAAGGCGAATAAGAAGGGGTGACGGTCGGCCGCGACCTCTGAGTACCTGGCGGTGCGGAAAGGGTGCTCAGAGGTCGCGGTAGACGTCGCGGCGATGGCCGACCGTCAGTACCCATACGACGAGTTGGCCGTTTTCGATCGTGTAGACGGCACGAAAGTCTCCGACGCGGAGGCGCCAGCGAGCATCGTGCCCCTGGAGGGGCTTGACGTCGAAGGCGGAGGTGTCGTTCGCATCCAGTGCCTTCTGGAGTTCGGTGAGTCGATAGAGGATCCGCAGGGCGTCGGGGCGCGGGATTTTGAGCATGTCCCGTTGGGCGTGCGGCGTGAACCGCGTGACGTATGCCACCGCGATCAGGCGTGGTTCGTGCGGAGTGCGGCGGCCATCTCTTCGAGCGAGACGGAGCCTTCGAGCCCTTCGGACTCGGCCTCGTCGGCCAGACGGTTCAGCCAGGCGTCCTCGGCCCGCTCTGCGATGTCACGCAGGCGACGGTACTCGTCGATGTCGATCAGAACCGCTTCCTGCCTGCCGCGGCGGGTGATGATCGTAGGGACCTCGTCCCGGTGAGCGCGGTCTATGGCGTCCGCCAGGTGCCTGCGCACGTCGGCCATGGGGGCAATCACCGGTTCACTCATGTCATGAATGTACCAGATGTACATCTGGCCCAACTCACTCCGGCAACCCGTGCTCCAGCACATCCAACGCCCGGTCCACCAGCTCCTTGAAATCGTCCCGGTGGCCGTTCTCCGCCCAGTACAGGGACGTCTCCATCAGGCCGCCGATGAGGGCCATGGCGTAGACCCGGACCTCCAGGCTGTCCGGGTCCCGGCCGGTGCGTTCGCTGATGGCCTCGCAGAGCATCGTGCCCGTGAGGGACATGCTCTCCATCATGCGCGAGCGGACCGCCGGGACCTGGACCATGAGGTGGGTGCGGAGGCGGGAGACCTCCTCGTCCTCCTTCATGCCGAGGCTGATGGCCTTCTTCATGACCGTGCGGAGGGAGGTCATCCACGGCTCGTCGGTGGGGCGGGCGCGGAGTTCCTCCATGAGGAGCGGGTCGAACTCGTCCGTGAGGACGATGTCCTCCTTGGTGGGGAAGTAGCGGAAGACGGTGGACGGCGACACCTCGGCGCGCTCGGCGATCTGCTCGATCGTCGTCGCGTCGTACCCCTGTTCCTTGACCAGTGCGTACGTCGCGGAGCGGATCGCCTCGCGGGTCTTGATCTTCTTCCGCTCGCGGAGTCCCAGTTGGGGTCGGTCGGCGGGGTTGCGGAAGGGGGAGGGTGCGGCCGTCATGTTGCTCATTGTCCGGCATCCGCCACAACGGTGGCCATGGCCGGGGTCTCGTCCTCCTTCGTGGCGGGCGCGACCGGGGTGTTCGGCAGGAACGCCGCGGCCAGCAGGGCGGTGACCAGGGCAGCGATGCCGCACACCAGCAGGACCAGGCCCATGCCGTGGACGTACGCGCTGTTCGCGGAGGAGATGAGGTCGGTCGAGCCTGCCTTCTGGGCGACTATGTGGGCCGCGACCACGGACTCGCCCGCGGTGTCGGCCGCCTTCGCGGGCAGCCCGGTGACGTCGAGGCGGTCGCGGAAGGTGCTCGCGAGGAGGCTGCCGAGCAGGGCGATGCCGATCGCGGCGCCGACCTGCCGCATGGTCATCAGGAGCCCGGCGCCGCTGCCGGCCTGGTCGCGGGGCAGCGCGCCGAGGGCGCCGTCCATCGCGGGGACGACCGAGAAGCCGAAGCCGAACCCGGTGATGGAGAGCCACAGCGCGGTGAAGCCGTAGCCGGAGTCGACCGTCGTACGGCTGCCGAGGAGTGCGGCGAAGGCCAGGACCACCAGGCCCGCGGTGACGACCGCGCGGGACCCGAAGCGGGCCACGACCGGCTGGGCGGCGCGGGCCGCGACGATCAGGCCACCCATCAGGGGCAGCAGCCGGACGCCGGTGCCGAGCGCGTCGTTGCCGAGCACCGCCTGGAGGTACTGCGGGAGCACGAACAGCAGGCCGGACAGGACGAACATCACCAGGGTCGCGGCGAGTGTGTTGAAGAGGAAGCCGCGGTGGGTGAGCAGGGACATGTCGAGCATCGGGCGTGCCATGCGCCGCTCGCGCAGCACCAGCGCGGCGATCAGGATCGCGGCCCCGACGAGCATGCCCACGATCAGCGGGTCGCCCCAGCCGCGGCTGGGCGCCTCGATGATCGCGTAGATGAGGGCGCCGAGGCCGGCCGCCGTGAACGCGGTGGAGAGGGTGTCCACCTTGGGGGAGGCGGGGTCGCTGGTCTCGGGGAGGAGGAAGACGCAGGCGGCGATGCCGATCGCGGCCATCGGGATGTTGACCAGGAAGACCGAGCCCCACCAGAAGTGGTTGAGCAGCCAGCCGCCGATGATCGGACCGAGCGGCAGCCCGAGCGAGGAGGCCGCGGAGATGATGCCGACGGCCTTGGTGCGCTCGTCGGGGCCGAACAGCGAGGGCAGCACGGACAGGGCGAGCGGGGTGATCAGGGCCGCGCCGAAGCCCATCACCGTGCGGGCCGCGATGACCCAGTTCACGTCGTTCGCCAGGACGCCGGCGACGGAGCCGGCGAGGAAGATGCCGAGCCCCACGATCAGCATCCGGCGCCGTCCGAAGCGGTCGCCGAGCAGCCCCGCCGGGAGCATCAGCGCGGCGAAGACGATCACATACGCGTCCGCCATCCACTGCTGCTGGCCGGTGCTGGCGCCGAGGTCGCCCGCCATCGTCGGCAGGGCGACATTGAGGATCGTCGTGTCGAAGCCGAGCGTGAGCATGCTCGCGACCAGGGCGCCGAGGGCCCACCAGCGGCGCGGGTCGCGTCGCACGTCGTTGTTCTGAGTGACAGTAGCCATGAAATGAGAGTAGCTCTCAAAAGATGGTTGATGTCAATGGGGATCAACTTTCAGGGCATGAAAAATGGCCACGGCTCGCGAGCCGTGGCCAGGAGGGAGCGAGGGGGCGCGTTATCCGTGCTGGTACGCCACCAGGGAGATCCCGACGTAGTGCACGAGGAAGGCCGCCACCGTGAGGGAGTGGAAGACCTCGTGGAAACCGAACCAGCGCGGTGACGGATTCGGGCGCTTGAGGCCGTAGATGACACCGCCCGCGCTGTAGAGCAGCCCGCCGACGATCACCAGGACCAGGACGGCGATGCCGCCCGTGTGCATGAAGTCGGGCAGGAAGAAGACGGCCGCCCAGCCCATCGCGATGTAGCAGGGGGTGTAGAGCCAGCGCGGCGCACCGACCCAGAACACGCGGAAGGCGATACCGGCCGCCGCCGCGCCCCAGATGCTCCACAGCAGCCACTCGCCCTTGCTGCCCGGCAACAGCAGCATTGTCAGGGGTGTGTAGGTGCCCGCGATGATCAGGAAGATGTTGGCGTGATCGAGTCTGCGCAGGACACCGTCCATGCGCGGGCTCCAGTCGCCCCGGTGGTACAGCGCGCTGACCCCGAAGAGCAGGCAGGCCGTCAGGGCGAAGATCCCGCAGGCGATACGGGCCCGGGGAGTGTCGGCGAGGGCGGTGAGCACCAGGCCCGAGATGAGTACGGCCGGAAACATGCCGAGGTGAAGCCAGCCACGCAGCTTCGGCTTGACGTGTTCGGGGATCGAGAGCGCGGAGGGACCGTGGCCGTCGGCCGGCGTGTCCGTGTGCGCGTCGGGGACGGACGCAGTCATACGCGCAATCGTACCTACGGGACCGTAAGTTACGTATCAGTCCGGCGGGGTGAGGGGCCGGAAGTGGCCACTCTCTCATGCGTAGCCGACTTGCGGGTACCTGGGGTGAAGCGGTGGTGACGCACGGAAAACATCTCGCTGCGTGGCGATGGTCACGTCGCTCAGTTGTGAGGCCCTCTGGACATATGGGCGGGTGCGTCGGATGATCAAATGAGTGCGGTCGGCACCGGATGAGCGCCAAGATCGACCATCGTGAAGCATCCGGGTCGCGGCCCCCAAGGGGCAACAAGGACAAAATCCCTCACCATAGGAGCAATCGTGGCGCGCGACATCGCGGCTCCCCCCGTCATCCCCACCGAGCACAAAGAACTGGTCTCGTGGGTGAACGAGATCGCAGAACTGACCCAGCCGGACAGCGTGGTCTGGTGTGACGGATCCGAAGCGGAGTACGAGCGGCTCAGCGAGGAGCTCGTCCGAAAGGGCACCTTCAAGAAGCTCGACCCGATCAAGCGCCCCAACTCGTACTACGCCGCCTCCGACCCGACCGATGTCGCCCGGGTCGAGGACAGGACGTTCATCTGCTCCGAGCGCGAGCAGGACGCGGGCCCGACCAACAACTGGAAGGCTCCCGCCGAGATGCGGGACATCTTCGCGGGAGACCAGGGCATCTTCCGCGGCTCCATGAAGGGCCGGACGATGTACGTCGTCCCGTTCTGCATGGGCCCCCTCGGCTCGGACCTCTCCGCGATCGGCGTCGAGATCACCGACTCCGCCTACGTCGCCGTCTCCATGCGCACCATGACCCGCATGGGACAGCCCGTCCTGGACGAACTCGGCACCGACGGGTTCTTCGTGCGTGCTGTGCACACGCTCGGAGCCCCGCTCGCCGAGGGCGAGGCGGACGTGCCGTGGCCGTGCAACTCCACCAAGTACATCTCGCACTTCCCCGAGAGCCGCGAGATCTGGTCCTACGGCTCCGGCTACGGCGGTAACGCACTGCTGGGCAAGAAGTGCTACGCCCTGCGCATCGCCTCCGTGATGGCGCGGGACGAGGGCTGGCTCGCCGAGCACATGCTGATCCTCAAACTGACGCCCCCGCAGGGCGAGTCGAAGTACGTCGCCGCGGCCTTCCCGAGCGCCTGCGGCAAGACCAACCTCGCCATGCTGGAGCCCACCATCTCCGGCTGGACCGTCGAGACCATCGGCGACGACATCGCCTGGATGCGGTTCGGCGAGGACGGCCGGCTCTACGCGATCAACCCCGAGGCCGGTTTCTTCGGCGTCGCGCCCGGCACCGGCGAGCACACCAACGCCAACGCGATGAAGACGCTGTGGGGCAACTCCGTCTTCACCAACGTGGCGTTGACCGACGACAACGACATCTGGTGGGAGGGCATGACGGAGGAGACCCCGGCCCACCTCACGGACTGGAAGGGCAACTCCTGGACACCGGAGTCCGGTTCGCCCGCCGCGCACCCCAACGCCCGCTTCACCGTGCCCGCTTCACAGTGCCCGATCATCGCGCCCGAGTGGGAGGACCCCAAGGGCGTGCCGATCTCGGCGATCCTCTTCGGCGGCCGGCGCGCCTCCGCCGTACCGCTGGTGACGGAGTCCTTCGACTGGAACCACGGTGTCTTCCTCGGCGCCAACGTGGCCTCCGAGAAGACCGCCGCCGCCGAGGGCAAGGTCGGCGAGCTGCGCCGCGACCCCTTCGCCATGCTGCCGTTCTGCGGCTACAACATGGGCGACTACATGGGCCACTGGGTCGATGTCGCCAAGGGCAAGGACCAGGCGAAGCTGCCGAAGATCTACTACGTGAACTGGTTCCGCAAGAACGAGGCGGGCAAGTTCGTGTGGCCCGGCTTCGGTGAGAACAGCCGGGTCCTGAAGTGGATCGTGGACCGGCTGGACGGCCGCGCCGAGGGTGTCGAGACCCCGATCGGCGTGCTGCCGGCCAAGGGTGCCCTCGACACCAAGGGGCTCGACCTCTCCGAGGCCGACCTGGACTACCTGCTCACCGTCGACAAGGACGTGTGGCGCGAGGAGGCCTCCCTGATCCCCGAGCACCTCAACACCTTCGGCGACCACACCCCGAAGGAGCTGTGGGACGAGTACCGGGCGCTGGTCGAGCGCCTGGGCTAGCAGAGGCTCGTTGGCAGAACGTGGCGGGGCCCCGCACAACGGCGTGCGGGGCCCCGCCCGTTGGTGCCCATTTCCGGCATCACCTCTGCCCGGACCGGCATTTCGGGGCACACTCGGGACAACCAGCGACGAAACAGCCTGCGATGAGCAGCTTGCGACGAACCCCGAAGTGAGGTGAGCGGGGTGCGCACTCCGGTCAGCGATCCGCTGAGCGTGGGGCCGTACCGGATCGCCGGGCGGCTCGGCTCCGGCGGTATGGGATGGGTGTACCTCGGCCGTTCACCGGCCGGCCGCGAGGTGGCGGTGAAGGTCGTACGGCCCGAACTGGCCGCCGAGCGGGAGTTCCGCGAGCGCTTCGCCCGCGAGGTCGCCGCCGCCCGGCTGGTCAGCGGCGCCTATACGGCGGCCGTCGTCGACGCCGACACCGAGGCCGAACTCCCTTGGCTGGCCACGATGTACGTGCCCGGGCCCTCCCTCGCCGAGGCCGTCCGCGCCGACGGTCCGCTGCCCGAGGCCCAGGTCCGCAGGCTCGGCGCGTTCCTCGTCGAGGCCCTTCAGGCGATCCACGCGGCCAACCTGGTGCACCGCGACCTCAAGCCGGCCAACGTGCTGCTGGCCTCCGACGGCCCCCGCGTCATCGACTTCGGCATCTCCCGCGTCGAGGGCGCCCCGAGCCTCACCCAGGCCGGGATCGTGGTGGGCACCCCGCCCTTCATGTCGCCGGAGCAGATGACCGCGGCGCCCATCGGGCCGCCCAGCGACGTGTTCTCCCTCGGCGGGGTCCTGGTGTACGCGCTCACCGGCCGCCCGCCGTTCGGCTCGGGGGAGGCGGTGAGCCTCAGGGTGGTGCACGGCGAGCCCGATCTGGACGGCGTACCTCCGGGGATACGGCCGCTGATCGCGCGGTGTCTGGCCAAGCGGCCCGCGGACCGGCCGCGACTGGACGTGCTCCTTGCCGAGTTGCTGGCGCCGCCGCGCACCGCCGTCTGGCCGCCGCCCGCCGTGGCCCGCACGATCGAGGTCCGCCGGGGTGAGCTGGCGGCCCGGCGCGAGGGCGGCGCCAGTCTGCCGGTACCGTCCTGTCTGCTGCTGCACGCGCAGGCCCTGCTGGACGCGGGCCTCACCGACGAGATGGTCACCCGGGCGGTGGTCCGTGGCGACGCCTGAGGCCTCGATCCCGCCCGGCCGGGACTACGACATCGGCTCCTCCTGGCGGCAGTTGGTGCACAACTGGGGAGCCCGCCGGAATTACCACGTGGAGAGCGATGTCGATTCCGTCTCCCTGCAATTCGATCTAGAGGCGTCGGGGCGCACCCTCACCGTGCGTTTCATGACCACGAAAAGACTCCTGGTCGCCTTTGTCACCGACGGTCATTCCCTGCGCAAGGATCAATTGGCGATCGCCGCCGCCGCGTCGAACGCGTGGAACACCGAACAACTGAATCCAATGCTGTCCGTGTGGGACGTCCGCGGCCCCGGGCCGTGTCTCGCCGGGGTCTGCGACCTCCCGCTGACCTGCCGGATCTCGCAGACCGATTTTGATGTTCTGGCCAGTGATTGGGTGGAACGGGCGCGGCAGATGTTCACCCGTTGCCATCAGGTTTTCAAGCTGTAGAAGTCAATTGAGCATTCTCGGTCAACCCCTTTCGGCCACAGCCCTGTTGCCTCCACTATGGGCGGCAACGGGGGGTCGTCATGAGACGTACGTTGTTCACTGCCTTGCTGTTCGGCTTGTTGATCGCGGTGCTTCCGGCGGGGTCGGCGGCCGCCGACGGTGATCCCTGCGGCAAGGGTTTTCCGGCGCGGCTGGACTGCTGGAAGGACGCGCTCGACGACGGGGCCGTGGTCACGGTCACGCTGAACAAGCCGCTGGACCTCGACGACGGTCAGCAGGCCCGTCCGGGCCTCGGGAACCTTGAGGTGCGGGTCCCGGCCGGCGTCCACACCGGCCAGGGCGGCAGCGCGCTGATCGTCCTGGCCGGTCACGCACTCGTCGACCCGGACGCCCACATCGACGGGCTGGACAAGAAGACACTCGCTGAACTCGGCCCCTGCACCAGCGGATTGTGCCGGGAACTCCGGGGTCACACGCTGACCGGCCGCCAACTCATCGCCAAAAAGGTGGGCGTCGCCGACCTCGGCACCCACACCTTCACCGTCGGAGAACCCAAGTCCAAGGGCTACCCGCTCCCCTTGGTCCTCGGCCTGACCGCCGTGCTCCTCCTCCTGCTCCTCGGCCTCCTCCTCGCCGTCCGCCGCTCCCGCGCCCCGGCCGTCGCCATGGCGGGCGCGGCGGAGGTCCGCTCCGAGGAGACCACCGCCCGACTCCGGCCCGTCCCGCCCGCTCCCGCACCCACCGCGTCCCCCGGACGCCGGGTCGGCCCCCGCACCGGGCCATCCCGAACAGCCGTCGTACGTACGGCACTTCACCCGCAGGGCTATGTCGAACTCGACCACGTCCTCTACCGGGCGGTGTGGACCGAACCGGACCGCACCCCGCCCGAGCCCGGCGCGTACGTCGAGGTCACCGACGCCCGCGAACCCGACTCCGACGTCCTCTACGCCTTTCCGCCGACCGCCCGGCACCACGCCCGCAACAGCTAGAGCCTGTCCGACCAGGAGAAGCCCATGCACAGCGAATACCCGCCCACGCTGCCGGCGGAGTACGCCGACATCGAGTTCGAGAACAACGCGCAACGGCTGCCGCTGGTGCTGTGCCTGGACACGTCGAGTTCCATGGCGGGCGCGCCGATCCAGTCGCTGAACGACGCCCTCGCCGAGTGGACCCGGGAACTCCACGACGACGTCTCGCTCAGCTACAGCGTCGAGGTCGCCGTGATCACCTTCGGCGGCCGGGGTGTCGGCGCCTGGCGCGGGCCCCAACTCCTCGACCCGCGCACCCCGATGAGCCCCTTCGTGCCCGCGCACGCCTTCCAGGCACCCCGGTTCACCGCGTCCGGCGTGACGTTGATGACGGAGGCGCTGGAGCTGGCCATGCATGTCGTCGCGGCCCGCAAGGCGGAGCTGCGCGCCTCCGGACTCCAGTACTACCGCCCGCAGATCTGCCTGGTCACCGACGGCCTCCCCACCGACGGCACCGGCCATATGACCGACTCCTGGCACCGGCTGCTGCCCGTCCTCGCCGAGGAGCAGCAGGCCCGTCGCTTCCGGCTCTACGCGATCGGCGTCGGCGGCATCACCGACCGCGGCGAACAGGTCCTCCAGGCGTTCGCACCGAAGTTCAACGCGCGCATCCAGGGCTTCCCGTTCCGCGAGCTGCTCCAGATGATGTCGGCCAGCGCGAACGCCGAGCAGAAGGGCGCGGGCGACGAGGTCTTCGAG
The DNA here is from genome assembly GCF_040605995.1 of Streptomyces sp. NPDC005492. Classification (NCBI taxonomy): domain Bacteria; kingdom Bacillati; phylum Actinomycetota; class Actinomycetes; order Kitasatosporales; family Streptomycetaceae; genus Streptomyces; species Streptomyces sp. NPDC005492. The sequence goes on from NZ_JBEXDX010000003.1 coordinate 285,395, forward strand.
AAGATCTTCAGCCAGTTCAAGACACAGCGCCCGGCCTGGGAGAGCTGACCGGTGGCCGACTCGCCCTGGCGCATCCACGGCCTGAGTGTCGAGGGCTACCGCCATCGCCGTACCGGCACCCCCTGCCAGGACGCCTGCACGTATGCGGCGTCGGCTTCGGTGACCGTCCTCGCGGTCGCGGACGGCGCGGGCAGCCGTCCGCACTCCGACCAAGGGGCCCTGCACGCCGTCGAGTTGGCGGCCGAGCACTTCCGGCGCCGGGCCGCCGCCGCGTCCGGCTGCCCGCCGGGCGAGGAGGTCCACGACCTGCTCGCCGACGCCTTCCACGACGTCAGCAAGATCTTCCTGGACACCTACGGCGCCGCCGCCCCCGACTACGCGACCACCCTCACCGTGGTGGTCCTCACCCCCGGTTGGCTGGGCCATCTCAGCGTCGGCGACGGCTTCGTCGTCGTACGGGCCGGAACCGAGGACGGGGAACGGCAGTTCCATCTCCTCCCGCAGCCGCCCGCCGTCAGCGAGTACAGCAACGAGACCGTCTTCCTCACCTCCCCGGACGCGCCCCGCCGACTGCACACCGACTGCGTGGCGGACCCGCGCGTCGACGGGGTGCTGCTGTCCACCGACGGCCTCGCCCAGGCCGCGCTCTCCACCCCCGGCGGCGGCCCGCCGCAGCCCAACGTGTCCTTCGTCGACGCAGTCCTGCGCTCCCTGGACGCCCCCGGACCCGTGACCGACAGCGCGCACGACGGCATCGCCGCCCTTCTCAGGTCGGACCGGCTGACCAGCCTGAACGCCGACGACAAGACCCTCCTGCGGGCCGTGCGCACGGTGGCCAAATGACCGGCCGTACCGTCTACTTGGACGGCAAGCCCGTCACCCTCGCCGAACTCCCGCTCAAGGGCGGCGGCCAGGCGGCCGTCTTCCCCGTCGAGGGCGACGACACCATCGTCGTCAAGCTCTACCGCGACCGCCCGGGCCCCGACCTTGAACGCCGCCTCGCCCGCATGCTGACCATGTCACCCCTGGCCGCCCGCCCCACCGACGCCAACCAGCCGCCCGAACTCGCCTGGCCCACCGCCATCGCCCGCGGCCCCGACGACGCCTTCCTCGGCTACGCGATGCGCCGCTTCGGCGAGCCCCAACACGTGCAACTGGTGGGCCTGTTCACCCGCGTCCAGCGCCTGCGGCTCTTCCCGGACCGCGCGGACTGGCGCTTCCTGCTCGGCGTCGCCTGGAACCTCGCCTTCATGACCGCCCGCATGCACTACGACCAACTCGTCATCGGCGACTTCTCGTCCAGCAACGTCGTCGTCGACGCCAACGGCTTCGTCACGTTCCTCGACTGCGACTCCATCGCCTTCACCGACCCGGTCACCGGCGAGCACTTCCCGTGCCTGATGCACACCACCGACTACTCCTCACCGGAACGCCAGTCGGGCGCCGCGGCCACCCCGGAGAGCGACGACTTCGCGCTCGCCGTGCTGATCTACCAGCTTCTCACCGCGGGCAACCACCCCTTCGGGGGCGTCCCGCACGACAGCACGCCCGAGTCCACGGTCAAGGACAACATCGCGGCGAGCGTCTCCTACGTCGTCCGTCCCGAGCTGGTCGTCATCCCGCGCGGCACGGTCGACCCCTCGGTCCTCCCGCCCGGTCTGCTGACCCTGGCTCACACCGCCTTCGGCGCGGGCGTCCACACGCCGAACGCCCGCCCCAACGCGGAGAGTTGGCTACGCGCCCTCGACCAGGAGCGCTCCCGCGTCCAGGTCTGCCAGGGCCGCCCCCTGCACACCTACGGCTCCCACCTCCCGACCTGCCCGTGGTGCACCCGGGCCGCGGTCACCGGCCACGACGTGTTCAACCCACCGGTACGGCCGACCGTGCCCGCACCGCCACCGGTGCCACCGGCGGCCGGTCAGGGCGTCCAGTACGGCCCGCTGAAGGTGGTGGTCGCCCTGGTCCTGCTCGTCGTGCTGCTGATCGTGCTGGATCACCTGTCCTGAGAACGCCCGCGCTCCTCCAGGAACCTGGTGTGCGTCTCCTGCCGCCGCTCCTCGGCCTCGCGCAGTCCCCGCGCCAGGCCCTGAGCCTCCTCCTGGAGGACCGCCAACTGCCGTTCCAGGTGCCGCTCCGGGGGTTCGGCGCCCGGCGCCAGCCGCGTCCACCACCGGGTCCGTACGTACGTGTCGACCGCCTCCGGCACGTCTTGGCGGATCGCCCGCGACAGGATGTGCACGCCCTCCGGATCCTGCGCGAGATGGTGGGTTACCTGCGGATCGAGGAGCGCGGCAAGGAGCTGGGTCAGCTCGGTGAGCCGGCCCGCGGCGGCCGGGGGCAGGTCGACGCCGGTGAGGTAGCCGCCCAGCTTCTCGAAGTCGTCGCGCAGTTCCTCCAGTTGGGCCGACGGGTCCGGGAAGTCGGGCGGCGCCGGCCGCTCCGGCGGGGCGATCAGCGCGCCCGCGCCGTACAACCCCACGACCACGACCGGCCAGTACGGCCCCGCCACGCCCACGAACGTCAGCACCAGGCCGACGAGTCCGCAGGCGCTGCCGGTGAGGTTCTTGCGGGACTCCAAGTAGCCCAGGAACTTACTGGTAGCCACGGATCTCCTCGAAGGCGCCGTCCAGCGAGCCCTGTTGGGCGTCGAAGAGCCGGCCGCCGGTCAGGTCGGCGATGTGCTGGAGCTCCGCCTTGTCCGAGTCGCCGAAGAGGATGGGGAACACGGGGATGTCCCGCTGGGCGGCGGGCAGTCCACCGTAGAAGCCGTCGAATGCCGTCGCCTTCGCGCCGGTCGTGTTCTCGCCGTCCGTCATCAGCACGATCGACGTGAACGTGTCGCCACCGGTGCCGAGATGCTCGTACGCCTTCTCCAGCGACGTGTAGATCGCGGTGTTGCCGTCGGCGCTGAGCGCCTTGGTGTCCTCGCGGATCGCGTTCAGCCCGGCCTGTGGATCGCCCGGGCTCACGACATGGGTCCGCACACTCTTCACGGCCGACCCGAAGGGCATCAGCGTGACCTCCTCGCGCTGCCGGAAGTCGCCGGTCAGAGCGGTGAGGGCCTTCTTCAGCCGGGACAGCCGGTCGCCGGCCATCGAGCCCGAGGTGTCCAGGACGTACACGGTCCGCGAGGGGCGGCGCAGCTTGTTCTCGTACGAGTCGAGGAGACCGTCGGCCACGGACTGACTGCCCGGGAAGGGGAGTTCACGCCGTCGACTGGTGTCGAGGCCGGAGGCGGGCGGCACGGAGGCGACCACCGGGCGGCGGTGGGTGCGGGTGGTGATCAGTTTCTGCAGGGCGTCCGTGCGCAGGTCCGTCGTCACCCGGCGGACGTTCTCGCGGGTCGTGGCGTCCGTCGAGGCGAGCGAGGTCAGCGGGTAGTCGGCGGTGACGACCCCGTCGCTCGGGCGGATGACGGTCAGGCCCGGGATGCCCTTGAGGACGGACTCGTAGTTGAGCAACGCGTCGACGTTGCCCCGGCGTTGGTAGGCCTGGGCCAGCCAGCCCGACGAACCCGACGTCAGCTTCTGCCCCTTGAAGAACTCCTTCAGCCGGGGAGTCGCCTTCGCGACGTCCGCGTCGGTGAGCGCCGACTGCGCGTCGGAGAGGGCGGAGGCCACCGAGATCAGCGTGGAGAAACCGGAGTTGGAGCGCGCCGGATCCGTCATGCCGTACGTGAGCTTGCCGTCCTGGACGGCCTGCTCGATCTGCGACCAACTGACCTTGTCCGGCTGCCAGCCCAGCGTCCTGACGGTGGCCGTCTTCACGCCGATCGCGACCGGGCTCGACATGATCGGCGTCTCGGACACGACCTTCTTCGCCGCGTCGGGCCGTAGCCGCAGATAGTCGTTGGACGACAGCCACAGGGCGTCGTATTTCCCGTCGACCTTGCCCTTCGCCAGCAGGTCGACCGCGTCCAGGGTGCCCATGTAGGTGGGGCGGATGGTGATGCCGGTGTCCTTGCGGACCCGGTCGAACACCGGGGTCATGTCGCTGAGTTCGCTGGAGGCGAGGACGCGCAGGGTGCCGGGCTTCGGGGCGTTGTCGTCGGTCGCGGGCTGCTTCGGCTGCGAGGTGCAGGCGGTCAGCAGCGCGACCGCGGTGAGGGCGAGCGGGAGGAGGCGTCTCATCCGAGGCCACCCTCCAGCGCGCTCTGCGACCGGCTCCGCTCCAAGTAGCTGCTGGCCTGCTGGAGTTCGGAGGTCAGGGACTCCACGGTCGCCGCCATCACCTCGGTCGCCTGGACCTTGTAGGTGTCGATCGCGTCGAGCGTGCGGTAGATCTGCTGGAAGGCCGTCCGCAGCGTCTCGGCGCCCACCGCCGGGTCCGCCGCGATGCGCTGGATCTCGCCGCTCTGCGTGGCGAGCATCTCCGCGTTGCCCCGGATGAGGTCCTCGGTGGTGCCGCGCAGGGCGTTGACCTGGTCGACGACCTTGCGCTGGTTCTCCAGGGCGGACGCCAGCATCACCGAGATGCGGAGGGCGGAGACGGTCGTGGTCGCCGCCCGGTCCACGCCCTTGATCAGCTCGTCGTTGTTGCGCCGTACGACGTCCATCGCCAGGTAGCCCTGCGCGCAGACCGCGAGCTGGGTCAGCAGGTCCTGGTGCTTCTGCCGGACCGGGAAGAGGACGTCCGCGCGCAGGGTGTCGGCCTGTGCGGGGTCGGTGGACTCGACGCCGGCGATGTGCTGTTCGACGGCCGTGTCGAGGGCCTGGGTGAGGACCACGTACTCCTGGAGCTTGCCCATGGTCTCCCAGAGGCGGACCCGCTCGGTCTGCAACCCCGCGTTGTCGCGCCGGAGTTCGTCCTGGCCGCCGCGCAGCGAGCCCACGATCTTGTTCAACGTGCCCTGTGCGGAGGCGTACTTGGCGACGTGGTCGCGCAGCTTGTTGCCGCCCGGGAGCCGGGACAGCAGCTTGCGTCCCTTCGAGGCGGGCAGGTCGCGCGGGTCCAGGTCCTCGACCACGCGCCGCAGTTCGACGAGCGAGCCCGCCACCTGCGACTGCGCGTCCCCGCCCTTCGCGGGCAGGCTCCGCACGGTCCGCTCCAGCATGCGGTTGGACTGCGCCGTCGCGCTGCGCATCTCCCCGGCGCCGAGCGCGGTGATCTCCCCGACCTTGCCCGCGAACTCGGGCGAGCGGGCGTCCAGGGCGGCGAGCCCCTCGACGTAGGCGGTGGCCTTGCGCTCCATGTCCGTACGGACACTGTCGTCGACCGGCACCAGCCCGCCGGCCTTCTCCTTCGGGACCGGCTTCACCGCCTCGGGCGGGGTGAGCGTGAAGACGTCCTCACCGCTGAGGGTGTGCTGACTGCTGTTCTGGCTGGTGTTGAAACTGCTGCTCATATGGTCCCCCCGGTCAACCGCGCGCCCGGCGCGCCATGTCGTGCAGCACCTTGGAGGTGGGCACGGGCGCCTGCCGGACGCCGGTCAGTGTCTGGTTGAGATAGCTGGAGTGGGCGGCGGTGGCCGCGACGAACTCGGCGGTGTCGCCCTGCGGCCGGAACCCGTGCCGTACCGCCAACCTGCGCAACGTCGGGTCGCTGCTGAGGAGTTGACCGAGTTCCCGGCCCTCGGGCGTGAGCGGTACGACGGTGTGGTCGCTGTTGGCCGTGGTGTCCGGGTAGAGGACGACGAGGTCGCCGACCGGCTGCTTGTCGAGGAGCAGGGAGGCCACCTGGGACTCGTACACGAGGACCAGCGGATTGCCGGCGCCGCTGATGAAGTCCCGGAACGGGGCGTCAGAGCTGGACTGTTGGGCGCCCTGCACGCTGATCAGCTTGTGCATCAGGGGCGCGGTGCGATCGACATCGGCGCTACTGGCCGCCACCCGGCCCCCGTTGGCGACGTAGGAAGCGGCCGCGAGGTACAGCGCACCCGAGTTGGAGGTCTCCGGGTCGGTGGACGCGATGTAGAGGGTGCCGGTCAACTCCCCGTGCTTTTCGGCCCCCTTGAGCTGCTGCCAGGTCCGGTCCCGCTTCGCCGCGTCCAGATAGGCGGCCATCTTCAGCGTGCCCCGGTCCTGGCTCTTGTCCAGCGTGGCGAGCCCGTTGGCCGCGAGGACCTGGGCGGCGCTGCGGTGCGCGACGACGACGAGCGGCGAGTAGAAGGGCCGCGGCAACGGCTGCCGCACCTTGTACTTGTCGGCGAGCGCGTCGGCGGGCGCCTGGCTGGAGGGGAAGGCGAAGTCGTAGCCCTTGAGGTCGAGCCCCTCCATGGCCCAGGAGCCGGAGGTCTCCGTCTTGACGGTGAAGCCCTTGGCGGCGAGGGCCTTCACCACATCGGGATCGGCGAAGAAGTCCGCCTTCTCCGAACCGATCACACCGTGCACGGTCTTCGTTGCCGTGCCCTTGTCCCCGTTGTCCCGGCCCGCTACGACGGCTGCCACCACTCCGCCGATCAGCAACACCGCGAGGACGATTCCCGCGATACGTCTCACGAGGGGCAGCGTGCTCGCGGAACCCAACATTCCTCGCGAGAACGGATGAACGGCACGTGTCATGCCGGTCCCGGATCAACACGCTTGAGGTGCCGCCCACTTGGGCGCCCCGGCTCAGGTCAGCGCACTGGCCCGGTGGGCGTCCATCCGCTCGGCGGACAGGATCGCGGCGGCGGTGTCCGCGCGGGACGCCGCGACCACCAGGGCGCGCCCGGCGAGGACATGCGCGCGTTGGTGCAGGCTCGCCAGGTGGGACCCGGAGGAGGCGTCGGACGCGAGCCTCGGCGTGGTGCCGCCGCGCAGGCGCGTGAGCTGACCGGCGAGGCGCTCGGCCGCCGCGTCGAGATCGGCGGACGGCGCCAGCGCGCGCAGCTCGTCGGTGACCGCGAGCAGCGCGGCGAGGTGACCCGCGAGCTGGATGTCCAGTTCCTCCTCGCGCGACCGGTGGGGGAAGTCGGAGGGGGTGCGGGCCAGCGTGGTGTGGACCGACTTGGTGCGGATCGGTTCGTACATGGCATGGTCTCCTGTGCTCTGACAGGAAACCATCCTAGCTTAGATTCCGTCTAAAGTTGTGCGAGACCGAAAAGCGACCGGAAGAAGTGGCCGAAACCACGGGCCGTGAGGTTTAGAGCTGGCTGTACCCGTCCAGGAAGTTCCCGATCCGGGTCACCGCGTCCCGCAGATCCCCGACCGAGGGCAGTGTCACGACGCGGAAGTGGTCGGGCTCGGACCAGTTGAAGCCGGTGCCCTGGACGACCATGATCTTCTCCTGGCGCAGCAGGTCGAGCACCATCTGCCGGTCGTCCTTGACCTTGAAGACCTGTGGATCGAGCCGCGGGAACAGATACAGCGCGCCCTTCGGCTTCACGCAGCTCACCCCCGGGATCTGGGTCAGCAGCTCGTATGCGACATCCCGTTGCTCCTTGAGCCGCCCGCCCGGCAGCACCAGGTCCTGGATGGTCTGCCGGCCGCTGAGCGCGGCGACCACTCCGTGCTGGCCGGGCATGTTGGCGCACAGCCGCATGTTGGCCAGGATCGTCAGACCCTCGATATAGGACTCGGCGTGCGCGCGCGGCCCGGAGATCGACATCCACCCGACGCGGTAACCGGCCACCCGGTAGGCCTTGGACATGCCGTTGAAGGTGAGCGTCAGCAGGTCCGGGGCGATCTTCGCGGTCGGGGTGTGTGTGGCGCCGTCGTAGAGGATCTTGTCGTAGATCTCGTCGGAGCAGACGAGCAGGTTGTGGCGGCGGGCGATGTCGGTCAGCCCGCGCAGCATCGCCTCGTCGTACACGGCCCCCGTCGGGTTGTTGGGGTTGATGATGACGATCGCCTTGGTGCGGTCGGTGACCTTGCGCTCCACGTCGGCGAGGTCGGGCATCCAGTCGGACTGCTCGTCGCAGCGGTAGTGGACGGCGGTCCCGCCGGAGAGCGAGACGGCGGCGGTCCACAGCGGGTAGTCCGGGGACGGTACGAGGACCTCGTCCCCGTCGTCGAGCAGCCCCTGCATCGCCATGACGATCAGCTCGGAGACGCCGTTGCCGATGAAGACATGCTCGACGTCCGTCTCGATGCCCAGCGTCTGGTTGTGCATCACCACCGCGCGCCGGGCGGCCAGCAGCCCCTTCGCATCGCCATACCCGTGCGCCGACGACACGTTCCGGAGGATGTCCTCCAGGATCTCGGGCGGACACTCGAACCCGAACGCGGCCGGGTTCCCCGTGTTCAGCTTCAGGATGCGGTGGCCTGCCGCCTCCAGACGCATCGCCTCTTCGAGAACCGGGCCCCGGATCTCGTAACAGACATTGGAGAGCTTCGTCGACTGGATCACCTGCATGTCGGTGAGCTTACGGCGCGGTAACGCCTGTCGCGTCGTGTTTTCCACCACGTGGGACGTGGCGGATTGGGTCGTTATCGCCGGTAACTGTCTCGGAGGCCCCACCTGTCCCTAGAATGCGCGGTCATGTCCAGGCCAACTCAGTCCGAGAACGGGGTACACGGCGCGCCCGAGCCGCCGAACGTGTACCACCCGCAGGCCGATTCGGTGCCGTCCTACGACGCGTACGCCGACCCCGCGACCGCCCACGGCTGGCAGAACGCCTACGACGAGACCCGCGAGCTGCCTCCGGTACCCGTACCGGCACCGGTACCGGCGGAAGGCCCGGAGGCGCCGGGCGGGCGGGCGCGTACCCGTCGGGACGCCCGGCGGGATGCTCGCCGACCACGCCGTGTCGCCGTCGCCGCGGGCGCGGCGGGGGTCCTGTCCGTTGCCGCTCTGGTCGTGAGCCTCACCCCCTCCGGGTCGTCCTCGGACGGGTCGCCGGGGAAGGGTGACCGCGTGAAGGTGTCGACGGCCGGGGAATCCACGGGTGCTCCGGCGGAGGAGGACGCCTCGGCGTCCCCTGAGGGCTCCGCGTCCGCGACAACCGCAGCCTCCCCCGCTTCTTCCCCTGCCTCCCCGTCGCCGACCTCCGGTGCGGGTACGTCGGCGAGCCGCCCGGTGTCCTCCGCCCCCGCGACCACGTCTCCTGCCGCCACGTCGGTCGCACCGTCGACCACACCCACCACCGGCCCCAAGCCCGGCAGTCAGGGCCGCGGCCACGGCGCGACCAAACGGCCCAAGTGACCTGCGGCCGGAAACAGTTGCTTGCCCCTCGCGCACTCACCCCTTCACAATGCGCATGACAAGACCGTAGGCGGCCGGAAGATCTCCGGTCGCTCGTGTCTGTAAGAGGGGACCCCCACATGAACAAGCCTCTCCTTGCCGCACTCTCCGTCCTGGCCATCGCCGGGACCGGTGTGGCACCCGCGGTCGCCGCGCCGCGGGCGGCGGCGGTGACCGTCGACTTCGCCGGGACCGTCTCGCTCAGCAACTGCTCCGGTTCGGTCATCCGCTTCCCCAACTCGACCGACACCGCCCCGGCGCTGGTCATGACCAACGGCCACTGCCTGGAGACCGGCTTCCCGGACCCCGGTGAGGTCATCACCGGGCAGTCCTCCAGCCGTACCTTCGGGCTGCTGAACTCGGCCGGCACCAAGGTCGCCACGCTCCGCGCCAACCAGGTCGTCTACTCGACGATGACCGACACGGACGTGACGATCTACCGCACCACCACCACGTACGCGGCGATCAAGAGCGCGTACAACATCAGCCCGCTCACCGTGAGCGCCACGCACCCGACCGCCGGCAGTGCCATCAAGGTGGTCTCCGGCTACTGGAAGACGATCTACAGCTGCAACATCGACGGGTTCGTGTACCGGCTGAAGGAGGGCGACTGGACCTGGAAGGACTCGGTCCGCTACACCTCCGCCTGCAACACCATCGGCGGTACCTCCGGGTCGCCGGTGATCGACACCAGCACCGGCCAGGTCGTCGCCGTCAACAACACGGGCAACGAGGACGGCGAGACCTGCACGGAGAACAACCCGTGCGAGGTCGATGCGAACGGCACGGTGACCGTCCGTGAGGGCATCAACTACGCCGAGGAGACCTACAACATCCCGGCCTGCTTCACCTCGGCCAACGTGCTGAACCTCAGCGCGAGTACCTGCACGCTGCCCAAGCCGTAGGTCAGGGGCGGAGGTTGGCGTTCCGTCGCACGGGACTGCGACGGACCGACCGCCCCGCCAGTACGTCCGTCCGCCGGCCGTCCTCGATCACGAAACGGCCGTCGACCAGGACATGGGGGATGCCGGTGGGCAGCCTGCGCGGCTCCTCGAATGTCGCGTCCGCCGCCACCGTCGCCGGGTCGAACAGGACCAGGTCGGCGCGGTATCCCTCGCGGATCAGGCCCCGGTCCGGCAGGCGCAGGCGCGCCGCCGGGCGCGAGGTGAGGTGCGCGACGCACTCCTCCAGGGACAGGATCCCCAACTCCCTTACGTAGTGGCCGAGATAGCGCGGGAACGTGCCGTACGCCCGCGGATGCGGCTTGCTGCCCTGGAGTACGCCGTCCGAGCCACCCGTATGGACGCGGTGCCGCATGATCGTGCGGACGTTCTCCTCGTGGCCCACGTGCTGGAGGATCGTCGAGCCGAGCCGGTCGGCCAGGAGCAGGCGGCGGGCGGTGGTCCAGCTGTCGAGGCGGCGGCCGACGTGTTCCGCCAGCGCGGGATCGGCGACACCCGAGATCTCGATCGTGTCCCACTCGATCGGCACCCCGTGGCAGCCGTCCGCCCCGATCACCTCCAGGTGGTGGCGGATCCGCTCGGCGGTGTCGTCGTCCGCCAGCCGCTTCAGGATCGCCTCCGGGCCGCCCTCGCTCGCCCAACTCGGCAGCATCGCCACGAGCGTTGTGCAGCCGGGGGTGTAGGGGTAGGTGTCCAGGCTGATGTCCGCGCCGGCCGCCAGTGCCTCGTCCAGCAACGCGATCAGCTCCGGTGCCCGGCCCTCGTTCACGCCGAAGTTCATGGTGGCGTGGGCGAGATGGAGGGAGCAGTCCGCCTCGCGGGTCAGCTCCACCATCTCCTGGTAGGCCTCCAGCGCGCCCGCGCCGTACGAGCGGTGGTGCGGGCAGTAATAGCCGTCGTACGACGCCACCACTCGGCACAGCTCGGTCAGTTCGGCGTCCTTCGCGTACATTCCGGGCGTGTACGTCAGCCCGGACGACATGCCGACCGCGCCCTGCTCCATGCCCTCGGCGACCAACTGCCTCATCCGGTCCAGCTCTTGAGGAGTCGCCGCCCGGTCCTCCCAGCCGACGGCCAGCATCCGGACCGTCCCCTGGGGGATCAGATAGGCGGCGTTCACCGCGATGCCCCGGTCCAGGCGGTCCAGGTACTCGCCGACCGAGCGCCAGTCGAAGTCGATGTCGTCGCCGTACCCGTTCCACCCGGTGATCGCCCGGCGGACCTCAGCGAGAGTGCGGTCGTCCACCGGGGCGTACGACAGCCCGTCCTGGCCGAGGACTTCGAGAGTCACCCCCTGCGCCGCCTTCGCGCTGTGGTCCGGGTCGCGCAGCAGGGCCAGGTCGCTGTGGGCGTGCATGTCGATGAAGCCGGGGGAGAGGACCAGCCCCTCCGCGTCCAACTCCCGCCGCGCCTCGGGGCGTTGACAGCCCGCCGCCGCTGCCTCCTGCACGATCGAGACGATCCGTCCGTGGTCGATCACGACGTCGGCGCGGTACGACGGACCACCGCTGCCGTCGACGACGTCCGCGTCCCGGATGACGAGCTGCTCCACGACTCCTCCTGGAAGAACGTACGGACTAGAAGAACGTACGGATGTAGTCGACGACCGTCCCGTCCGCCTCCGCCACCGGGATCAACTGCCACTTGTCGAAGGACGTGCAGGGGTGGGACAGACCCATCCCGAGCCAGTCGCCCACCTCCAGGTCCGCCTCGGGCGTCGTCCGCAGCCAGGCGTGCTGGTCGGACAGGCCGGTGACCGCGACGCCGGCCGCCGGGCGTTCGGTGCCGTCCCGGCGCACGACCTGGGCGAGCGGGAGGTCGAGGTCGTAGGCCGCGTCCCGCTTGCCCGCGTTGGCGAAGGCCTGCTCGGGGGAGGGGCGGGAGACGATCTGCGCCCAGAGCCGGAAGGCGGGCTCCAGCGCGCCCTCCTCGGGGACCCGGGTGAAGGGGGTCAGCTTGCGGTAGTGGCCGTCGTCGTGCGAGACGTAGGCGCCCGAGCGCAGCAACTTCAGTGCGGGGAGGGAGAGTTCGGGCAGTTCGGCGAAGACGTCGGCCACCGCGTCGAACCAGGCGCTGCCGCCCGCGCTGACCACGATCTCGTCGAGCCCGGTCCCGGCGAACCGCCCCGCCTTGTCGAACTCCACGGCGAGCGAGGTCAGTCGGCGCAGCCAGGTGTGCACGCGCTCCGGGTCGGCCTGCGGCACCTCACCCTCGTAGCCCGCGACCCCGACCAGCCGCAGTGTCTCCGCGGCGGCCACCGCGTCCGCGACCGCCGCGCACTCCGCCTCCGTGCGCACGCCGGTGCGGGCGCCCTCACCGGCGGCCAGTTCGACGACGACGTCCAGCGGGCGGGCGGCGCCGCGCAGGGCCGCGTCCATCGACTCCACTCCGCGCACGGAGTCGACGTAGCAGATGAGGCGGAAGTCGGGGTCCGTGTCCTGTTCGGCGGAGATCCACCTCAGGGCGGCGGTGTCGACGAGTTCGTTCGCCAGGAAGATCCGCTCGATCCCGAACTCCCTTGCCACGCGCACCTGGTGGGGGACCGCGAGGGTGATGCCCCAGGCCCCGTGGGCGAGTTGGCGGTGGAAGAGCTGAGGGGCCATGGAGGTCTTGCCGTGTGGGGCGAAGGCGAGGCCGTGGCGGGTCGCGTAGGTCTCCATGAGGCGGAGGTTGTGCTCCAGGTGCTCGGCGGAGAGGGCGAGGACGGGGGTGGTGAAGCCGCCGGTGAAGAGGTTGCGGCGCTCGGCCGCCAGCTCGGCGAGGGTGCGGCCGGCCGCGCCCGGGGGGAGGCCCTTGAAACGGTGGTCGACGCGTTCCCCGGCGAGCCGGGCGAGCGCTTCGGTACCGGTGGCGCGGACCATGGGGCCTCCCTGAACAGGACCTGAACTGCATCTGATCTGGACCGTTGCAATAACTGCAACCTTCATTGCGTATATCGCTTACCGCTGTCTAACATCTCGCCCAACACCGGGTCAACGGAGCCACCGCCCCCGGCGCACCGACGAGGAGCCATCAGCATCGTGACCGCCGACGGACAGTCGACCGCCGCCCGTGACGTCGTGGACGTCGTAGCGCTGGGCGAGTCCATGGTCACCTTCCTACCCAGCCGCCCCGGCCGCCTCGCCGACGTACCGTCCTTCGACCGCGCCATCGGCGGTGCCGAGTCGAACGTCGCCTGTGTGCTGGCCGCGGCCGGGCACAGCGTCCGCTGGGTCAGCCGGGTCGGGGCCGACGGCTTCGGCGACCATCTCGTCGAGACGATCGGCGGCTACGGCGTGGACGTGTCCGCCGTGCGACGTGATCCCGCGCGTCCGACCGGCGTCTACTTCCGCACCGCCGGGGACCGGGCCACCGACGCACACGAGGTGGCCTACTACCGGGCCGGATCCGCCGCCTCCGCGATGGCCGTCGACACCGTCGACCTGGACGCGGTGCGGGCGGCCCGCGTGCTGCACCTGTCCGGGATCACCCCGATGCTGTCCGAGGGCTGCCTCGGCCTGGTCCGCGAGCTGACCGCGATCCGGGCCGGCCGCCCGCTGCTCTCCTTCGACGTCAACCACCGCCCCGCGCTGGGCCGTTCGGCCGACGGGCCAAGCGTGCTCCTTGAACTGGCGCGCGGCGCCGACCTCGTCTTCGTCGGCGAGGACGAGGCCGCCGAGGTGTGGGGGCTGGTGGGGGCGGAGGCGGTCCGGGCCGCCTTTCCCGACCCGGAGACGCTCGTCGTCAAGCAGGGCGGACGCGGGGCCACCGTCTTCCACAGGCGGCAGGTCACCTTCGTGCCCGCGCCGCACGTCGACGTCGTGGCCGCGGTCGGCGCCGGGGACGCCTTCGCCGCCGGTTTTCTCTCCGCGACCCTGCGGGGACTTCCCGTACGGGACCGGCTGCGGCACGGCCACCTCACGGCCGCCGCCGCCCTCACCGTCCCCGGCGACCTCGCCCCGCCCCCGGCCCGCGACCACGCCGACCGCCTGGTCGCCCTCGACGACCAGGCGTGGGGGAGACTTCGACTCGGCCCCGGCTGGACCGACGCCGCCGACTGGGCCGACGAGGAGGTATGTACGCCATGAGTCAGACCGTCGACCGCGCGCTCAGCATCCTGCCGCTGCTCGCCGAGGGCCCCGCCGACCTCGGCCAGGTCGCCGACCGCCTCGACGTCCACAAGTCGACGGCCCTGCGGCTGCTGCGCACCCTGCACGAACACGGGCTCGTCTACCGCCAGTCCGACCAGCGCTACCGCCTCGGCGCCCGCCTCATCGCCCTCGCCCAGGAGGCGATGGAGAACCTCGACATCCGCGAGATCGCCCACCCCCATCTCGTACGGCTGAACGAACAGTGCGGGCATACCGTCCACCTCGCGGTGTACGAGGAGAACGAGGTCCTCTACATCGACAAGGTGGAGAGCCGCTACCCGGTGCGCATGTACTCACGGATCGGCAAGCCGGTCGCCATCACCGTCGCCGCCGTAGCGAAGCTGCTGCTCGCCGACCTCCCGGAGAGCGAGCGCCGGGTACTCGCCGACAAGCTCGACTACCCGATGTACACCGCTCGCTCCACGCCCAACGCCCCCGCTTTCGTACGGGAGTTGGAGAAGGTGCGGGAACAGGGCTGGGCCACCGACCTCGGCGGCCACGAAGAGTCCATCAACTGCGTCGCCGCGCCGATCCGGGGCGCCGACGGACGCGTGGTCGCCGCGATGTCGGTCTCCGCGCCCAATGTCGTCGTCACCGCCGACGAACTCCTCACCCTGCTCCCGCTGGTCCGTCGTACGGCGGACGCCATCAGCGGCGAGTACTCCGGCCGAACACCCGTCAAGGAAGCCACCACATGACCGAGAAGATCGCCCTCACCCCGAAGACCCACACCACCCCGCCCGCGAAGTTCTCGCACGGCGTCCGGAAGGGCAACATCCTCCAGGTCGCGGGCCAGGTCGGCTTCCTGCCCGCGGTCGAGGGGCAGCCCCCGACACCCGCCGGGCCCACCCTGCGCGAACAGACCCTCCAGACCCTCGCCAACGTCAAGGCGATCCTGGAAGAGGGCGGTGCGAGCTGGGACGACGTGATGATGCTGCGCGTCTATCTGACGGACGTGGACCACTTCGCCGAGATGAACGCGATCTACAACGAGTACTTCGAGCACCACCTCACCGGGGCACCGGCCGCGCGCACGACGGTCTACGTCGGCCTGCCCGCCGGGCTGCTGATCGAGATCGACGCACTGGCCGTCCTCGACGCCTGACGCTCACTCAACTCCCGCACATCGTACGACGGTTCGGCACCCCTCGGGGTGCCGAACCGCGATCCCCCACGCCCGAAAGTCCCATGCCTTTACGACCACGAGGACCCCCTCATGTCCCTACCGCTCGCCGCCACCGCCCCCGCGACCCCACCCCACACCGGAGGCCTGCTCCTCCTCCTCGACGGCACCGCAGGTCTGCTCACGGTCGCCGCCCTCGGCATCGCGCTCCTGCTGTTCCTGATCATCAAGGTCAGACTCCAGCCGTTCGTGGCCCTCCTCGCCGTCTCCATAACCGTCGGCCTGCTCTCCGGCCTGTCGGTCACCGAACTCTTCGGCACGGTCCAGCGCTCGGACGCCGTCTCCACCATCGAGTCCGGCATGGGCGGCATCCTCGGCCATGTCGCTATCATCATCGGCCTCGGCACCATGCTCGGCGCGATCCTCGAAGTCAGCGGCGGCGCAGAGGTGTTGGCGTCCCGACTGCTCAACCTCTTCGGCGAGAAGCGAGCGCCCCTCGCCATGGGCCTCACCGGACTGATCTTCGGCATCCCGGTCTTCTTCGACGTCGGCATCTTCGTCCTCGCGCCGATCGTGTACGCCGCCGCCAAGCGCGGCGGCAAGTCGATCCTGCTCTACTGCCTGCCGCTGCTCGCCGGTCTGTCGATGACCCACGCGTTCCTGCCGCCGCACCCCGGTCCCGTGGCGGCCGCCGGCCTCCTGCACGTCCAGCTCGGCTGGGTCATCCTCATGGGCATCGTCTGCGGCCTCCCCGCCGTGCTCGCCGCCTGGGCCTACGCCGCCTGGATCGGCAAGCGGATCTTCGTCGCCGTACCGCAGGACATGGTCGAGGCGGCGGCCGAGGCCAAGCAGGCGGTCATCGACGAACAGCGCGCGGCCGGCGTCGAACCGCAGGAGAAGCCGGTACCGCTGGCCACGGTCCTCGCGATCATCGGCACACCCCTCGTCCTGATCCTGGCGGCCACCTTCTCCTCGATCGCCTTCGACCCGTCCACCGGCCGCTCGGTGCTCGAATTCTTCGGCAGCCCCTTCGTCGCCCTGACCATCGCGCTGCTCCTCGCGTACTACCTCCTCGGTCTACGGCGAGGCTGGTCCCGCAAGTCCCTGGAGACCGTCTCCACCGCCTCCCTCAAACCGGTCGGCAACATCCTGCTGGTCGTCGGCGCGGGCGGGATCTTCGGCGCCGTCCTCAAGGCGAGCGGCGTCGCCCAGGCCCTCTCGGACACCTTCCACGACGTGGGCCTGCCAGTGCTCGTGCTGTCGTACCTGATTTCGCTGGTCCTGCGCGTGGCCCAGGGTTCGGCGACGGTCGCGATCGTGACGACGGCGGGCATCGTGGCCCCGCTCCTCGCGGAGGGCGACCACTCCCAGGCCTTCGTCGCGCTCGTCATCATGGCCATCTCGGCGGGCTCGATCTTCGCCTCGCACGTCAACGACGGCGGTTTCTGGATGGTGGCGAAGTACTTCGGGATCAGCGAGCGGGACACGTTGAAGACGTGGACCGTACTGGAGTCGGTGCTGTCGGTCGCCGGGTTCGCGGTGGCGGCGGTGCTGAGCGTGTTCGTCTAGCACTTCGTGGTCCAGGCTCTGTTGTAGGAGTCTGATAACGAAGTTGGGGCTGGCTGTGCCCGACACAGGATCGTCGACCATACTTCCCGCTGTGGAGCAGCGCATAGGTTCGAGCAGCCAGCCCCTGGAGGGCGCCGGATTCGACCCGGCCTTCATCCCCGGGCTCACCGCACCCGCCGTGTCCTCGGAGGAGCCCGAGGAGCCCGAGGGCGAGGAGTCCCCGGCCCCGAAGGTCGACGCCGAGAAGGCCGAGGTCGAGGACGTCGTCGCCGAGGGCGATGATGCCGATGAAACGGATGACGAAGCGGTCGGTGAAGCCGACGCCGAGTCGTCCGAGGACGACGGCGAAGGCGACGGTCCCGTCTTCGAGGCGTCCGACCGTCGTGCGGAGATCGTCGCGGACGCGAAGGGCGTACGACTGCGCCTGGACGACCAGAGCTGCGAGTTCCGCTGGGACGAGATCGGTGCGGTCGAGACCGAGACCCCGCGCTTCGGCAAGCGTTTCACCATCACGGTGCACACTCCCGACCGCCGCTGGTACCCGATCGAGATCGAGGCGGCGGCCCGGAGCAGGTTCGCCGAATGGGAGACGCGGCTCGACGCGGTTCTCGACGCCTACTTCGAGGACGGCGCGGACGCCGACGACGAGGACGACGAGTCGGCGGAGATAGACGAGGCGGAGCTGGCGGAGGCGGAGGCCGAGGTCCGCAAGGACTAGCCCGTCTCCCGGGCTCAGAGCCAGTCGGGGCTCAGGGCGATCTGCCGAAGCTGTTGCACCGTCAGGGCCGGGGTCGTGCGGGTCGCGGTGGTGTCCTGGGCGCCGGAGTTGAAGGCGCTGACCACCACCCGCGTCCCGTCGGTCCGGATGGTGTCGACGGTCCACATCACGACCCCGGCGCCGCCCTTCTCGCCCGCCCCCTGGTGTACGGCGACCTTCGTGCCGTCCGACAGGACCTCCGCGCCGGAGCCGAAGAGGTCGCCCTCGACGTCCGACATGTTCGCCTGCACGTTGACCTGCACGAGGCTCTTGCCCTTGCCGTCGTCGACGACGAGATAGCCGAACCCGGCGTCGTCGGTGGCGCCGGCCTCGGACACCGTGAGGCCCTTCGGCAGCAGGGTCTTGAGGGTGGAGGTCACGGACAGCAGGCCGGTCGTACCGCTGGAGCCCGAACTGGTGGGCGTGGTCGGCGTGTTGGGATCGGCCGGAATAGCGTCGATCGCGTCCCGCCACTCCCGCGCGGCGGCCAGTTTCCTCAACTGCCCTGCGGACAGCGGCGGTCGACTCCTACTCACGGGCGCGTCCTTCTCGGCGGCGGCGTTCCACTCGCTGACACCGACGTGCTGCCCCTGCGGGGTGACCAGTTCGGCGCTCCACCACTTGGTGTCCACCCGGCGGTCCGGATACTCGTACCCCTGAAGGACCATGACCACCGACCCGTCCGCCAACCGGCTGGTGCCGCACGCGTCGTAGTGCGCGAACGCCTTCCCCGGGCACGTCGTCGTCTGCCGCGCCTGGTCGCTCCCCGGCTGCACCCGGCCCAGGCTGACGCTGACGGCCGACGCGCCCTTCCCGTCGTCGTAGACGAGTTGGACGTACGGCCCCGGTTCCTCGTCGGTGCCGCGGGCGACGGCCTTGGAGAACTTGCCGTCCGGGAGCAGCATTTCGAGCGTACTGATCAAGGTGTTCGCAGGGACGGGTGCCGGGGCGGAGGCGGAGGCCCGGGTGGAGGTGGCCGCTGAGCCCTGCGCCTCCGGGGAGTGTCCGCTCGGCAGCAGCAGGGCCCCGCCGACTCCGACGAGGGCGATACCGGCGGCACCGCCCATGACCGCGGCGTTCCGGCGCCGCAGCAGGCGCCGGCGTCCCTTGAGGGCACCGGCGGTGGCGAGCGCGGCCCGGTCGGTCTCGAAGGCGTCGGCCGTGTGGTGCAGGCCGGCGGCGAGCCGTTCCTCGAAGGGGTCGAGGGATTCGCTGTGTTGGACGTCGGGCATGGCGGACCACCGTTTTCGCTGGGGAGGAAAGGGAGTTGAGATGAAGGGATTACGGGCGCGCGTATTCGTCGAGGCTCTCGCCGAGCAGCTCCCGCAGCCGGCCGAGCGCGCGGACGCACCGGGTGCGTACGGCGGCCGAGCTGACGTGCATGACGTCGGCGGTCTCCTCCACGGACCGGTCCTCCCAGTACCGCAGGACGATCACGGCCCGGTCCTTGGCGGGCAGCCGGGAGAGGGCCTGGAGCAGGGTCAGCCGCAACGGGGTGTCACGGCCCGAGCCGCCGGGGTCGGGCAGGTCCGGGAGTACGTCGGTGGCGCGCTCGGTGCTGCTGCGGCGCCGCTGATGGGCGAGGAAGGTCCGGGTGAGGACGGTCTGCGCGTACCCGGCGGGGTTGCCGACCCGGGCCATCCGTCCCCAGCCGACGTACAGCCGGCCGAGGGTCTCCTGCACCAGATCCTCGGCGAGATGCGTGTCCCCGGCGGTCAGCAGACAGGCCGACCGATAGAGATGCCCGGCCCGCGCGGCGGCGAACTCCTCGTACGCATCGTCCCGTCCCTGTCGTCTCATACCCGTTCCCCCTGACCCCCGCGGGTTGCTGCCTGCCGCGCCCTCACTTGTACTGATGCGGTGGACCCACAGAAATGTTTCAGGTTGCGCCGACCGGTGGGGCGCAAGGTCGGCCCGGGCCCGTTGTCAGTGACGGCTGTTACGAATGAAGGCATGACCGAGGACGCGATCATCCATGCTGTCCGGGCACGGTATCGGGCAGGCGAACGGCCGCCGACCGCCCCGCCGGAGGCCGTGACCGAGCTGGAAGGCGCGGTCGGCTATCCGATGCCCGCGCTCCTCAGACGGATCCATCTCGAAGTAGCCGATGGTGGGTTCGGCCGCCGGGGTGAGGCGCTGTCCCTCACGGACAGGGAGTACCGGTTCAGTGACAGCGGCCGACTGGTGGAGGAGTACCTGCGCTGGCGCCGAACCCCCGGCCACCCGCCCTCCGTCGTACCGCTGTTGACGTGGGGCTGTGCGATTTGGTCCCTCGTCGACTTCAGTACCCCGGAGGGCCGGATGTGGGGCTGGGATCCCAACGCCCGGTGCCCCTGGCACGGGGAGGCGCTGTTCCCCGAGGACTTCACCCTGGCCGAGCGGCTTCAGGGGTGGCTGGACGGCGACGAGGTCTTTCCGGCGGCGCCCGTCGGGCCGGACGCGTACTGCACGGAAGGCTGACCCGGGACGCGTGCGCCCCGGACGCGCCCCGCCCCGCGACTCCGACCGCCGGTGTGCGAGCCTGAGGGCGACCTCGTGCTCGGGCAACGGCGGCAGTGCCGCCTTGAAGACGGCTTGGGCATGGTCGCTGGATTGAAGCAGCCCCGGCATGTGGATCAGGTGCACGCTGCGGATACGTACGGCGTGGTGTTCCAACTCTGCGATATCGAGGATTCCGGCGGGAAGGCTGCCCCGGTACTTCTCCCACCAGCCCCCGCTGGGTGGGTTGGGCCATCTCGACCAAGGCGTCGAGGTACGCCTCGTCGTCGCAGTCGCAGTTGCAGGCCAGGGTGCGCAGCCGTTCGGGGCTGATGGCTCGTGTGCCCGACTCGATGTTGGAGATCTTGCCGCGATCCACGCCGAGCAGCCCCGCCGCGTACTCGCCGGTCATGCCGGCAGCCGTACGCTAATGAACGAGCTACCCACGGCAGTCGGAAGCGCATCGCGCGGGCCTGCCCGCAACCTTCTGCCCTCGGAGGGGCGGGCCCGCGCCAGGGAGACAGGCCACCGAAAGCCGCCGACGCGAACCCCATCGCCGTACCCACAGAAACGGAGCCTCGCCCATGCCCCGTTGCCCCCACCTTCACGGCAGACCCCACCCCACCCATCCGCGAAACCCTCGCCTACAGCCTTACGCTCCCTGCGGCCCTGGCCAGCCCGGCCCTCGCGAGGGCGGCGACGCGGGAGATCCTCAAGGCGCACAACCTGCATGACCTGCTGGACCCGGCGCTGCAGCGGTCGGTGAACTCGCGGCGACCGCAGCCCAGTTCGCCGAATCCACGAACGTCTACCTCTCCCTCCGCTACCGCGCGTCCGCCCTCCGCCTGACCGCCTACGACAGCCACCCCCGCCACACCCAACCCCGCCTCGCCACGGCCTGCGACACCCGCCGCCGCGCGGCCCTCCGGGTCCTTGACTGCGTCTGCCGTGCCTGCGACGGCAGTTGGGGCTTCGGTGAGTCACGCGAACCGGGCGGCGGGACGCGGATGTGGGCGACGCTGCCGAGGGAGGGTGCGGCGGCGTACGGGACGAGGTGAGTGCCCATGGTTCGGCCTAGGACCGGATTTCACCTGAGTACGGATTCAGCCTGAGTACGGATACTCAGAGCCCGTGGTAGCCGGAACGGATGGGGCGGCAGAGGCAGGGGTATTACCGTACGACTCGAACGCCACGGCGTCGCGGGGGCCCACGGAAACCGACGACTCCACGGCGTACGACGGGAAACGGGGGGGGGGAGCCGCGCATGGCGTGGGACGAGTGGGAGCAGCTCAAGGCCGCGGCGGTCGAGCGGAGTTCCGCGCAGATGCAGCTGAACCATGTACCAGACGACCCTGGTGGTGGCACGGGCACCCTGGTGTCGCACAGGCCCGTCTGGTCCAAGGCCGGCCAGGACGTCGGCTCACTCCGTGAGGGCATCGACAAGGCGTTGACGGCGCTCTCGGACGGTCAGGAAGGCCTCGGCGCGGACTTCGGCTGCCAGACCGCCAGCGCCCAGAAACTGGTCCACGACTCCTGGCAG
Source organism: Streptomyces sp. NPDC005492 (assembly GCF_040605995.1). Lineage (NCBI taxonomy): Bacteria > Bacillati > Actinomycetota > Actinomycetes > Kitasatosporales > Streptomycetaceae > Streptomyces > Streptomyces sp. NPDC005492. The sequence goes on from NZ_JBEXDX010000003.1 coordinate 307,056, forward strand.
CGCTACGTCAAGGATATGCGCGGCCGGTGTGAAAAGCTGGCGGATCTGTTGCAGGGAGCGGGAAGTGCCCTACTGCGGACCGATGAGTCGATCATGGTCGAGGTCGGCAACCTGAAGGTGGAGTACGGCGACACGCCCGCTGTCGGCGGCCAGGACGAGGGGCGGTGACCGGAAGCCATGGACCTCGCGACACTCAGAGCGTTCCGCCAGGCCGAGTACACGGAAGCGGCCGACGGATACCGCACCACCGCCGACATGGCGAGCAAGGCCAAGGACAACATCGAGACCCGGATAGCCGCGGCCATGCGGAAGTCCCTGAAGGGCGAGGCATCGGACGCGGCGATCGTCCAACTGACGGAGCTGGGAAAGAACTTCCACTACGTCCAGATCGAATGCGGTCTCGTCGGCACGGCTCTCGACGCGTTCGCCTACGAGATGGCGGCGGCCAAGAGGAAGCTCGACGCGGCCGTCGAAGATGCCCAGGCGGCACATCTCACCGTGAACGCCGACGGCTCGGTCACCTATCCGCCGGGCGGAGAGAAGGGCGAGGACGGCACGACGCCCGTGGGCGGCACGGCGAGCGGCCTGACCGACGGCACGGCCGCCGCCATCGGCCGTCAGGCTGCCAACGTCGACCCCAACCCCCATCACCGCCTCGCGCAGGATTGCGCGGACCGTATCGCCGCTGCCCTCAAGGAGGCGACGGCGGCCGATGTGGAGTGGGCGCCGAAACTGCGGGCGTTGCAGGCGGACGACGACCAGACCGTCTCCGACGGGGACTGGGCCGACACCGCCTCGGACGCCAAGGGGGTGCAGGCGGCGGGCAAGGAGTACCTCGACTCGCTGCCGCAACCTCCCAAGGACGGCAGCCCGAAAGCCAACGCGGAGTGGTGGAAGACACTGACCCCGGAGCAGCAGGCCGCGTGGGTCTCCCTGCACCCCGACTCCGTGGGCGCGCTCGACGGACTGCCGTCCCCGGTCCGGGACGAGGCGAACCGCATGGTGCTCGCGGAGGCCCACGGTGTCGCGCAGGGCGAGTACAGCACCTGGCTGAAGCAGCATCCGGAACCCGAGCGTTTCCAGACCTACATCGACCCCTACACCGGGACTGTGATGAAGGGCGTCAACATGGAGACGCAGGCCTGGAAGGACTGGGACGCGGCGCGGAAGAACGCTCGCAAGTCCCTTGACGGGATGGACGCGATCCAGACACGTTTCGATGCGACCGGTACGAACGGACTTCCGGAGGCGTACCTGTTGGGATTCAGTGCCGAGGGAGACGGCCGCGCGATCGTCGCCAACGGGAATCCGGATACCGCGGATCACACGGCGGTCTATGTTCCGGGGACTACGTCGGATCTGGGGAGTATCGGGGGGAACATCGACCGGATGGTCAGCACGTGGCAGACAGCCGATCGAGATGCCGATGGACAATCCGTTTCCACGATTACCTGGCTCGGCTACGACGCACCTGACAGCGTCGTCAAGGACGCACCGTTCGAGCACTACGCATACGACGGTGCTCCGGCATTCCGCGATTTCATGGACGGACTCGACGCATCGCATACCGGCGATTCCCCGGCACATACCACCGTGATCGCCCACTCGTACGGGACGACCCTTGTCGGTGCCGCGGCCGAGACAGGGCAGCTCAACGCCGACGATATCGTCTTCGCGGGCAGTCCCGGGGTCAAGGTGTCCGATGCCGAGGAGATGGACGTGCCCAGGGGGCATGTGTGGAACGAGGAGGCCGACGGAGACCCGGTTCCGGACATCGGCCGCTGGGGGCTTGGCGGGGATCGTTACATCATTCCCAGCGACCCGGGATTCGGCGCCAACCAGATGACCACGGACACCGAGGGGCATGGCGGCTACTGGAACGTGGGCTCCACGAGCCTGCGCAATCAGGCCCTTGTCATCGTCGGAAAGGGCGATGACGCGGAACTGAAGCCGCCGCCCGACCCGTGGGCGCATGTGAAGTAGGACCAGTCCGACGACGTAAGGCACCTTGACGTGAAGACCCGACTGAGCCCTCTCGCGCTCACCGTATCCATTACCCTCATCACCCTCACCGGATGCAGCATGACTGACAAAGACTCTGATGAAATCAAGTCCGCAGGCACGAGCACCTCGCGTGACGCCTCCGACGCGATGGAAAAGGTGTCCAGCGGTATCTACGATCTGGTCGGCGTCAAAGGGAAGGCATCCGACAACCGTCCGACAGTCGCGGAGTGTCCAAACAAGGATCGTGAGACGTACTTTCAAATTCTTCACCCGTGGAGCTTTTACCCCGCCTCGGCTGGCGACCTCGACGAGGCATTGGAGCAGCTGAAGACGGAACTGCCGAAGCACGGGTGGAAGATCGTCAATTATGGGCCGGACACCAGCAAGAACAAGAACATCAGCATGACTGCCGACAACGACAAGATAAAGGCTGGCGTACATATCGTTAAGATGCCGAAGAATGATCCTCCGAAGCTGGACATGGACGTCGTATCCGGCTGCTACAAGATCCCGGACGGCGAAGAGATCGAACACTTCTGACCGGCTCCGGCGGCCAACGGCGCCCCCACCCATGTCACCGTGGGCAGGGGCGCCACCCCGACTCGCGAATCGAATCAATTCGACTCAATTCCTACGGCAGCGCGTGCACATGCGCCCCCACCGAGTTCGACCACGAACTGCCCGCGGCCGCATCCCAGTTCGTCGACCACGTCATCGCGCCCCGCAGGTCGGGATAGGTCTTCGACGGCTTGAAGGTGCCGCAGTTGGTGCCGGCCGTCAGGCAGTCGAGGGCGTTGTTCACGATGGTCGGCGAGACATAGCCGCTGCCCGCCGCGCTGGTCGAGGCCGGCAGGCCGAGGCCCACCTGCGACGGGGCCAGGCCGCCCTGCAACTGGATGCAGGCGAGGGCCGTCAGGAAGTCGACCGTGCCCTGGCCGTAGACCTTGCCGTCGCAGCCCAGCATCGTGCCGCTGTTGTAGTACTGCATGTTGACGACCGTGAGGATGTCCTTCACGTTCAGGGCCGTCTGGAAGTACGAGTTCGACGTCGACTGCATGTCGATCGTCTGCGGAGCCATCGTGAGGATGAACGACGAGCCCGCCTTCGCCGACAGGGACCTCAACGCCTGTGTCATATAGGTCGCGTTGAGACCGTTCTCCAGGTCGATGTCGACGCCGTCGAAGCCGTACGTCTGCATCAGCGAGTAGACCGAGTTGGCGAAGTTCGTCGCCGACGTCGAGTCGCTCACCGAGATCGTGCCGTTCTGGCCGCCGATCGAGATGACGACCTTCTTGCCGGCCGCGTGCTTGGCGGCGATGTCCGCCTTGAACTGGTCGACCGTGTAGCCGCCGAGGCCGGCCGAGTCGAGCGTGAAGGAGACCGCGCCCGGAGTCGAGGTCGCGTCCGCGAAGGCCACCGCGATGATGTCGTACTGGGAGGAGACGGCCGAGAGCTTCTGCACGGTCGCGCCGTTGTTGAAGTTCTGCCAGTAGCCGGTCACCGCGTGCTTGGGCAGAGCGGTGCCGCCGTTGCCGCCCGTGGCCGTCGTCGTGCCCGTCACCGCCGTCGACTTCCCCGACTCACCGGCCGAGTTGGTCGCCGTGACCTGGAAGGAGTAGGAGGTGGAGGCCGTAAGTCCCGTCAGCGTGGCGGACGTTCCGGTCACCGCCGTGATCTTCGCGCCGTCGCGGTAGACGTTGTAGCCGGTGGCTCCCGAGACCGCGCTCCAGGCCAGGGAGACCGACGAGGACGTCGTGGACGCGACCGTCAGACCCGTCGGTGTCGCCGGGACCGTCGGCGCGGGGTCGCCGCCACCGCCGCCGTCCGGGCCGTAGACCGAGATGTCGTCCGCGTAGTAGGCGGCCTGTCCGTACCAGCCGTGCGTGTACACCGTGACGGAGGTGGTCGAGGCGCCCGTCGTGAACGTCGTCGACAGTTGCTTCCAGGCCGAGGTGTCGGGGGTCCACGTCGACACGTCCGTCGTGCCGGTGCCCGTCACGCCGAGGTAGGAGTAGCCGCCCTGCACCCAAGCGCTCAGCGTGTACGTCGAGTTGGGCTTGACCGCGACCGACTGGGTGCACTGGGCGTTGTCCTGCCCGGCCGGGGTGCCCTTCAGCGCGGACGCGCCGCTGTGCACCGGGGAGGAGACGGTCGTGCCGCTGCCCGCCGTACAGGTCCAGTTGGTCAGGCCAGACTCGAAGCCGGAGTTCTTCGCGTTGTTGATGTCGGCGGCGGACGCCTGGCCGGTGCCCGCGAAGGAGAGAGCCAGGGCGGCCATGGCGACCCCGGCCCACAGGCGTCTGTTTCTGCTGAGCTTGCCTGATGCGCGGTCCACTGATGCCTCCGGTGGGGGAGTTGGAGGGGACTGGGGACGGTGGCCACCGCTGGAGTCCAGAGTTGGTCCAGACCAATTGCGCTGTCAAGAGGTCCAGACCAACTTCCCCCGCACGGGTTTCGGTATCCGGCCCCCGATCAACTGCTCGACCTGCCCCGTTTTGACGTGTTGTGCGCGATGACAGTTGCGGTACGGCTGCACAAACGCTGTTCTCCGGTCACTGGGGCGTGGTTACAGTGCTGAGGTAGTCACGCAATGAAGTCGACTCGGTGTGCCGGAGTAATACCGGCAAGCCGACAGGCGTGAGACGGGGAGCTGCGCGTGCCAACTGCCATTGCCGTGACCAGCGCCGACATGGCGCTGCCACCACAGGACGAACGGACCCTGCCCGCCGTCGTCCTGCGGGACCTGGATCAACGACCGCTGGACCAGGCGCTGTCGGAGATGCAGGCCCTCATCGACCAGCACGGGCATGTCGTCGTCGTGTCCTCGCAGGCCGTGTCCGAAGGCGTGGACCGACGGCTGCACACCATCCGGTCCATCCTGGAGAGCGACCGGATCGCCCTGTTCCGTCCGCATCTCCCCCCGCTCGGACTCGCCGTACTGGCCCGCCAGTTGAGGCAGCTCGCGTCCTGCGACCTCAGCCCCGGAGTGCTCGCCTCGGCCGGCCGGCTGCTCACGCACTACATCCACGCCGGCGCGGTCCTCGGCTCGGTCGCCAAGCTGGACCGGGTCCCCGTGGGCCTCAGGTCGCACGCCAAGTCCTGGGTGCCCGGCAGCCAGTTCGCGGTGCTGGCCCACCCCACGCCCCAGCTCGTCCGGATCGGCCCCGGAGTCACCCTCGAAGGCCCGGAGTTCGGCACCTGGATGCTGGTCGCCAAGGGCCAGTTGCAGTCCGACTGGATCGGCACCACCCTCGCCCCGGCGTGGAACGTGATGGGGCTGCGCGAGGCCACCCTGCCCGCCGAGTCGGCGAGTTGGTGGGGCACGGGCAGGCTGATCGAGTTCTGCACCTATCTGCCCGACCTGTCGGTGCTCTACCAACTGGTCACCTCGGTACGGCAGTCCGTGTGCCATTGGTGCGGTATCGACGTCATCGGCGACCGTTGTGTCTTCTGCTCGGCGACACCACCCGTTCACGAGAACCAAACACCCGCCGGATAAGTCCTCAACTCACAGGACACGCTTACAGCACACGATCTGCTTGATCTCGCTCCATCCCGCTCGATCTCGCTCGATCCGCTCATTTCCGCTCGACCGATATCCCCAATGAGGTTGTACGGTTCATGAACTCCCGTCAGCGCCGCGGCGTGATACTCCTGCTCCTGTCGGTCCTGTGCGCCCTCGGCGCGTTCGCCGGCGTCCTCTCCGTCATCAGCGACGTGAAGTCCAAGGTGGGCCCCGAGGTCGCCGCCTACCAGGTCAAGAACAACGTGGCGCCCTACACGGCCCTCAGCGCCGGCCAGTTCGAGAAGATCGAGATGCCCAAACGGTGGCTCTCGGACAACGCCGTGACGGACCTCCGGCAGATCTCGGGCAAGATCGCGGTGACCACCCTGCGCAAGGGCTCCCTGCTGCAGAGCGACATGATCGTGGACCAGCCGGCCCTGCAGCCCGGGCAGCAGGAGGTCGCCATCATGATCGACGCGGCGACCGGCGTCGCCGGCAAGATCACCCCGGGCTCCACGGTCAACGTGTACGCCACCTTCGCGGGCGCCAAAGAGGGTGATCCCGACCAGTCCAAGATCATCGTCACCAACGCGAAGGTCATCGACGTCGGCCACATCACCGCGCTGGACCCGGGCAACAGCAGCGACCGCAACCAGCAGCAGTCCACCGACGCCGTCCCGATCACCTTCGCGCTGACCACGCTCGACGCCCAGCGGATCACCTACGCCGAGTCGTTCGCCGAGCGGGTGCGGCTCGCGCTGGTGGCGCCCGGCAGTGATACGACCGTGCCCGAGCAGGACCGGACGTACGAACTCGCGAAGGACAAGTGAGAGGCCCGCATGCCCACCAGGATTCTCCCGGCGGTCGGTGACGCGGATGCCATCCGCGCCATCACGACCCTGCTCAGCCAGCTCCCGGACGCCGACCCGGTGGCCCCGGTGGCCGACTCGACCCAGCTCATCGACACCCTGGCCCGGCTCGCCGCCGAGTCCGTCGACGAGCTGCCCGAGGTCGTGGTGGTGCATGAGCGCATCGGTCCCGTCCCCGCCCTGGAACTGGTCCGCGAGGTCGCGCTGCGCTTCCCCGCGGTGGGCGTCATCCTCGTCACCACGGACGCCAGCCCCGGCCTCTTCCAGGCCGCCATGGACTCCGGCGCCCGCGGTCTCATCGCCCTGCCGCTGAGCTACGAGGAGTTGGCCAACCGGGTCCAGGCGGTCGCCGCCTGGTCCGTGGGCGTACGGCGTCATCTGGGCCACGGCGGCGATGTGTTCACCGGCGTCGGCGGCACCGTCGTCACGGTCAGCGGCGCCAAGGGCGGGGTCGGCGCCACCCTCGCCGCGATCCAACTCGCCCTCGCCGCACAGGCGTCGGGCCGTAGCGCCGCGCTCGTCGACATGGACCTCCAGACCGGTGACATCGCCTCCTACCTGGACGTCCAGTTCCGCCGCTCGGTCGTCGACCTCGCCGCGATCACCGACATCTCGCCGCGGGTCCTGGCCGACGCCGTGTTCCGGCACGACACCGGGGTCGCGCTGCTGCTCGCCCCCGGCGAGGGCGAACGCGGCGAGGAGGTCACCGACCGCTCCGCCCGCCAGATCGTCAGCGCGCTGCGCTCCCGCTACGAGGTCGTCGTCATCGACTGCGGCGCCCAGATGAGCGGCGCGAGCGCGGCGGCCGTCGAAATGGCCGACACGGCCCTGCTGTTCACCACCCCGGACGTGGTCGCCGTACGCGCCGCGAAGCGCACCGTCCGCATGTGGGACCGGCTCCAGATCCGCAAGGCCGAGGAGACGACCATCGTCGTCAACCGGCACACACGCGGTACGGAGATCCAGCCCCCGCTGATCCAGCGGATCACCGGCACGGCGGTCGCCGCCACCGCGATCCCCGCCAACTTCAAGGAACTCCAGGGCGCGGTGGACGCGGGCCGCCTGCACGAACTCGACAACAAGAGCGTGGTCAAACAGGCACTGTGGGGTCTCGCGGGCGAACTCGGACTGGTCAAGGTGCCCGAAGTCGCCCAGCGGGGCGGCCGGTCACGGGGCGGCGGCGACCGCGGCTCGGTGAGCTTCCGGCGTCGTAGGGAGTGAGGGGATGCGTATGTCCGTGATCGCTTCTGTGAAGTCCTCGCGCGGGCGGGACCGGGGCCAGGTCACCATCGAGTTCCTCGGCATGACACCGCTGATCATTGTGACGCTGGTGCTGATGTGGCAGTTCGTGCTGGTGGGGTACACCTACACGCTCGCGGGGAATGCTGCCGACGAGGCGGTGCGGGCGGGCACGGCCGCCACCCGGGGCGAGCGGCAGGCCGCCTGCCAACAGGCGGGCCTGGACGACCTGTCCGACGCGTGGAGGGGGGACGCCACGGTGACCTGCGGGGGCACGGGGTTCGTCACGGCCGACGTCACCCTCAAGGTGCCCGTCCTCTTCCCGGGCTCGATCGCCTTCCCCTTCGAGGTGCACGGTCACGCGGGCGCGGTCGAGGAGGCGACGAACTGAGATGTCCAGCGGCAGGAGAGACCGTGGCCAAGTAGCCGTCGAATACCTGGGGTTCATCCCGATCCTGATCCTCGTCGCCTTGGCGGGTGTCCAGCTCGGGCTGATCGCGTTCGCCGCGCAGCAGGCCGGTACGGCGGCCAGGACCGGGGCCCGGAGCGCCTCGCTGGAGCAGGACTACCAGCAGGACTGCCGGAACGCGGTCAGCAGTTTCCTGGCGAGCGGCACCAGTTGCAGCCGGGCGGATCTGGGGGACTCGGTTCAGGTGACCTCCACCGTCCACATCCCGTCCGTCTTCCCCGGCTACGACGGCTTCGGTGATGCCCACAAGACCGCCACCATGCCGCTCGACCACTGAACGCGGAGCAAGGAGCACAGGACTCATGGGTCTGCGGGAACGCGTCAACCATCCCGAGGAGAACGGCCATCGGGGCGAGGACGGCCACATGGTCGCCTCCTACCGCGCCAAACTCCTGGAGGAGATCGACCTCGCGGAGATGAGCGCGCTGGCCGCCGCCGAGCGCAGGGCCCGGCTTGAGCGGGTGCTCGGGCACATCATCAGCCGTGAGGGACCGGTCCTCTCGACCGTCGAGCGCTCCCAGTTGATCCGCCGGGTCGTCGACGAGGCGCTCGGCCTCGGCATCCTCGAACCGCTCCTCGAAGACGCCTCGATCACCGAGATCATGGTCAACGGCCCGGACGCGATCTTCGTCGAACGCGGCGGCCGCGTCGAGCAGTTGCCCCTCCGCTTCCCCTCCCACGACCAGCTCATGCAGACCATCGAGCGGATCGTGTCGACGGTCAACCGCCGGGTGGACGAGTCGAATCCGATGGTCGACGCGCGGCTGCCGTCCGGCGAGCGCGTCAACGTGATCATCCCGCCGCTCTCGCTGACCGGCGCGACCCTCACCATCCGCCGCTTCCCGCGCTCCTTCACGCTCCAGGAGATGGTCGGCTTCGGCTCGCTGGACGAGCACATGCTGTATCTCCTCGCGGGCCTGGTGCACGCCAAGTTCAACATCATCGTGTCGGGCGCGACGGGCACCGGGAAGACCACCCTCCTCAACGCGCTCTCCGGCCTGATCCCGGAGACCGAACGCATCATCACCATCGAGGACTCGGCCGAACTCCAGCTCCAGCAGTCGCATGTGATCCGGCTGGAGGCACGGCCCCCGAACGTCGAGGGCAAAGGCCAGGTCACCATCCGCGACCTGGTCCGCAACTCGCTGCGGATGCGCCCCGACCGGATCGTGGTCGGTGAGGTCCGCGGCGGCGAGTCCCTCGACATGCTCCAGGCGATGTCCACCGGCCACGACGGCTCCCTCGCCACCGTCCACGCCAACAGCGCCGAGGACGCGCTGATGCGCCTGAAGACCCTGGCGTCCATGTCCGAGGTCGAGATCCCCTTCGAGGCGCTGCACGACCAGATCAACAGCGCCATCGACGTCATCATCCAGCTCACCCGCTTCACCGACGGCGCCCGCCGCATCACCGAGATCGCCCTCCTCGACAGCCACGGCAGCGAGCCGTACCGGCTGGCGACGGTGGCCCGGTTCACCCCCCAGCCCATCTCCGCCGACGGCCGGGTCTACGGCGCCTTCGAGTACTTCCCGCTCTCGCGGCGCACCGCCGACCGCCTCTACATGGCGAGCCAGCCCCTCCCACAGGCCTTCGGCGTGGCCCACACCGCGGAACAGCTAGCCCTCCGAGAAGCCAGTAGGTAGGGACCGACTCCATGGAACTCCAGACGATCGTCACGCTCACCACCGGCGTCACCCTGCTGACCTGCGTCCTGGGCGTGGCCGGTCTGCACGCCTACGCGATGGGCAAGGCGCAGCGCGCGGCCCTGGTCGACCGGCTGTCGTCGACCGGCCAGATCCAGATGGGCCGCACCCGCCGCTTCCGCAACCTGGACCGCCGGCTGCGCCGCACCAGGCTCGGCCGGAAGCTCGAACTGCGGCTCGCGGCAACGGGGTTGGACATGACCCCGGGCGAGTTCTTCGTCTACATGATGGCCACGGTGGCGGCCCTCTGGCTGATCGGCCAGGCGTCCCTGGCCCCCTTCTTCGGCCCCATAGCGGGGCTGTTGGGCATCGGGGTGGCGATCCAGTTCCTCAACTGGCAGCGCCAGAAGCGCATCGAGAAGTTCATCAACCAACTCCCGGAGCTGGCCCGCATCATGGCCAACGCCACCCACGCCGGCCTCGCGCTGCGCACCTCGATCAGCATGGCCGCGGAGGAGCTGGAGGCACCGGCAGGCGAGGAACTCGGCAAGGTCGCCAACCAGTTGGCGGTCGGCGCCTCCATGGACGACGCGCTGAGCGAGCTGGCGGACCGGCTGCCGTCCCGCGAACTCGTCGTCCTCGTCACGACGTTGGTGCTCTCCAACCGGGCTGGCGGCCAGGTCGTCAGCGCCCTGCGCAACCTCACCGAGACCCTGGAGGAGCGTAAGGAGACCCGACGCGAGGTCCGCACCCAGCTCTCCCAGGTCAACATGACGTCGTACGCCGTTCCGGTGATGGGCGTAGGTGCCCTCTTCCTGATGAACAGCGTCAAACCCGGTGCCCTGGAACGGATGACGGGCTCCCCGATCGGCCAGGGCTGCGTGATCATCGCCTTCGGGCTGTACGCGGTCGGCTTCGTCCTCATCCGCCGCCTGTCCCGCATCGACGTCTGAGGAAGGAGACCTGATGGCACTCGTACTCGGACTGGTCATGGGCCTCAGCGTGTGGGGCATCTTCGCGGGCATCCGCATGTACCGCGCGGACGCGAAACTCCCCACCGACCTGGTGCTGGCCCTGGAGGTCGGCTCGACCCGCACGGGCGCCGTCGACTCCCTCGTCGACCGCCTCGGCATGCGCTACGCGCCCATGGTCCTGCGCCTGATGGGCCCCAAGCAGGTCGCCAAGTACCGCCGCAAGATCGACCTCGCGGGCAACCCGGGCGGCCTGACCATCGACCGCTACGCGGCCCGGCGGGCGGTCTACGGCTTCCTCGGCGGAGTCGGCGGCCTGGTGTTCCTGGTGAAGGGGAACTACCTCCTCGCCCTCATCCTGTTCGCCTTCGCCGCGTTCTGGACCGAGGTCGGCATCTGGTCGGCGATCCGCATCCGCAAGGACGTCATCGAACGCACCCTGCCCGACTTCCTCGACGTCCTCGCGGTGGTGGTGAGCGCCGGCCTCGGCTTCCGCCAGGCGCTCGACCGCGTCGCGTCGAAGTACGAGGGCCCCTGGGCGGACGAACTCCGCATCACCCTACGCCAGATGGACCTGGGCATGAGCCGCCGCGCCGCCTTCGCGGAGCTGCGGCGGCGCAACGACAGCGAGCAGGTCGCGATGTTCGTCACGGCACTCCAGCAGGGCGAGGAACTGGGCGCGCCGATCGTCGACACCCTGGTCGCCCTGGCGAAGGACATGCGCCGCACGGACGCGCAGAACGCCCGCCGCAAGGCCGCCAGGGCGGTCCCCAAGGCCACCATGATGATCACGACCTTCATGGTCCCGGCCACCATGCTCCTCCTCGGCGCGGGCCTGCTCCTCGGCTCCGGCACGGACTTCAGCACGATCACGGGCAAGTAGACGGGAACGGGGGCGACTTCAACGATGGCGACGACGGACGAACGTGAACGGACGGGACTGCTGCGACGGCGCCCGAAACCGCCGGAGATCACCACACCCCCGGCCGGCACCGTCCTCCCCGACCATGTGCGCTCGGGGGCGTCGGACATCCCGGTCACGACGGTCACGCCCGCGCTGCCGCCGGGCTGGGTACCGGCAGGGTCCAAGCTCCCCGGGGTCCCGAGACCACCGGCCCAGCCACAGCTGGAACAGTTGCCCGCCGAAGCCGCTCCCGCTCCCGCCCCACCGGAGCCGCTCACCGCACCCGGCCCGGACGCCGACGACCGGATCGCTCTCCCCATCCAGGTCAGCGCCCTGCAGGCGATGTGCAGGCAGGTCTTCGGCTTCCGCCTCGCGATGATCGCTCTGGCCGCCCCCTCCGCCCTCCTCAACGCCAACCCGGGCCTCGCCACCCGCCTGGTGGGCGCGGCCGTGGTGGTCACCTTCATGGCCTCCTACGTCCTCTTCCGGGACTGGGAACGCTTCGGCCCCCTCCTCCTGCGCCACCCCTCCCTCCTCGCCCTGGACACCCTCTTCGGCTCCCTGCTCCTGGTCTCCGCGGGCCCCACCAGCACCCTCGCCTACGTCAGCGTCTGCACCCCGCTGCTCGCCGGCATCGTCTACGGCTGGCGGGGCGCCGGCTGCTTCGCGAGCCTCCAGGCCCTGATCCTGCTGCTGGCCCAGACCGCCGCGGCCGACGCCCACCGGGTCGTGGCGCAGACGTTCCTGCTCCCCGGCCTGTGCGTCATCGCCGGCGCGGTGGGGGTCACCCTGCGCAACCTGATGCTCCGCTTCGGCGAGGCCACGACCGCCCTGACGACCGTCCAGGCCCGGCTCGCCGTGACGGAGGCGGTGGGGGCCGAACGGGCGCGCCTGGCCCGCGAGTTGCACGACTCGGTGGCGAAGACCCTGCACGGCGTGGCGCTCGCGGCGGACGGCCTGGCGGGCTCGGCGGGCGCGGACCGCATGAACCCGACCCTGATCAGACAACAGGCCGAACTGGTGGCCCGCTCGGCCCGCAGGGCGGCGGCGGAATCCCGTGAACTCCTGGCGGACCTACGCCGCGAGGCAGACCCCGACCAGGGAACGGACGTCCTGGTGGAACTGGCCGCCCGCACAAGGGACTTCAACACCCGAACGGGCCTCCCCACCACCTACCGCCCCACCGGCGACCACGGCGTACCCCCGGTCCCGCCCGCCGTGGCCCGCCAACTCCTCACCATCGCGACGGAGGCGATGGAGAACGCCCACCGCCACGCGGCCCCCACCAAGGTCGACGTACGGGCCGGAGTCCACGACAACCTCCTCCGCATCAGCGTCTACGACGACGGCCGCGGCCTGCCCCCGGGCACCACCCTCGAACAGCTCCGCAGAGCAGGCCACTTCGGCCTGGTCGGCATGGTCGAGCGGGCGGCGTCGGTGGGCGCCCGCATCCGGATCGGCAGGGGCGGCCACGCGAGCGGCACGGAGGTCCGCCTCGAACTCCCCCTCGGAGCGCTGACATCAGCGACGACAGCGATAACAGCGATGACATGAGCAGGAAGCCGTAGCAAACCGTACTCATCCCCCCACAGCCGACCCGAGAGGAGGCAGCCATGCCGGACCAGACGACGCCCCACCCCGGCGCTCCGCAGCCGCCACCGACACCACCGAACCCGTTCCCGAACTTCCCGCCCCCGACGCCGACTTCGCCCCTCCGGGTCGTGGTGGCCGACGACAACCCGGTGGTCCGGGCCGGGCTGACGGCCCTGTTGTCGGGCCGCGCGGACATCACGGTCGTAGCGGAGGCGGCGGACGGCCGCGAGGCGTACGAGGCGACTCATCTCCAACGCCCCGACGTGGTCCTGCTGGACGTACGGATGCCGGGCGTGGACGGTATCTCGGCGCTCCCGTACCTGGTGCGGATCGCCCCGGTCGTGATGCTCACGTACAGCAGGGAGTCGGAGATCGTCCAGGAGGCGCTGCGCCGAGGGGCGGGCGGCTATCTGGTCCACGGCGAGTTCACGGCGGACGAACTGGTCGCCGCCGTAAGGGACATCAAGCAGGGCAGGGCCCACTTCACACCGTCGGCGGCGGGGGCGTTGCTGGCGCAACTCAGGCAAGCGCAAGGTTCGGTCGGTCTTTTGCCGGAAGGCTTGGGCTCCATGGCCGTTGGCTCCACATTCGCGCCATCAAGTTCTTCGGAAAACCTTTCGCAAGTGCAACCAGATGTGGGACAGTCGTCGTCATACAGGGCGAGGTTCCAACTGAGCACGAGGGAGGCGGAGATCATGGACCACATCGCGTCCGGCATGAACAACCAGCAGATCGCCGCCACCTGCTTCATCTCCGAGAAGACCGTCAAGAACCACATCAACCGCATCTTCGCCAAACTCCACAGCACCAGCCGCTCCGAGGCCGCCGCCAAGTGGCTCGGTACGGCGCCGGGTTCGGCCCGAGGGCTGGGGTGAGCGGCGATGAGGGGACGGCACACCGGTCGGGACGCTTATTGGGCCCGGGATTGGGCCCTGGGGCCCTCTTGCGCACCGGGTTTCCGGGAATACCGTTCTGGTGTCGAAAGCGGCACCGGCGACGAGGAAGCCGGTTACGCGTCATTCGGAGGGGAACACCATGAGCGACCTGATGCTGAAGACCGCCGTTGCGACCAAGGTGCGGGTGAACGGCTGGAAGAACACCACCGTCACGGCGGTGCAGCGGCGCGCGGGCGACAAGGGGCAGACCGCGGTGGAGTACCTGGGCATCATCGCGGTGGTGGTGGCTATTGTGCTGGCGATCACGGGTACGTCCATCGGGTCGACGATCCTGGGCAAGATCACCGGTCTGATCAACAAGGTCGGCAATTGACGCGACCGCGTCGGTACGGCGATGCAGGGCAGGCTTTCCCCATCTACATCACGGTGGTGGGGGGTCTGCTCTTCCTTGCGTTGGCGTATTTCGCGGTCGGCCAGGCCGCAGTGAACCGGAATGGCGCCCAGACAGCCGCTGACGCCGCGGCGCTCGCGGCGGCGCAGGACACCCGGGACAAACTCGCGGGCGAGTGGGTGCAGGACGTACTCGACCCCACCCAGTGGCAGGCCATTTTCGGCGGTCAGGGCGTGGCGTTCGGCGGGTGCAACCGGGCCGACCAACTCGCGGCCCAGAACGACGCCGATGTGCTGACGTGCGCGGGGAACCCGTCCCTTCTGCGCTACGACGTCAACGTGCAGACCAGGAAGACGATGGGAGAGTCCATCGTCCCCGTCACGGCGAGCAAGAAGTCGAAGGCTTTCGCCGCAGCGGTCATCGAGCCGCTCTGTACGTTCAAGCTCCCCGGTGCGGACGCCGGGGACGATGTGCTGCCTCAACTCACCTGCAAGGACGGCAGGAACTGGGACTTGGACCCGGCCGATCTGACCGATCTCCCGGGGCCCGAGGACCTCTTCGACGTCCATCTGGCCGACTGACAAGCGAACGACGAGTGACGAAGGAAGCAGAGTGATGAGCATTCGGTTCACTGCGAAGGCCCGCAGGGGGATGGTCGCGTTGGCTGTCGCGGCCGGACTGGCCATCGGGGTGGCCGGCTGCGGCGGGAACGACGCCAAAAAGCCGGAGACTTCGGCGTCGCCCTCGTCGAAGACCGGTGGATCCCAGCCGAGTGCTCAGGAAGGGCAATCCCAGGCGCCGCTGGCCGAACTCAACGGCCCGGACGGGCTGCTCCTCCAGATCACCTCCGCCGCTCGCGACTCGGGCGGGTTCATCACGGTGAACGGCATCATGAAGAACGACGGCGACAAGTCCGTGGTGATCCCCGTGGCGCTGCGGGGCGACGAAACCGAGATCCTTCAGCACGGAACGTCGCTCGGCGGTGCGACCTTGGTGGACTCCAAGGAGAAGAAGCGCTACTACGTACTGCGCGACACGGACGGCCGGCCGCTGACGACGACGGACTTCGGGACCCTCGACGCGGGTCAGACCCTCCCCGTCTTCATGCAGTTCCCGGCGCCGCCGTCGACCACGTCCGAAGTCACCCTGCAATTGCCCACCTTCGCCAGCGGCACCATCAAGATCTCCGGGTGAGGCCACAGTGACCACCACTCCCCGCCTCGCCCTCGTCGTCACCGCCGCCACCATCATGGTCGCCGCGAACATCGTCGGCGCGGTCGCGGCCCACGCCGACGACACCCCGAGCCCGAGCGTCCCACCCGGCACCGAGGTCTCCGCCTCCGCCCCGGTGAAGGTCGACCCGAACGACCCCGACCTGAAACTCCCCGAAGGCGCGACGCTCGCCGACCCCAAGGTCCTGGACATCAAGTCCGTCGTGGAGGACCAGGGCGGTGAGGAACGCCGGGAGGACACCAACTCGGACGTCACCTTCGCCCTCCAGGCCGAGGTCCTCTTCAGCAAGGACAGCGCCAAACTGAGCGCCGAGGCGAAGTCCCGTATCGACGCGATCGCCGAGGAGATCAAGAAGCAGAACGCGACCACGGTCCGCGTCTTCGGCTTCACGGACAACCTCGGCTCGTCCGCACACGGCGACGTCCTGTCCAAGCAGCGCGCGGACGCCGTACAGGCGGTCCTGGACTCGGACTTGAACAACCCGAGCATCACCTTCGAGGTACGCGGCTACGGCGAGCAGTACCCGATCGCCGACAACTCCACGGAGGCCGGCCGCAAGAAGAACCGAAGGGTCGAGGTGACGTTCCCACGCACGGAGAGCTGACCGGACCCCCGCGAACAGGCGCTCTCGCTCACGACGAGGGCGCCTTTGCCGCGCCTGAGGACATCACAACTCCCCGAAGACCACTCGAAACGAAGGGTCTCCGCCGCCTCAAGACGACCGTTGGCTCCGACGTCACCTGAAGCCTCGCCGAACTTCCGACCCGACTCAGCTCCCACTGCTCCTCAAGAGCACGCACCTCGTGCTCCTTGTCGTCCAGCCGCATCCTGATCCGGACGGCTTGAGTGATCTGGGACCGGACGAAAACCTGCTCCCAGGCGGGTTCCGTCAACCGCCACTCCGCCAGTAGGTCGCCCTGCTCACCGCCGCCGTAACGGACGAGGCACGGAACCTCGGACCGGTTGAGACCGAGCAACGCCGCCCCGCCACACGGTCGTACCACTCCAGGCCCGCCCAAGACTTGGGTACCGATTTGGGCCCACGGGCCCATCCCGGGCATCCGTCCCGTCCCTAACCTCTGGAAGCTCCAGTGGACTTGTGAGCGAAGTCGAGCGAAGTCGAGCGATGGCAGAGGACGGGGGAGTCATGGCCTCGATCGGGGGAGTCGGAGTCGGCGGGCGTGGTGGGACGGGTGGGCGGCAGGAGATGCCGGTGCCGCTCGCCACCGCGCTGGTGCTGGTGTACGCGCTCCTCGCGGTCACCGTCGTCGGCGGGCTCGGTCTGCTGATGACCGCCGCGTCGTACGACGTGCTCGACGGACAGGTCATCGCCCTCGTCGCGTACGCCGCCGCACCCGGTGTCCTCGGCGGGTGGCTGGCCCGGCGGAGTTGGGAGGGCGGGGTCCGGGTCAGGCTCGGACTCGTCGCCGTACAGGGCTGGTTGATCCTCGGCGGTGTCGTCAACCTCGCCTCCGGATCCGCCCGCGGCGGCCTCCAGCTCTTCCTCCCGATCGTCATCCTCTCCTTCCTGTTCCGCCCGGAAAGCCGTCAGTGGTACGGCCTCGCCAGACTGGAACGCGTCGAGCGCCGCCCGTTCTCCCTGGCCCGGCTGATCCGTTGGCGGCGGGACGAGGGGCAGACGGCGGTCGAGTACGCCGGGTTCATAGCCATCGTCGCCGCCATCATCACCGCCCTGCTCGTCACCGGCCTCGGCACGCAGATCTTCAGCGGCATCCAGTCGGAGGTCTGCAAGGTCACCGGCATGGCCTGCCCGGCTCCGACCGGCGGTACCACGGACGCGACCGCCCAGAACGGCAACGGCAATGGCAACAGCAACGGCGGCTCCACGGGCGGCACCGGAACCACAGACGGCACAGGCACAGATACGGGCACAGGTACGACCACCACCACCGACCCGGGCGACGACAAGAAGGACAAGGACAAAGACAAAGACGACGGCTGCTTCTCCGGCGTCGGTGCCTTCTTCGGCTGCGCAGGCGACCAGGTCAAACAAGTCGGCCAAGGTCTGTTCGTCGACGGTGTCTGGGGCGACCTCACCGGCATCTACGACATGGTCCGCCACCCGATCGACACCGTGAAGGGCATCGGCGACTACGGCAAGCAGCTCGGCGACGACTGGGTGAAGAACTCCAAGGACGCCGGCAAGAAGTGGTCCGACGGCGACTACGGCGGGGCCCTGTGGGACTGGGGCAGTGCCTCGGTGAAGACCGGTGGCACGGTTCTCTACGACGTGTTCATCGGCGACGACGTCGCCAAGGACTGGAAGAACGGCCACAAGACCCGCGCCGTCAGCCACGTCCTCTGGAACGTCGGCTCAATCTTCATTCCGGGCTACGACGGCGCCAAGATCGTCGAAAAGGTCGGCGACCTCGGCAAGATCGGCAAGTTGGGGAAGCTCGGCGAACTCGCCGAGAAGGCGGCCAAGGCGGCGGACGACGCTAAGAAGGCGGCCAAGGTCGGTGACGTGGAGGGCGCCGAGAAGGCGGCCAAGGAAGCCGACGCCGCCGCCGAGGAAGCGGAGAAGAAGGCCGAGAAGACCGGCTGCACGATCGGCGCGCCCAGCCGCCGGATCCCGTACGAGGGCAACGGCCCGAAGAGCGACGGCGGCCTCACCGGTTCCTCCGGCACAGGCACCACCGTCCTCGCCGCCGGCGGCTCCCCGTACGTCGTACTCGCCGAGGACGGCTGCGACGAGGACGCGAAGAAGGAGGCCGAGGAGGCCCGTAAGCAGGCGGACGAGGCCGACGCGGCAGCCCGTACCGCGGACTTGCAACATGCCGCCGACGAGGCGAAGAAGGTCATCACGGATGCCAAGGACAAGGCGAAGACGCCCAAGGGCGACCGGTTCCAGCTCGACGAGAAGAAGATCGACGACCTCGTCGCCAAGGCCAAGGACAGCCCGGACCTGAGCAAGGGGGAGATCGGGAAGGTCGAACTCACCCAGTCCCTCAAGGACTTGGCGGACATGCTGAAGAACACGACCATCGACAGCCAGAGCCGTGGTTCGCTCGGCGGCCCCGTGCTCAGGGCCGGCGACCGCCACCAACTGGCTGAAGCCATGGCTGAGGTGAAGGCCGCGACGCGCGCCGCGGACGACGCCGCCGAGGGCACCAAGGTCTACGCCGGAGTCGGTGCGAAGAAGGGCCGCCAGACGGTGGACATGGGCGACGGCACCACCGCCGATCTCAGCGG
Organism: Streptomyces sp. NPDC005492; assembly: GCF_040605995.1. Classification (NCBI taxonomy): domain Bacteria; kingdom Bacillati; phylum Actinomycetota; class Actinomycetes; order Kitasatosporales; family Streptomycetaceae; genus Streptomyces; species Streptomyces sp. NPDC005492. The sequence goes on from NZ_JBEXDX010000003.1 coordinate 325,986, forward strand.
CGTCGACGACGCCGACGTGGTCTACAAGGGCAAGGACGGCACCCTCAACGTCGTCGAGGTCAAGAACACGGGACAGGCCGCCACGCAGGCCTCGATCCGTGCCCAGGCCCAGAAACTGGCCGACTGGCAGAAGGCGGACCCCGGCCGCAGGGCCCGCTACGAGATCGAGACGCAGGACGGCTGGGACAAGGTGTTCGACGGCTTCCAGAAGGACAGGAAGACCGGCACCGTTCCGGACGGTACGCCGGCCCAGACCCTCGCCGACAACGGCCTCGACCTGCGCGTCGCCGGTCAGGACATCTCGCCGCAGCAGCTCAGGGCGATGAACGACGCGTGGAGCAGCAAGACTCCGGCCGAACGGCAGGCGGCACGGGACTCGGGCAAGATGAAGGACCCGAAGACCGCCATGCAGTACCTGGGTGTTTCCTGATGCGGCGTGGACACAGCGGACGACGAGAGGAACGGAGCGGCCGGACCGTGACCGCACAACACCTGCTGCCCTCGGCCATGCGTCGGCTGCCGCCCCCGTGGAACGACCTGACCCGGGGGCGGCGGCAGAAGCTGCACGACCTGGCGCACACGGAGACGAACGAGCGTGCCGCTCTCGACGCGCTGGCCGCCGCGCTCGTCGACCCGTCGCCGTCGCCCGCGCGCGTCTGGAGCGATGAGTCATGGGAACTCTACGACCGTATCCGCCAGGAGGCCGGACACCGGCTGGCCCAAGTCATGCCGACGGTGGACCAGTTCACCCGTGAGCGCGTCAGCGCCGTACTGAGGGAATGGGCGGTCACGGCGCGGCCGCCGGTGCCGACCTGGTGGATCGAGGACCAACTCGACCTGATCACAGGTGAGTTGACCCGCGGCGTACTCTCAGGCTGGACCCATGACGTGCTGCACTGGCTCCAACAGCAGCCCTACGACGAGGCAGGTATCGCCGCGGCCGCCGAGCGGTGTGTTGTGAACGGGCTCGCGGCCCACGACGCGGTGAGCCTCCTGCGGCACCTCGGTACGCCCCACGGTGAGCGGTCCTTGCTGCGTCTCGTCCGGGACGGCAGAGTGAGCGAGGACAGTCGCGCCTGGGCGAGGGACTCCCTGATGCTGCTGCGCCGCCCCGGCTATGAGGCCCGCGCACGGCAACCGGCGCAGGCCGAACACCCCCTGCTGCCCCCCGCCGTACGCGAACTCCCCTACAGCTGGGGCGCAGGCTTCCAGTGGCCTGCCGAACTCCCGGAGACCGACGACAACATCACCCACGCCCGCGCGATCCTCCAGGCCGGCGCACCGACCGAGCCCGTGCCCGACCCGGCCCCGGACCCCGACTGGACCGGCGCCGAGGACGAGGAGCCCCCCGCCTGGCTCGAAGTCCGGCAAATCATGCGGGAGTTGATGCCCTACGCCCGTCTGGTCACCCAGGAGCGTATGGCCGAGGCCCTGGAGGAGTGCGCGCTGCTCGGTGTCCCCGGAGTACCGCACGACCCCGACAGCGCGGAGGCCGCGCGTTTCGTCGAGGTGTGGGTGAGGTGGATCGGCGACTGGGTCGCCGGGGAGGTCTTCACCTGGCTCGGCAAATGCGTCGACGACGAGACCCTCGTCACCCCGTGGGCGATGGAACTCGCCGAGCGGTACGCCCGCTACGGCGTCGCCACCGAGCGGGCCGTGGCGATGCTGCGCTGGCACGGCACCGTACCCGCGAGCCGTGAGGCCCTGGCCCGGCTGGTGGCCGAGGGCTTACTGCCGCCGGAGGAGCGATGACCTCCTGGCAGCGGATCGCGGACGTCCTGCGGGAGCGGTACGTCACCGACGTCCTGATCCCGGGACGGATCGACCGGGATGGGACGATCCCCCGCTTCGCCCCGCAGCCGCTCGTCGTCTTCGTCCTCCTCGACGACGGAGCCCTGCGGCTGGAATCGGTCGGGGGGTTCGGCCAGTTGGAGGTCAGGGTGGTCAACTCGGTCACCCTGGACGGTGTCGAACTCTTCGCAGCCATCGAGGAGCAAGAGGAGGACGAACTCGCCCTCGCCTCCCAGAGCGAGCAGCTCTTCGGCGACAGTTGGGACCGCCTCTGCACGACCGTCCGCCCCGTCACGGACGCCGACTCCAGGCCCGAGGAGGGTGTGGTCAAGTGCCTCGCCCTCGAACTGGAGTCCCGTTACTGGCTGTTCTTCGACCCGACGTGGCCCTTCGGCATCAGAGTCGGCAACGCCGAGGACATACGCCGGTGGGAGTCGGAGTACGGAGGGCAGACCGGTACGGCTGATGGGCTGCTTCGGGACATCGACGCGCTGCTCGCCGGACTCCTTCCGACGACCGGGCCGACGACGAGCGAGGGCGATCCGGTCACGGGGGAGTGGACCGCCACGCGAGGCGAGGGCTTCGTGATCGCACCGCTCCTTGTGGGCAGGGCCCTCACCGGTGTGTACGCACCCGAGTGGAACAAGGCGGAGGAGGCTGCTGAGACCCAACTGGCTTCCCTCGTAGGCGAGTTGGATGCGCGATACGGCCCGCACCGCCAAGTCGGCATGCGCGAACCGCTCTTCCGCCACATCGCGGGAACTCCGATGCCCGCCCTCTTCCAAGCATTGTGCGACGAGGATCTGTTGGGCGACCTGACGGTCTGGGGGCCGATCCCCACACGCTGGCTGGCCGTCTCCCTCAACCAGTCCGACGGCGACGCCCCCATGATCCTGTGCGCCGTCGTCGCCGACCACCCGGTCACCGAAGTCCTGCCCGACCCCACTCAACCCGGCCTGGACGGATGAAGTTGTTGGAGTTGCTCCTGGCGAACCTCTTCGTAGTGGCGGAGCCGCACCCCGCCGAACTCCGCCGCGCCCTCGCCGAGTTGCTCGGCCTGCCCGAGGAGGCGGTCGACGTGGCGCACCAGGACTGGGATATGGAAGGCCGTAACTGGGCAGCCCCCGTGCTCTGCACCTACTGCCCGCTGCCGCCGGGCGACCTGGCGCTCTCCCTGGACATCAGCGTCACCGCCTCCGCCGCCGGCGACCTCACGGAGGCGGACCTCGCCCGCGGTATCGCGGCCGGAGTGGGGAGTTCGGTGCTCTACCCCGCGGAGTCGTACCCGCCGAGCGCGTATTGGGCGGCGGTCCCCGACGGGCGCTCGGTCAGGTGCAGCATCGAGCCGATCGAGACGGGGTACGGCACGGACGCCGCCCTCTTCCCGTTCCGCGTGTACGAGACGGCAGAACCGGTGCCGGACCTGCCGCCCCCACCCCACATTCCACCCACTCCGCCTACTCCCTCTCCACCGACACCAGAACCTCCACCCCCACCCTCACCCCCCACCCCGCCATGACCCCCGCCCCCGCCTCCACCACATGCCGCGACCGCAGCCGAGGCAACCCCAGCCGCCCCGGCCTCATCGTGCGGACGGCGATCACCTTCAAGTTCCGGTCCAGGTACGCCACGTCGATCGGGAACCGCATCCGGAAGGTGTGCACGCTGCTCGCCGGTGACAGCAGCATCGCCCCGTCGATGGCGTCCCGGCCGAGCAGCCCCTTCGCGCGGGCCCGGTACGAGGTCGCGAGCTCCAGCGGAACGGTGACCGCGCCCGAGGCCCCCTGCACAACCAGCTTCCCCCGCCCGTCACTCCAGTGTCGTCCCATGTCGGGTCCCCCTCCTGCGCCACAACGGATCCGGTGTCGACCGACCGTATCCACCCGGCAGTGGGCCCCACATGGGCCCACGGACCCATGCCCGCCCGCCGCACCCCGGATATCGTCCCCGCGTGCGCCTGATTCTGATCGTCGTGGGTGCCCTGTGGGGCGCGTGGTCGGGCCTGCTGCTGCCCCGCGCCGCCCACCGCCTCGCCGTGGAACCCGAGGAACCCTGGAGCGGGGAGTGCCCCGACGGTCATCCGATCACCGGCAGGTTCGGCGGGTGGCTGGGTCGGGCCCGCTGCTCCTGCGGTGGCTACGGCCCCAGCACCCCCGCCGTGTCCACCGCGACCGCCCTCATCTGCGCGGCCCTCGCCGCGGCCACCGGCCCCCGCCCCGAACTCGTCGTCTGGCTGCTCGCCGCCCCCGTCGCCGTCCTGCTCGCGCTGGTCGACTACCGGGTCCACCGGCTCCCCGACATCCTCACGCTCCCGCTCGCCGCCGCCACCCTCGCCCTCCTCGGCATCGCGGCCGCGCTGCCCGCCGACGCCGGCTCCTGGCCCACCGCGCTGTTCGGCGGACTCGCCCTCGGAGCCGGGTACTTGGTGCTGTACCTCATCAACCCGGCCGGCATGGGCTTCGGCGATGTGAAGCTGGCCCTCGCCCTCGGCACGGCCCTCGGCTGGTACGGCTGGCCGGTGCTCGTCGCGGGCGCCTTCGCGGGGGTGCTGTACGGCGCGCTCTACGGCCTCGGCATGGTCGCCCTGCGCCGGGCGGGCCGTAAGACTGCGATTCCGTTGGGGCCGTTCATGCTCGGCGGCGCGTTCACGGGCCTGGTGCTGGGCGCGTTCGCGGCGGCGTGAGACGGTGGCGAACCCGCATCCCGGGTAGCGGTCGGCGACGAACGAGGTGATCTGAGCGTGCGGAAGATCAGTCTGATGATGACCATGTCCCTCGACGGCTATATGGAGGGCCCCGACCGCGACATCGGCTGGCACATGGTCGACGAGGAACTCCACCAGCACTTCAACGACACCCTCAGGCCCCTGGGCGCCTTTCTCGACGGCCGTGTCACCCACGAACTGATGGCCGACTTCTGGCCCACCGCCGACGCCGACCCCGAAGCCCCCGCGCCCATCAAGGAGTTCGCCGCCATCTGGCGGGACAAGCCGAAGATCGTGTACTCGCGGACCCTGCCACCCGGCCCCGCCGACTGGAACACGACCATCGTGCCCGAGGTCGTCGCGGAGGAGGTGCGGGCCCTCAAGGAACAACCCGGCGGCGACCTGGGCCTCGGCGGCGCCGACCTCGCCGCCACCTTCCTCCGGCTGGACCTCGTCGACGAGATCAAGGTGTACGTCGACCCCATCCTCCTCGGCCGCGGCAAACCGATGTTCCCCGTCGCCGACACCCGCATCGCCCTCCGCCTCGTCGAGAACCGCACCTTCGGCAACGGGGTCGTGCTGCTGCGCTACGAGCGGGCACGCGACGGCGACGCGTAGTTGTCCGCCGTGCCTCCGACCGGTAGGAAGAGACCCATGACTGGACTCGGCGCGGTGTTCCGGCCCCAACTACCTCCCGAGCGGCTCCGAGAGGTGGTGCGGCTCGCCGACGCCTCGGGGCTCGAAGAGCTGTGGCTCTGGGAGGACTGTTTCCGCGAGGGCGGGATCTCCGCCGCCGCGGCGGCGCTCGCCTGGAGCGAGCGGGTGCGGGTCGGGGTCGGGCTGCTGCCGGTCCCGCTGCGGAACGTCGCCATCACCGCGATGGAGGCGGCCACGCTGTACCGGCTGTTCCCGGGGCGCGCGATCCTCGGCGTCGGGCACGGCGTACAGGACTGGATGGGGCAGATCGGGGCGCGCGTCGAGTCCCCGGTGACCCTGCTGCATGAGCATCTCGACGTGCTGCGCGCCCTGTTGCGCGGCGAGCGGCTCACGACCGAGGGACGCTACGTCCATCTCGACGACGTCGGCCTCGACTGGCCGCCGGACGGTCCCGTCGAGATCCTCGCCGGTGCCGGCGGCCCCCGTACCCTCCGCCTCTCCGGGGCCGCGGCCGACGGCACGATCCTCACCGCGTCCACCGCACCGGACGGCGTCCGCAGGGCCCGTCAACTCATCGACGAGGGGCGGGAGTCGGCCGGCCGCACCGAGCCGCACAAGGTCGTCGTCTATCTCCTCACCGCCACCGGGCCCGACGCCGCCGCCCGACTCCGTGCCGAACTCGCCGACGAGGGACTGGAGTCGGTCCCCGACCTCGGTGTCGCCGGTGACGCGGGCACGGTCGCGAAGGCGGTCGAACGGCTCGCGGAGGCCGGCGCCGACACGGTCGTCCTCCAGCCCACCGGCGACGAACCCGACCCGGAGGGCTTCGTACGCTTCGCGGCGGAGGAGGTCAGGGCGCTGGTCCCCTGACCCGCGCGCTACGCCTGCGAAGACTGATCCGCAGGCCGATGGTCCCCGGCCGCGCCGTCGATGAGCTCCCGCACGATGTCCATGTGGCCCGCGTGTCTCGCCGTCTCCTCGATCAGATCGACCAGCACCCAGCGCAGCGACACCGAGTGCTCGCGCCACACCGGCCGGCCGACCGCGTCCAGCGGCAGTTCCGCGATCACGCGGTCGGCGGCGGCGCGCGCACGGCCGTACAAGGCGACGATCTGTTCGGTCGTCTCGTCCGGCGCGGCCCTCATGTCCTCGTCCTTGTACGGGTCGAACCACAGCGGCTCGACCTCGCGTCCGAAGCTCTCCACGAACCAGCCGTACTCCACCGACGCCAGATGTTTGACCAGCCCGAGCAGACTCGTACCGGACGGCGTCATCGGCCGTCTGACCTGCTCCTCGTCCAGCCCGTCGAGCTTCCACAGCACCGCGTCCCGGACCCGGTCCAGGCTCGCGCGCAGCATCGCCTTCTCGTCGCCGTGGTACGGCATGCCGTCAGCTCCGTCGTTGGCCATGCCTCGGAAATTAGCAGCGCCCACTGACAACGCCCTGCGACCATCGCCCCATGGACAACAACAGGAGCTTCGAGGACCTCGTCGCGGAAGGCGCCGCCGTCCCCACCGAGGGCTGGGACTTCTCCTGGTTCGAGGGCCGGGCCACCGAGGCACGCCCCTCGTGGGGGTACGCGCGCTCGGCCGGGGACCGCCTCACCCGCGCGACGACCGCCCTGGACGTCCAGACCGGGGGCGGGGAGGTCCTCGACTTCGCGCTGGGCCGGGCCGCCGCGCAGCCCCCGATGCTCGTCGCCGCCACCGAGGGCTGGCCGCCGAACGTCGCCAGGGCCACCGCCTTGCTCCGCTCGCGCGGTGTCGTGGTGGTCGCCGCGACCGAGGACGCCCCGCTGCCCTTCGCCGACGCCTCCTTCGACCTCGTCCTGAGCCGCCACCCGGTCCGCGCCAACTGGCCCGAGATCGCCCGCGTCCTGCGCCCCGGCGGCACCTACTTCGCCCAACACGTCGGCCCCCGCAGCGCTGTCGAACTCGTCGAGCACTTCCTCGGCCGTCAGCCGGAGGACGTGAGCAGCGCCCGCGACCCCGAACGCGAACGGACGGACGCCGAGTCCGCGGGCCTCCAGATCGCCGACCTGCGCGCGGAGCGCCTGCGCATGGAGTTCTACGACATCGCGGCCGTCGTCCACTTCCTCCGCAAGGTCATCTGGATGGTCCCCGACTTCACGGTCGAGTCCTACGAGCCCCAACTGCGCACACTGCACGACCAGATCCAGACCAAGGGCCCGTTCGTGGCCCACAGCACCCGCCACCTGTTCGACGCCCGCAAACCGATCGGGTGACTCAGGCGTGAGGCAGGCGTCGCACTGGCCCGGTGCCCCGGGACCGGCCGAAGCACCTCGGCCCCCGCGAGCCGTCCGGTTGCCCGGTGCTTGGCAGCGGTTGGAGCGATCCGGTGCCCGTGAGCCTGCGGCCGGGCCTGTGGTCCGAAGACCGTCTGAGTGCCCCGGCAGTAGCAGGCCTTTGGCTGCCCCGGTGCCCGCCGGCCACCCGACTCACCTCGTGCCTGTGAGCCGCCCGATCGCTTCGGCGCCCGCAGGCCCTCTGAGCGCCCCGGGTCCGTGAGCCGTCCCTGCGTCCGGTGCCTGAGAGGCCCCGGTTGGCTGCGGCGTCCGTGGGCCGCCCGGGTAATTCGGTGCCCAGGAGCCGCCATAGCGCCTCGGCACCTACACGTGCCGTCCGAGTGGTCGCATGTCGGAGTTCCGGGTTCCTGGCCGGCTCGGCGCCCGCGTGCCGTCTGAGCGCCCCAGGGGCCCGCGAGCCGTCCGGCCCGCCCCGGCGTTCGCGAGTCGCCTGAACGATCGGGTGTCCGCAAGCCACCGGCCGGCCCGCGCCCGTGATGCCCCCGGAGCGCCCCGGCTCCGACACACGGCCCGACCGCCCTACCGCCGCCGTGCCTCAGCGAGCCCCCGCCGCCACCGCCCCTGAGCGCCCCCACCGACGCCGAGTCGTCCAAGCACCCCCAGCCGCTCCCGTCGTTCTCCCGCCTGCCCGCATAGCCGTGCCGCCCGACCGCCCTGCACCCACCTCGCCCAAGCCCCCCAACCTCACGCATGCGCCCCAGACTTCACCTCCCCGATCACCAACTCCGCCCGAGCCTCCAGCACTTCACCCACCCGCTCCACCCGCACCCCCAACTCCCGTACCTGCCGCGTCGTGAGCTCCCCCAGGGGCTCCACCGTGACCGTCGTCCGCCGCCCCCGCCGGCGTTGGTGCCAGACCCCCGCGACCACCCCGTCCAGCAGCAGCACGGGGTAGTTGCCGGCCTGGCCGCCCGCCAGGGCCCGTTCGTATGCGGTGCCCGGGAACAGTTTTTCGCGGGGCTGGGCGGCGATGGCGTAGGCATCGAAGTAGGGCAGCAGTCGTACGCCCTGGACCGGGCGGTCGGGGAACTCCGTGTCGCCCGCCGCCACCCACGCGCGGGTGCCATCGAAGTCGACCTCCTCGATGGCGGCCTCGGCGGTGGCGGTCTCGAAGAGGGCCGTCGCCCAAGTGACCGGCGCCGCCAGCCATTTGGCGAAATCCCGTGGGGTCGCCGGGCCGTAGGCGTGCAGGTAGCGGTGGACCAGGGTTCGTAGGGCCTCGGTCGTGGGGAGGGGGGTGAAGCGGGGTGGGCGGGTGTACGTGACTTTGCGGCCTCGGTTCGGGCCGAAGCAGAGGGCGCCGGACTGGCCGGCCCGGTGCAGGACCTGGCGCCAGCGGGGCCACATGTCCTGGAAGGCCGGCATGACGCGGTCGCCCGCCCATGGGCCGGTGCGGGCGACGACCTCCTCGTCCAGTTCGTCGATGGTCAGCGTCGAGTCGGTCAGGGCGTCGGCGATGGCCTCGACCACCTCCGTGGCCTGCTCGTCGGTGAGGCGGATGTCGGGGGCGAACCGGCCCGTGCCCGGGATCGCGGGCAACGCGGCGCTCCACAGGGGCAGTTCGCGCGTGGGCAGCAGATGGACGGTGCCGCGCGGGCCGTGGGTCTTCAGGAGGGAGGCGGGGGAACCGTCGTCCGGACGGAGCGCCGTACGTACGTCCGCCCTGGTGCGGTCCGCCGCCCGCACCCCTACCGACACCTCTGCCGCGGACAGCACTTGCGCATGTGCGCCGAGCATCGCGGACACCACGTCGGCGACCGGTGTGCCGGTCTCGGCCGGTGTGTCCAGGAACTGTCGTTCGAGTCGGCGGGCGCTCGCCCGACTCCACGTGATCGTCGAGGTCATGCCGCGCACGCTAGGGCCGAAGTAGGTCGTACCGCGTCCGCCATACGCGCACCCGATGTGCACGCGGTTTCCACATCGTTATCGAGATCGACTCGCGTCCCGCCAGGCTTCTCACGTAAGTTCAGACCAAGGTAATTCGCGTGAGCAAAGCTGCGCGGTCGGCACCGCGCGGCGGAGGGGGCTGCGCGGTGCCCCTGCCCGTCAAGCGGACGTTCGCTGACGGTGTCACCCATGAGAGTGAAGCGCCGACGCGCGGCGGAAAGCCTCCACGTTCTCCTTGGAATCCGCTGTGAACCAGCCATGATCGGGGCCGGAATCAGGGCTTCCGGACCCCTCGACGCGTTGTCGGCCGACTCCGGAGAGTAGTTGTGGCACGCCGATGCACGCAGCATCACTTACGAAGGGTTATGGTGGAAACCCCCCCTCGGGCCGGTCCGTATCCCCCCCACGGACCGGCCCGATTTTTTGTGCCGTGCGGTGCGGTGCCGCGCGATGCCGTGCGACCCCGAGCCCGACCTTCGTGCCGAACCGGGATGAGCCCAGACACCCCTTGGGGGAACAGGGCTCCAGCGGGGGTAGGCTGCACAGCCGGGGACTGCCATCCACGGAGGGGCTGACAACACGTGAACCTGCGCGACACCCTGCGCCGCCTGCTGGTCAGGTTCTACGTACGCAGGGTGGGAGGCCATCTCGACCACGCCCAGGTGCCCAAGCACATCGGCGTCATCATGGACGGCAATCGACGCTGGGCGAAGGCAGCCGGCTCCACCACCGTCCAGGGGCACCAGGCCGGCGGCGACAAGATCGAGGAGTTTCTCGGCTGGTGCAGCGAGACGGACGTCGAGGTCGTCACCCTGTGGCTGCTGTCGACGGACAACTTCGACCGCCCCGCGGAAGAACTCGGCCCGCTGCTCGGCATCATCGAGAACGTCGTCAGTTCCCTCGCCGCGGACGGCCGTTGGCGCGTGCACCACGTCGGCACCCTCGACCTCCTGCCCTCGCGGATGCAGTCCGTCCTCAAGGAGGCGGAGGAGTCCACCGCGCACGTCGACGGGATACTCGTCAACGTCGCCATCGGCTACGGCGGCCGCCAGGAGATCGCCGACGCGGTCCGCTCGATGATCCTGGACGCCGCCGACAAGGGCACCTCGATGGAGGAGCTCGCCGAGCACGTGGACGTCGACCTCATCGGCAGGCACCTCTACACGGGCGACCAGCCCGACCCCGACCTGGTGATCCGTACCAGCGGCGAGCAGCGGCTGTCCGGATTCATGCTCTGGCAGACGGCCCACTCCGAGTACTACTTCTGTGAGGTCTTCTGGCCGGCCTTCCGCAAGGTCGACTTCCTGCGCGCGATGCGTGACTACGCGGCGCGACACCGGCGTTACGGCGGGTGACGGGCGAGTCGCCCGAGCCCGCCCCGACTACCCCGTTTGGTGCACGCGTAACAAGGAGTTCACCGGGGCGCCGTCATATGCCGTGGCATGGCGGCGCATGTTCGAGGGCATAAGCCAAGCAGGTCGACGCCCGAACCACGGGTGTCGGATCTCAGCGGGTGGCACGGGGCCACCCGCCCGGGAGGCCCTTTGCACCAGCCCGACCGTGCGGTCAGTACGGGCGAGACGGAGGGCCGGTCCCCGGCCCGCGCAATGCGGCCTGGACCGGTCCAGCTCCTCTCCGTCGCTCCCCGACCTCTTCCGAGGGGGTACGTCCTTCCGTGGTGACCAGCACAAAGCGCCGTATGCCTGACCGGCGCACCTATGTTCTCGACACCAGCGTCCTGCTGGCCGACCCGAACGCACTGAGCCGCTTCGACGAGCACGAAGTCGTGCTGCCGATCGTCGTGGTCACAGAGCTGGAGGCCAAACGGCACCATCCCGAGCTCGGCTACTTCGCCCGCCAGGCCCTGCGCCTGCTGGACGAGTTCCGGGTCCGGCACGGTCGCCTCGACGCCCCCATCCCGATCGGGGAACTCGGCGGCACCGTCAGGGTCGAGCTCAACCACTCGGACCCCAGCGTGCTGCCCAGTGGGTACCGCCTGGGGGACAACGACTCCCGCATCCTCGCGGTCGCCCGCAACCTGCAGGCCGAGGGGTACGACGTCACTGTCGTGTCGAAGGACCTTCCGCTCAGGATCAAGGCATCGTCCGTCGGACTCCTCGCCGAGGAGTACCGCGCGGAACTCGCCATCACGGGCTCCTCCGGCTGGACCGGAATGACCGAACTGACCCTGCCGGGCGAACAGGTGGACATCCTCTTCGAGGACGGCCACGTCTACGTCCCGGAGGCGGCCGACCTTCCCGTCCACACCGGTCTCACCATCCAATCCGAGCGCGGCAAGGCGCTGGGCCGGATCACGGCCGAGGGCAATGTCCGCCTCGTCCGCGGCGACCGGGAGGCGTTCGGCATCAAGGGCCGCAGCGCGGAGCAGCGCATCGCGCTGGATCTGCTGCTCGACCCGGACATCGGGATCCTGTCCATGGGAGGCCGGGCAGGCACCGGCAAGTCCGCGCTCGCGCTCTGCGCGGGCCTGGAGGCGGTCCTGGAGCGCCGCCAGCACAAGAAGGTGATGGTCTTCCGGCCGCTGTACGCGGTGGGCGGGCAGGAGTTGGGCTATCTGCCCGGCTCCGAGGCCGACAAGATGGGCCCCTGGGCCCAGGCGGTCTTCGACACGCTGTCCGCGGTCACCAGCCGCGAGGTCATCGAGGAGGTCACCGCCCGCGGGATGCTGGAGGTCCTGCCGCTCACCCACATCCGCGGCCGTTCGCTGCACGACGCGTTCGTGATCGTGGACGAGGCGCAGTCCCTGGAGCGGAACGTCCTGCTGACCGTGCTGTCCCGGATCGGCGCCAACTCACGGGTGGTCCTCACCCATGACGTGGCCCAGCGGGACAACCTGAGGGTCGGCCGCTACGACGGGGTCGTCGCCGTGGTCGAGAAGCTCAAGGGCCATCCGCTCTTCGCGCATGTGACCCTGACGAGGTCCGAGAGGTCCCAGATCGCGGCGCTTGTGACCGAAATGCTGGAGGACGGCCAAATCTGAGCCGTTCCTGACCAGTTGGCGCCGTCCCGCGAAGCCGAAAAGCTTAGCGGGGCGGCGCTTTCGCGTCCCGCTGTTTCTCCAAATCCCAGGGGGCAAACGGGATGTGAGCTTTCACACGCAACTCAGAATTGCCACCCGGCGTCCGGTTACGGCAGAGTCTCACTCCTGTCAGGCCCCGCATACGACACACGTGTACCCCCAGCGGTACGCACCACATAGGCACCACCACCAACTCCACAGCGAAGTCGTATGCCGCCCGCTCTCCACGCGGCGCTCCCCTCGCGGGAGTTGCCCACCGGGCCCGTGCCTCCCGTGACCCCGCAGTTGGGAGGCCAGCGTTCAGGGGCACGATTGCGTCCGCCAGGGTCACCGAAGCGGACGATGCTGGAAGGAAACCGTGTGAGCCGGATTTCGGTCCGGGGATTCGCAGTGGCCTCGGCCACCGCGGTCACCGCCGTCGGAAGCGTCGTAGGCGTTGCCTCGGGCAGCGTCGCTCAGGCGCAGAACAATGACGCCGAGACGACGGCAGCCGACACCACGCTCCTGGCGGACATCCCCACGGGTCAGCAGGCCCAGGTGCAGACCGCCTCCTTGACGCAGCAGGCCGACGCCCAGGCGATCCAGGCCGACGCGAGCGCCAAGAAGGACGCCGAGGAGTCGGCCCGCCTGGCCGCCGCCAAGACCGCGGTCGCCAAGAAGGCCGCCGCCGAGAAGGCGGAGAAGCTGGCCAAGGAGAAGGCGGAGGCGAAGGAAGCGGCCGCGAAGGCGAGCAGCTCCTCGTCGAGCTTCCCCGTCCAGAGCTCCTACACGATCTCGCAGATCCAGTCGATGGCCGCCTCGATGGTGCCCAGCGGCCAGTTCCAGTGCTTCAGCAACATCGTGGACCACGAGTCGAGCTGGAACTACCGCGCGGTCAACGCCTCTTCCGGCGCCTACGGTCTCTTCCAGGCCCTGCCCGGCTCCAAGATGTCGTCCGTCGGCTCCGACTGGCAGACGAACCCGGCCACCCAGATCAAGTGGGGCCTCCAGTACATGAACGGGCGCTACGGCAGCCCCTGTGAGGCCTGGACGTTCTGGCAGGCCAACCACTACTACTAGGCCCCGCCCGAGCACCGGCCGCTCAACCTTTCCGAGCCCCTCCCCGTCCTACGGGGAGGGGCTTCGGCCATGTACGGTCGGACACGGAAAGACTCCAGGGGGGAGTGGTGGGGACGGACGGGGGAAGAGGGCGGATCATGTCGCGCGTACCAGGGTGGCTCGGCCGGCTCGGTGCCGGACTGAGCGAGATGGGGGAGCGGTTGGACGAGCGTCGCGCCGAGGTGGAGAAGGAGCACACCGAGCCCGAACCGCCCGCCGACGCCCCCGCACTCGCCGAACCGGCGCCCGCCCCCGAACCGGTACCCGTCACCATCGCCCGGGACCGCCCCGACCCCGCGCTCGCCGTGCCCTGGGGAGTGCGCGTCGCCGCCGAGGCGGGCTGGCGCCTGCTGATCCTGGCCGGCACGCTCTGGGTGCTGATGCGCGTCATCAGCGCCGTCCAACTGGTAGTCCTCGCCTTCGCCGCCGCCCTGCTCGTCACGGCACTGCTCCAGCCGACCGTGGCCCGCCTGATCCGCTACGGCTTTCCGCGCGGAGTGGCCACCGCGCTCACCGCGATCCTCGGCTTCGTCGTGATCGGGCTGATCGGCTGGTTCGTGACCTGGCAGGTCATGGCGAACATCGACAACCTCTCCGACCAGGTCCAGAACGGCGTCGACGACCTGCGCAACTGGCTGCTCAAGGGCCCGTTCCACGTCACCGAGAAGCAGATCAACCAGATCGCGAAGAACCTCCGCGAGGCCATCGGCGCCAACACCGACCAGATCACGTCGTTCGGCCTGGAGGGCGTCCAGGTCATCGTGGAGGCCCTGACCGGCATCCTGCTGTCGATCTTCTCGACGCTGTTCCTGCTGTACGACGGCCCGCGCATCTGGCAGTGGTCGCTGAAGCTGGTGCCCGCGGCGGCCCGGCCGGCGATGGCGGGCGCGGGCCCGCGCGCCTGGCGCACACTGACGGCCTACGTCCGCGGCACGGTGATAGTCGCCCTGATCGACGCGATCTGCATCGGTATCGGCATCTACTTCCTCGGTGTGCCGATGGCCGTGCCGCTCGCCGTCTTCATCTTCCTGTTCTCGTTCATCCCGCTGGTGGGCGCGGTGGCCTCCGGCGCGCTGGCGGTCGTCGTCGCGCTGGTCACCCAGGGCGTGGTCGTGGCCCTGCTGACGCTGGCCGTCGTCCTCCTCGTGCAGCAGATCGAGGGCCACATCCTCCAGCCGTTCATCCTGGGCCGCGCGGTCCGGGTCCACCCGCTCGCGGTGGTCCTCTCGGTCGCGGCCGGCGGCATGATCGCGGGCATCGGCGGAGCGGTGGTGGCCGTGCCGCTGGTCGCGGTCACCAACACGGTGGTGAGCTACCTGAAGGCCTACTCCCAGGGCACCGAGCCGCCATCGAGGCAGTCGCCCAAGCCCAGGGGCGCTACGGCGTTGTCGTCGACGCCGCCCGAACCCCCACAGCCCGAGCCGCCGGCGCAGTCCTGACCCGCCCCCGTTCGGTCAAATGAGCGTCGGACAAAGGAAATCGAACGGCGGGAGTTCTCAACTTCCGTCAGCCGCAGGCAGGTAGGAAGAACTCGGCCGGAATATGCGCCCGGACTGATACACCTTCACCCCTCAGCGCTACACGTCAGGTGCGTGTACGAAAAGCCTAGGGGCGTGATGGCGGGCATTCGGGATTCCCTCGGCCGGGTCGGTCACGACCTGCTCGCGGCGGCTCTTTCGGCCTGTGGGCGCGAGGAGTTCACCGGGGGACTGCGGGTGTCCGGCAGACCCGGCGGGATCTTCCATCTGCGTGGCGGACTCGTCGTGGCCGTGGAGAGTCCCGGCGCTCCCGGTCCTGAGGCGCTGCTGCTGCGCTCCGGTCGGATCGACGGCGAGCAATGGGCCGACCTGGTAAGCGAGTCGGGCGGCTCGCGCTGGCCGCTGGACGGGCTGATCGCCCACGGGTACGCGGGCGCCGCCCAGTTGCGGATCGTCTGTGTGCTGGCCCTGTACGACGCGGCCTTCGCGGTCGTCGCCGGGGACGTCGAGGACTGCGAACGCGTCCCGGACGCCGAGCCGTTGGCGCCGGTCAGGCTCGGCGAGCCCCCGATCCGGCTGCTCCAGGACGCGACCCGGAAACTCGACGCGCTGGCCGCGCTGCCCCACCCCGTACGCCCCGACCGGGAACGGCCCCGGCCGCCCGCGCACCTCCCCGACGAGGCCGGACTCGGCATCCTGCAACGGGAGTTGCTCACCCACGTCGACGGCCGCCGTACCGCCCGCGATCTCGCCTTCCTTTCCGGGCGCGGGGTCTACCCGGTCACCACCGAGGTCGCCCGGATGCTCGCCGAGGGCCTTCTGGAGTGCGTGGACACCCCCGTGCCGATCCCGGTGCGGCTGCCGCCCGGGGAACTCGCCGTGACCCGTCGTGAACCGGCGCCCGCGACATCGCAGTTCACCGCGCCCACCGCCCTGCCACGCCGGAAAGGGTTCTTCCGGCTCCGGAACGTCACCCCGAAATGAAACACGACGGACGAATTTCGATCAGCCGTAAGGGAGTTGAATACGTGGATCACAAAGCCCTGGCAAGGGAAATGCACGGACTGCGGGAACAGGTGACCGGAATCACCGACACCGCACTCACGGCGGCCGACGGACTGCTCATCGCCGCCGACACCGCCGACTCGATCGACCCGGAGGCCCTCGCCGCCCTCGCCGCGGCCGGCCTCGGTCTCGCCCGGCGCACCGCCGAGGCCACCGACCGAGGCACGCTGCGCCAGACGGTCACCTACGGCAGCCACGGCTGCGCCGCGACCTACGCCGTCGGCGACACCGCGCTGATGGTGGTGCTCGGCGACGAGGGGATGGACGTCGACCGGCTGCATCTCGCGGCCCGGCCGGCGCTGGATCGCATCGAGTCGATCCTCACGGAGAAAGCGTCAGAAGGAGTGTGAAGGGATGGCGACGAAACGTATGACCCCAGGATTCTCCGACCAGGTGATGGGCCTGGTCAAAACCCTCCGCACCGACGCCCCCGACTGTGTGGCCTCGGGTGTGGTCGACATGTCCACCGGCATGCTGCTGTCGTACGAGACCATCGACAACCACCCGCCAGAGGTCCTCGACCTGCTGGCGGGTGCGACCCTCGACCTGTTCCAGGGCCGGACGGTCGTGATGATCGAGGACGTCTTCAAGGAGCGTCGCGGGATCACCAGTGACCACCACTACTTCCAGGAGATCCTCGTCAACAGCGAGAACCTCACCCATCTGTTCGTACGGATGACCGAGCAGCAGGACGTCGTCGCCGTGGTCGTCTGCCGCAAGTCGGTGAACGTGGGCATGCTCTTCGCCCAGGTCCGCCGTGTGGTGCGGGAGTACGGGCTCTGAGACGCCAGCGGGCGGACGGCTGCGGACGGGGCTACTCCGTGCGCAGCCCGTCCGGCCGCATCATCCGCAGCAGCGGTGGCAGGCTCAGCAGCGTCACCGCCAGGACGACGCCCGCGCCGATGCCGGTCATCGCCAGCACACTCGCCCAGTCGATCCGCACCGGTGTGGCACTCATCTTCAGCAGCACCGAGCCCAGCGCCAGCCCCACCGCCGTGGACAGGGCGAGGCCGAGGCCGATCGGGATCGCCGTCTGCCACAGCACCGACAGGCTCAGCGTGCGCCGCCGGGTACCGAAGGCGACCAGCGCCGACAGCAGCTTCTTGCGCTCACGCAACTGCTCCAACTGCGACACCAGCAGACTCGCCCCGATCAGCAGGAGCACACAGGTGGCGCCGACGAACAGACCGGTGCGGATGGACCGGAACTGGTTCGACTCCTGGCTGGCCGTCAGGGTGGACGCGTCCGACAGCGGATCGAGCCGGGCCGCGGTGTTGCGCACCTGGTCGCTCGCGTCCGCCACCGACGGGTCCAGCGAGACGTACACCTTCTGGATCAGGCCCTTCGTCGCGTTCGAGGGCAGCGCGCCGGAGGTGATCAGCAGACCGTCGCGGGCCCAACCGGTCGGATCCTTGCGGGGCGCGGCCGTCTTCAGGCCCGCGGGTACCTTCCAGGACACCGGGTGCGAGACGCTCGTCGACCCGTCGTACCCCGGGTCGAAGTACAAGGTGCTGCCCGCCTTGGCGAGTTTCCTCGTGTCGCCGTCGTACTGGCCGCCGAGGATCTTGAACATGTCGCCGTCCGCGCAGGACGTCAGGCGGGCCACCTCGCGCAGTTCGGCGCAACTGCCCACGGACACCTCCACCTCGGTGTTCGGGTCCTTCGCCCGGTCGCCGAGCGAGGTGAGCGAGATGACCGACGCACCGCGCACACCCTTGGTCCGCGCGAACTGCGCCTTGGCCTCGGACAGTTGGACCCCGTTGTTCACGGAGACCTCCATCTGGGCCCGGCTCACGTCGTTGCCGGTGGGCTTGGTGTAGTCGCCCTCGACCCCGGCGAACAGCATCTGCAGGGCGATCGCACCGGCCACCGCGACCGCGATGCCGTTGACCATGCGAGCGGCCGTACCGCTGCTCAACTGGAGCCTGCGGACGGCGAGTTGCCAGGACACCGAGCCGGAATTCAGCCGGACCACAGTGGCCTCGACGACCCACGGCAGCAGGGCGGTGACGCCGACGAGCAGCAGGACCGTGCCGCCGATCACCAGCCACTGGTTGAAGTTCCCTTGGCCGTCGCCCTTGCCCATCATCGGGTAGAGCATCGCGAGCCCGACCAGCGGCAGCAGCAGCCGCCACCACAGCCGGCGCCGCGGCGGCTTCGCCCTGCGGACCACACCGAGCGGTTCGATGACGACCCCGCGCAGCGCGAACAGCGTCACCAGGACGGCCGCGGCCGGCACGGCGACGGCGACGAGCAGGGCGAGCGCGGGCGACGGGTTGAGGTCGCTGGGGAACACACTGACGTCCCGCACGTCCAGCCCGGTCGCCAACCGCCGTCCCAGCAGGAAGAACCCGGTGCCGAAGACGAGCCCGAGGAGCGCCCCCGCGAGCGCCTCGCCGCCCGCGACCCGGCGCGTCATCCGCCCGTCCGCGCCGACCAGCCGCAGTGCCGCGAGCCGCCGGTCCCGGCGTTCGCCGCCGAAGCGTACGGCCGCGGCGATGAACACGCCGACCGGCAGCAGCAGTACGACGAAGACGATCAGGACCAGCAGGAGCAGTACCGGGTCCAGCTTGTCGGGCTGGCTGTTGGGGGAGGGACCGAAGTAGTCGATCCGCTCGACGGACCCGCCGGACTGGCGCTGGAGGAGGTCCTTCCCGCCCGCGTAGTAGGCGAGTTCGGCGGGCCCGATGAGCCCGGACTGCGCGATGGTGCCGGTCACCCGGTAGGGCAGCCGTTCGCGCAGCAGCTTGCCGGAGTCGGACTTGAGGAGCTTGTCCAGCGCGGGCGAGACGACCATCTCGTCCTGCGCGGGAAACTTGCCGACCCCCGGCGGCAGCGGCGCCTTGGCGCCTTCGGGCTCCAGCAGCCGCCCGCGCACGTCCTTGTCGCGGAACGTAGTGTCCGTGTCGGCGACGACGAGCGTGTTGTCCGCCTTCGGCAGCACCTTCCCGCTGTAGGTGAAGTCCTGCCGGGCGTCGCCGCGTTGGCTGCGTTCGGACAGCGCGTTCGGCAGCGCGGTGGTGAGCAGCAGCAGCGCCACCCCGAGCCCGACACCGACAGCGGTCAGCAGCGCCCGGACCCACCCCTCACGCCCACCGGCGAAGGCGAACCGGATCCCCATGGCCAGATCGGCCGTCCACTGACGCACGTTCATACGGTGCGCTCCATGTCCCTGGACTTGCCGTCCCGTACGACGATCTCGCGGTCCGAGTAGGCGGCCACCCGGGCCTCGTGCGTGACCAGCACGACGGCCGCGTTCGTGGACCGGGCCGCCTCGGTCAGCAGCTCCATCACGCGCTCGCCGTTGAGCGAGTCCAGCGCGCCGGTGGGCTCGTCGGCGAACAGCACCCGGGGGCTGGTGACCAGCGAGCGGGCGACGGCGACGCGCTGCCCCTGACCGCCGGACACCTCGCCGGGCCGCTTCTTCGCGAGGTCGTCGACCTCCAGCCGCTGCATCCAGGTGAGCGCGGCCCGCTCCGCCTCCTTGCGGTGGGTGCCGTTCAGCCGCAGCGGCAGTGCGACGTTCTCGACGCAGGTCAGCTCGGGCACCAACTGGCCGAACTGGAACACGAACCCGAACTCCGAGCGGCGCAGCGCACTGCGCTGGGCGTCGCTCATGGTCGCCATCTCCTGTCCGTCGTAGAGGATCGAGCCCGAGTCGGGCGGCACGATCCCGGCGAGGCAGTGCAGCAGCGTCGACTTCCCGGACCCGGAGGGCCCCATCACGGCGACCACCTCGCCGGGATGGATGGAGAACTCGGCGCCGTCGAGCGCGGTCGTCGGGCCGTAGGCCTTGCGCAGCTCGTGGGCCGCGAGCAGGGAACCAACGGGATGCGTCGTCACTTGGCCACCGCCGCGGCGAGCTTGTCGAGACGCGCCGCGGTGAGCTCGAGCCACCGCAGGTCGGCCTCCAGATGGAAGAGGGCGTGGTCGCAGATCAACTGGTCCGCGAGATCGCCCTTGCGCTTGCGGTCGGTCAGGATCCGCATGCTGCGCAGATGCTCGGAGCGCTGCACGTCGAGGATCTCCGCCGCGTTGCGGTGGGTGAGCAGCGCGAGGACGACCTTGGTGTAGAGGGTCGACTGGAGATACGGCTCGGGCTTCTCCGGCGTCGCGAGCCACTGCTGTACGTCGGTGATACCGGCGTCGGTGATCGCGTACCGCTTGCGCTCGGGACCGCCGCCGGCCTCGATGCCGTCGACCTCGACGAGGCCGTTCTTCAGCAGTCGGGACATCGTCGAGTAGACCTGGCCGTAGTGCAGCGGCCGGTCGTGACCGAACTTCTCGTCGAAGGCCCGCTTGAGGTCGTAGCCGTGGCGCGGGCCGGATTCCAGGAGCCCCAGAAGGGTGTGACCGATGGACATGCGAAGCACAATACACAGGGTGTATACGCCGTGTGTATACGCACTGTGTGTAGATCATGGCCCCGGGTACGGCCCCGCAGGTCGGGGCCGATTGTCACGGTTCTGTCACCGCGTTCCCGGTGTGCGGGCAGCGGGAGATGTGGCTCGTCATGGCAACCTTCGGGCCCTCTCGGACGTCGGTTCCGATGGGACAGGTGCTGATTCTCACGTCCGTAAAAGACAGGATCGGCAGACCTTTGTCACAACTGGCGGTGTTAGCTTTCTGAGCTGACTCGCAGCGACAGCCGATACGGAAGCGGAGCAGACGGACTCATGGGACGAGCGGAAGAGCGACGAGCGCGACAACGCGGTGGCCACCGCGCCGCGCCGAAGACCCGCCGCTCGTCGAGCGCGGCCGGCACGGACGCCACGGACAGCAAGGGCGGCAAGAGCGCCAAGGACGGTAAGAGCTTCATACGCAGGCTCTTCACCTGGAAGAAGATCCTCGGCACGTTCCTCGGCTTCTGTCTGCTCGGCATCGGCGCCTTCATCGTCCTCTACATGATGATCAGCATCCCCGCGGGCAACGCCGACGCGAAGCTCCAGAGCAACGTCTACAAGTACAGCGACGGCTCGGTCCTGACCCGCCAGGGCACTGTCAACCGCGAGAACGTGGACCTCTCTCAGGTCCCGAAGGCCGTCCAGCAGACGTTCGTCGCCGCCGAGAACAAGACCTTCTACAGCGACGCCGGCGTCGACCTCAAGGGCACTGCCCGCGGTCTGCTCAACACGCTGTCGGGCAAGGGCGCGCAGGGCGGCTCGACGATCACCCAGCAGTACGTCAAGAACTACTACCTGACCCAGGACCAGACCGTCACGCGCAAGCTGAAGGAAATGGTCATCTCGCTGAAGCTGGACCGTGAGAAGTCCAAGGACTACATCCTCGCCGGGTACATCAACACCAGTTACTACGGCCGTGGCGCCTACGGCATCCAGGCAGCCGCCCAGGCCTACTACCGGGTCGACGCCAAGGACCTCTCCGTCGAGCAGGGCGCCTATCTCGCCGCGCTCCTCCAGGCGCCGAACCAGTACGACTGGGCCATCGCGAGCGACACCGGCAAGAAGCTGGTGCAGGCGCGCTGGAACTACGTCCTGGACAACATGGTCGGGCAGGACTGGCTGAGCGCCACCAAGCGCGAGGCCATGAAGTTCCCGGTCCCCAAGGCGCCCAAGGCCGAGGCCGGCATGGAGGGTCAGGTCGGCTACATGGTGACGGCGGCCAACGCGGCGCTGGAGAAGCAGTTGATATCCAGTGGTCAGGCCTCCAACACCACGGAGGCCGACGCGCTGGTCCGTGCGGGCGGCTGGACGATCACGCTCAACATCGACAAGAAGAAGCAGGCCCAACTGGAGAAGTCGGTCAAGTCCCAGTTGACCAGCAAGCTCGACGCCAAGAAGCGCAAGGTCGACGGGAACGTCCAGCCGGGCGCGGTGTCCGTGAACCCGAAGACGGGCGCGGTCGTGGCGATGTACGGCGGCGCGGGCTACACGGAGCACTACCAGAACAACGCCACCCGGGCCGACTACCAGCCCGCCTCCACATTCAAGCCGGTGATCCTTGCCGCGGCCCTGGCTGACGAGGCCAAGACCCAGTCCGGCAAGACGATCACGACGAACACGCTCTACGACGGCACCAGCAAGCGCCCGGTCGTGGGCAGTGACATCGCCTTCGCGCCGGAGAACGAGGACGACACGAACTACGGCCAGGTCACCGTCCAGACGGCGATGAACAAGTCGATCAACTCCGTGTTCGCGCAGCTCGGTGTCGACGTCGGCATGGACAAGGTCATGAAGACCGCGGGCGAGCTGGGCATGGACACCGGCGACCTGAAGGCCGTACCGGCGCAGACGCTGGGCACCATGGGCGCGAGCCCGATGGAGATGGCCGGCGTCTACGCCACCTTCGACAACCACGGCAAGAAGGTCACCCCGGCGATCATCAAGTCGGTCGCGCACAACACGCGCACGGTGAAGATGCCGAACCCGATCGGCGCCCAGGTCATCTCTGTCCAGGCCGCGGACACGGTGACCTCGGTGCTGACCGGCGTGGTCGACGACGGTACGGCGAAGGTGTCGGTGGCCGAGAACAGCAAGCGCGACGGGCAGCAGGTCGCGGGCAAGACGGGTACGTCCGACAACAACAAGTCGGCCTGGTTCACCGGCTACACGCCCGATCTGGTCACCTCGGTGGGCCTGTTCGGCGAGAAGAAGGGCGTCGGTACCCAGGTCCCGCTGACCGGCGCGACCGGTCTGATCACCGCGGGCGGCGGCCGTATCAACGGTGGTGGCTACCCGGCGCAGATCTGGGCGACGTACATGTTCGGAGTGACGAAGGCGAACGGCAAGTTCGACCTGGACACCGACCAGGGCGCGGCCGTCCAGCCGACTTACACGCCCTCCCAGACGCCGTCGCAGACGCCGAGCGAGACACCTTCCGAGACACCGTCGGAGACCCCGAGCGAGACGCCGTCGGAGTCGCCCTCGCAGTCGGAGTCGCAGACGCCCTCGCAGACACCGTCGCAGACCCCGACGACCAGCGCGCCATCGACACCGACCGACGACAACTCGGACATTCCCTTCGACCAGCTCGGTCAGTAGGGCGGACAGCGTGAAGGGCGCCCGGCACATCGCCGGGCGCCCCTCCGTCTGCCGTACCGCTAGGCGAAGTTCGCGGCGATCCGGGCGCCCGTCTCCTTGTCGATGTTGTGCCAGTACTGGAGCGCGCGGTCGAGGACCGGGCGGGACACGTCGGCCTTCAGGTGGCCGCTGACGTTGGACACCAGCCGGTCGCGGGCCGCGTCGTCGAAGACCTCGCGGATCATCGTGCCCGGCTGGCCCCAGTCGTCGTCCTCGCGGTGCAACCTCGTTGCCTCGCGGACCAGTTCACCGGCGGTCTGCCAGCTCGCCGGGTCGCCGAACTGCCCGTAGTCGGCCGCGGGGCCGCCGTAGGAGTTCGGGGCGTAGGGGCGGGCCGCGTTGGACGGCACGTAACGCATCGGGCCGTCCTTGGCGTACGAGTTGACCGGGGAGTGCGGCCGGTTCGGCGGCAGTTGGGCGTAGTTGGGGCCGATCCGGTACCGGTGGGTGTCCGGGTACGAGAACAGCCGGCCCAGCAGCATCTTGTCCGGTGAGGGGCCGATGCCCGGGACCAGGTTCGAGGGCTCGAAGGCGGCCTGCTCGATGTGGACGAAGTAGTCCTCCGGGTTCCGGTTCAGGGTCATCCGGCCGACGTCGATCAGCGGGTAGTCCCCGTGCGGCCAGACCTTCGTCAGGTCGAAGGGGTTGAAGCGGTAGTCCGCCGCGTCCTCGAACGGCATGATCTGGACCTTCAGGGTCCAGCTCGGCGCGTTCCCGGACTCGATCGACTCGAAGAGGTCGCGGCGGTGCTTGTCGGCGTCCGACCCGGCCAGCTCGTCGGCCTCGGCCTGGGTGAGGTACTCGATGCCCTGGTCGGTCTTGAAGTGGTACTTCACCCAGAACCGCTCACCGGCGCCGTTGATCCACATATAGGTGTGGGAGCTGTAGCCGTTCATGTGGCGGTACGTCTTCGGGATACCCCGGTCGCCCATCAGCCAGGTCACCTGGTGTGCCGACTCGGGGGAGAGTGTCCAGAAGTCCCACTGCATGTCGTTGCTGCGCAGCCCGGTCACCGGGTGGCGCTTCTGCGAGCGGATGAAGTCCTGGAACTTGATGGTGTCCCGGACGAAGAAGACCGGGGTGTTGTTGCCCACCATGTCGTAATTGCCCTGTTCCGTATAGAACTTGAGGGCGAAGCCGCGCGGGTCGCGCCAGGTGTCGGGCGAGCCCTGCTCACCGGCCACGGTGGAGAACCGGGCCAGCATCTCGGTGCGTTTGCCGGGCTGGAAGAGGTCGGCCCTGGTGAACTGGCTGACGTCGTTGGTGACTTCGAAGAAGCCGTACGCCCCGCTGCCCTTGGCGTGCACCACCCGCTCGGGCACCCGTTCCCGGTTGAACTGGGCCATCTTCTCGATGAGGTAGTGGTCCTGGAGCAGGATCGGGCCGTCGGGTCCGACGGTGAGCGAATGTTCGTCGCTCTCCACCGGAATTCCGACGTTGTTCGTGGTGTACGGAGTGTGCTGGGGTGCCTGCGTCACGAGCGTCCTCCTGTCGAAGAGAGTAGGTCGCTTCCGCTTCGCGTACCCCAGCAGTCAACTCCGACGCCGGTACGTCGGCAACTTTTGGATGGGGTCTAATTCCGGTTCAGTTCGAACCAGACCACCTTCCCGGTGCTCAGCCGGGTGGCGCCCCACCGACGGGCCAGTCTGTTGACCAGGTAGAGGCCGCGCCCGCCCTCGTCCGTGGCCCGCGCCTGCCGCAGCCGGGGCAACTGGGGCACGTCGTCGCCGACCTCGCAGCGCAGCACGTCGGTCCGCAGCAGCCGTAGCGTGACCGGGCGTGACGCATAGCGCACGGCATTGGTGACGACCTCGCTGACCAGCAGCTCGACGGAGTCGCTCATGTCCTCCATGCCCCAGCGGGACAGCGCGCGCCGGGCCAGCCGGCGGGCCTGGCCGGGTGCCGTCTCCTCCGGGTCGAGGAACCAGTACGCCACATCGCTCGGCGCGATCCCGTCGAAGCGGGCGGCGAGCAGCGCGATGTCGTCGTCCCGGTCGCCCGGGCCGAGCATGTCGAGCACCTCGTCGCACAGGGCTTCCAGGGGCGGCGGGTGATCCGGTCCGGTGAGCTGCGCGACCGCGGCGAGCTTCTCGCGGAGCTGCTCTATCCCGGTCCACACGTCCCGCAGTCGCGACTCGACCAGCCCGTCCGTGTACAGCAGCAGGGTCGCTCCGGCGGGCGCGTCCAGTTCTACGGCCTCGAAGTCGACGCCGCCGACACCGATGGGGGCGCCGGGCGGCACCCGCAGCACCTCGGCCCGGCCGCCCAGATGCAGCAGGACGGGCGGCGGATGTCCCGCGTTGGCGATGGTGATGCGGTGCGAGACCGGGTCGTAGACCGCGTAGAGGCAGGTCGCCATGCGGTCGGTGCCCAGGCGCTGGGCCTGCTCGTCGAGGTGGTGCAGGACCTCCTGCGGGGGCAGGTCGAGACCGGCCAAGGTCTGGGCGGTGGTGCGGAGTTGACCCATGATCGCGGCCGAGGTCATCGAGTGGCCCATGACGTCGCCGACGACCAGGGCGACCCGGCTGCCCGGCAGCGGGATCGCGTCGTACCAGTCGCCGCCGACCCGGGCCGTCTCGGCGGCCGGGAGATACCGGGAGGCCAGCCGCACGCCGGTGGGGCGGGGCAGGGTCTCGGGCAGCATGGTGCGCTGCAACTCGTCGGCGATGTACGCCTCACGGCCGTAGAGCACCGCCTTGTCGATGCCCAGCGCGCTGTGCGTGGCGAGTTGGGCGGCGACCAGGAGGTCGTCGGCCTCGAAGGCCATCCGCTCCGAGCTGCGCAGGAAGAGCGCGGCGCCGATCACCCGGCGCCGGCCGCGCAGCGGCGCGAGGATCGCGCGCTGACCGCCGGGGACGATCAACTCGCCGCCCTCGCCCAGGAGTTCCGGCAGCGCGGCACGGGCGGCGGGCGAGTCCGCGAAGACGGGCCGTACGCCCCGCAGCACCTCGTTGAGCGCACCGCCGGGCCGTACCTCGCACAGCTCGGCGGTGACCGCCGACAACTCGGACGGCTGCTCGGGCTGGAGGGCGGGCAGGAAGCCGTTCTCCGTGTCCCGCTCCTCCGGGATCCGGTCGGTGCGCCGCAGCCGCAGCACGACGGG
Source organism: Streptomyces sp. NPDC005492 (assembly GCF_040605995.1). Taxonomy (NCBI): domain Bacteria; kingdom Bacillati; phylum Actinomycetota; class Actinomycetes; order Kitasatosporales; family Streptomycetaceae; genus Streptomyces; species Streptomyces sp. NPDC005492. Next base: position 352,175 of record NZ_JBEXDX010000003.1, read on the forward strand.
ACCGGTGGGCCGCTCGTCGCCCACGGGCAGCGGGTCGCGCAGATAGACCAGGATCGCGTCCGAGAAGGTCGGCACGGTCGCCCGGCACAGCCCCATCACGATCTCGTCCAGGTCGATGCCGCGGGCGATCCGCCGGGTCGCGGCGCCCACGAAGCGCAGCCGGTCCCCGTCCCGCCGCATCGGCATGGGACGGCCCGGCGGCAGCCCCTGTCCCGTACGGCGCTCCTGGTCGGAGGCGTCGGAGAGCTCGCCGCCGCCCGGCTGGACCGGGATGCCGTCGGGCACGGGACGCGGACGGTGGGTGTCGGGTTCGGCGGCCGAGGGCTGGGAGTGCTCGGAGCCACCTGCGGTGTCGGGCTTCACAGGGGTACCTGCCGGGTCCTTCCCCTTGGCGCGGGACGTGCTCGTACCCGGTGCCGAATGCGGCTCACCGGTGCGTGCCTGAGCCGGTAAACCGGCGGCACCGGACGGCCTGGGCGGCGTCGGGGTACGCAGAAGCGCCCCACGGGGGTCCGTGGGGTCGGCGCCCTGGGGGCGCTCGAAGGAGGTGGGGTGCTCCGTCACGCGTGTCGAATCCGTCCGTCCGGGACCGCACGCGGCGCGTGCGGATCGTCCCGCCGAAATGCCGATACCCGGAATACGTGCCCCAGGAACGGAATTCCCGCGTGGTCAGAGGCTGTTCCTGTGCCACCGGTGGGCCGGCGGCCCGAACCGCCGGTGCCCTGATACCCCTCGCTCACGTCCTGCCGCCCCTCGGTGACGTCTGGTCAGTCCCGGTGTCCGCCCCGGGAGTTGTCGCTGTGCCCTTGCGGAGGACGATCCTACGGTTGCGGACCGGGGGCGCATCAAGGGTCTCATGTGGACATGTGCGCGGGGGTGCGGTCCCAGTCCTCCGGAAGTGAAGGTACAGCCCAGGACGGATCCGGGCGCCAGTGCTGCCATCCGTCCGCGAACGGCGGGCCCCACGCGCGGATCGTCTCGACCGCCGACCAGCCCGCTTTCCTTACCCGCTCGGCGAGTTGGGGATCCATCAGACCGTCCCGCTGGGCCTGCGCGAACTCGTCCTCGTCACGCCACTGCCAACTCCGGTCCGGATCCACGGTGATGTCCAGGAAGTGGTCCTCGGAGTCGACCCCGCCCGCCCAACGGGCCAGCGGTTCCTCAAGGTTCACGTACCAGTTCTTGAACTGCCATCCGGGTTCCCAGAAAAGCCACACCGACCAGGGCTCACCGGGCCGCGCCAGCTTCAGCACACCTGTCCCGAACCAGCGGTCCAACTGCACGGTGCGCGGCTTGGTGTACCGGGTCTCCAGCGGCTCCACATGCACCGAAGTGCCGTCCGCGAGCACCGGCTTCACACACTCGGTGCCGGGCGCCATCCAGACCGCGAGCAGCTCACGGTCGTCGCGGACGACCGTGACGGGGCGGACGATGTGGAAGCGCTCGCCGGCGTTCTCCCGGTAGCGCCACAGGATCTGACTCCCGGGCGCCCAGAAGGCCGTAGACGTACCCGCTTCCACCGCTCTCACCGCTCCACCGTCTGCCATGAAGAGATATTAGGTGCCCCGGGCATACGACGCTGCGGTGCGCGTCACGGTTCGCGCCATCGCAACCAAAGGTTACGGCCGCGTCATCCGCAGGACATCGAGGGCCTCGTCGAGCTGGTCGACGGTCAGGTCGCCGCGCTCCACATAGCCGCTCTCCAGCACGACCTCCCGGATCGTCTTCCGCTCCGCCACCGCCTTTTTGGCGACCTTGGCGGCCTCCTCGTACCCGATGTACTTGTTGAGCGGGGTGACGACGGACGGCGAGGACTCGGCGTATTCACGCGCCCGCTCGCGGTGCGCGACGATCCCGTCGACGGTCCGGTCGGCGAGCAGTCGCGAGACGTTCGCGAGCAGTCGGATCGATTCCAGGACGTTCTTGGCGATCACCGGCAGCATGACGTTCAGCTCGAAGTTGCCCGCGGCCCCGGCGGTGGCGACGGTCGCGTCATTGCCGACGACCTGCGCGGCCACCATCAGCACGGCCTCCGGAATCACCGGATTGACCTTGCCCGGCATGATCGAGGACCCCGGCTGAAGGTCGGGAAGGGAGATCTCGGCCAGCCCGGTGCGCGGCCCGGACGCCATCCACCGCAGATCGTTCGCGATCTTCGTCAGCCCTACGGCGATGGTCCGCAACTGCCCACTGGTCTCGACGATCCCGTCCCGGGCCCCCTGCGCCTCGAAGTGGTCCCGCGCCTCGGTCAACGGCAACCCGGTGACCAGGGCGACCTCCGCGATCACGGCGGCGGAGAACCCGGGCGGGGTGTTGATCCCCGTACCGACGGCGGTCCCGCCCAGAGGCAGCTCCGCGAGCCGCGGCAACGAGGCCTCCAGCCGCTCGACGCCGTAGCGCACCTGAGCCGCGTAGCCGCCGAACTCTTGGCCCAGCGTCACGGGCGTGGCGTCCATGAGGTGCGTCCGCCCGGACTTAACGACATCACCGAACTCGACGGACTTACGCGACAGCGCGTCCGAGAGATGCTCCAGGGCGGGAATCAGATCGTGGATCACGGCACCGGTGGCCGCGATGTGAATGCTGGACGGGAAGACGTCGTTGGACGACTGTGAGGCGTTCACATGATCGTTGGGATGCACATCGCGCCCGAGCCGCTCGCTCGCGAGGGTCGCGATCACCTCGTTGGTGTTCATGTTGGACGAGGTGCCGGACCCCGTCTGAAACACGTCGATCGGAAAGTGCTCGTCCCACTGCCCACCGGCGACCTCACGGGCCGCCTCCTGGATCGCCTCGGCGATGTCCTTGTCGAGCACGCCCAGCTCGGAGTTCACCTTGGCGGCGGCACCCTTGATCCGGGCCAGGGCCTGGATGTGGGCGCGCTCGATGTGCTGGCCGGAGATCGGGAAGTTCTCCACGGCGCGCTGGGTCTGGGCGCGCCACTTGGCGTCGGCCGGGACCCTGACCTCTCCCATGGAGTCGTGTTCGATGCGGAAGTCGCTCATATTCGGTACAGCGTTTGGGTCGGGCGTGATGTTCCCGGTCAGCGGGCTCGGAGCTGTTCGTCGAGGCGGCCGAGTTCGTCGAGGAGATGACTGTCGCCCTGCCACTTGGCCAGGCGGGGGAGTGCCTCGGCGGGGAGCCCGTGGATCTGTTCGGCATCGGTGGTGGTGCCCTCCAGATGGGCGATGCAGTGCCGCAGGAGTTGCCGGTCGAGGTCGAGAGGGGTTCCCCGTGGAACGTTCCGCACGCTCCACACGAAGTCGGTGGCCTCACTGGCCTCGCGGAGCGAGAACAGGGCGGCGAAGAAGGCGGGGCCGCCGGTTCGGCCGCGCTGGATGGCGCGGGTGAGGGCGCGGTGGCGGCGGAGTTCGGCGAGGGTGACCCTGGTGATCACGCGGAGGGCCTTGTAGACACCAGTAGCGATCGTCACCGCGACAACTGTGACAGTAGCGGTGTATATCGCCAGGCGAACGGGCCGCGGCATCGTGAATCCTCCCAGCAGCTTTTCGATCAGAGCGCCCGCGGCGCCGATCGCTGGCAGGGCGGCCATGGTAAGTAGCGCGTTGCGCAAGAATTTGCGCCATTTCCATTTCCGGGCCCTCAGCCACTCCCTGCACGGGTGATCTCTGAAGCCGAGCACGTACAGGACGACGAACAGGAGCCGTACCCCTCGGAGTTCGCGGGCGGAACGGCCACGGTGGACGGCATACAGCACGCTGGGCCCCCAGAGGACGGCATGGCTCAGCAACAGGGAGGTGGCGAGGGCCGCCAGCGTCGGCACGATGTCGTGGTGCACGAGGCCCTGGACCACGGCCGCGAACCCGATCGCGGTGAACGCGAGAGCCAAGGTGCTGACGCCCCGCAGCATCGGGTCGCTCTTCACATCGAGGAAATCGGTGTCGATCGCCCCGGCGATTCTGTGTACCCGGCTCCTTCCCTTTCCATAGGAAACGGGCCTGCTGGACTGGTAGAAGCGGAAAACGACCCACGTAGGAAGGGCGAAGATCAAGAGTCCGGAGACGAGGGCCGTCGGCAGATGCAGGAAACTGCTCGGACGATCGGCGATCATCTGGAAGAGGGCACCCGATCCTCCCAGTGCGATCGCCCCGGTCCGGCTCCGGTCCACCACCCGCCGCAACCCCACGAAGTCGTCCTCGGCCCGCAGCCGTTGCAGGTCCACGTCCAGCGCGCGGGTCTCCGCGGGCGACGCCCGCCGCTCTCCGAGCCGGGTGATCAGCAGCCGTCGTATAGACGCCCGCACCTCCGCCGACAACGCCGGCAGCGTGGCGCACTCCCGCAGCACGGTCATCCGCAGCCAGCCGCTCTCCCCGGCGAAGGCACGGTCGACATAGGCCTGGCGGGTCTCCTCGGACAGCAGCGGCAGGCAGTCCAGGGCGAACTTCCGGTCGCTCACGCTGCCCCGCTCCCATGCCGCCGCGACCAGCTCCTCGACCAGTGGTCGCACCGGCTCGTGCGGCCAGTCCGGTCTGCCCTGGTAGGCGGCCGACAGCAGCTCAAGGCAGTGGACGGCCTCGGGCGACCACTCGAACCCGTCGGGGCCGGGCGTCAGGGCACGGTCCCGCTCGGTGGCCAGTACCTCGCCCAGGGCGGTCAGCAAGGGGAGGGTGACCTCCCGCGGACCGTCCTGGAGTACGGTCACCGCGGTCTCCCGCCACCGCCCGCTGGTCGCCAGCTCCCGAGCCGGTACGGCGGACGGATGCGCGGCGACATAGCGGCCTGTGAAGTACTGGAGTACGCGGCGGTGGCCGAAGAACACGGTCCGGCCGGCGGATTCCTCCGCCGACGAGACCAGGATCCGCGACGCGGTGAGCGTCCGGAGCATCAGGTCGCGGGTCACGGTGTCGTCCGCCGCCCGGGAGATCTCCCGGGCGTACGTCTCCTCGTCCACGGAGAGCCCGCCCCGGGTCGAGGTCAGCCGGTAGGCGAACCGGGCGAGGAAGTCCTCCAAGGCGGTATGTGCGCCGGGTCCGGCCGACGGCAGGGCCGCCCGCAGCCGGGACGCGGCGTACTCCGCGAACAGGGCGCTCGGCCGGTCCGGAAGGGCGTTGTTGCCTCGCACATAGGTCGCCAGCAGGTGCAGGCTCAGCGGATTGCGCAACTCGCCCGCGAACCCGCGGCGCGGATCCAGCAGGAGCGGCTGTACGAGGGCCAGAGCGCTGTCGTCGAGATCCAGACCGTGCAGCAGGGCCTCCTGCTGCTGCGGGGACATCCCGAGGAGCTGGAGCCGGGTCCAGCCGGACGCGCGCGGGCCTTTGTACTCCCGCGTGGCGACCACGCACCGGCCGCCGCCCCCGACAAGTTCGATGACCGTCTGGATGTACGGCGCCACGGCGGCGTCGATCGTCGGGCTGTCGAGCACGGCAGGGATCTCGTCGAAAGAGTCGAGCAGCAGGGTGACCCGGCGATGGCGCAGGTCGTCCATGAAGGAGTGGGCGAGGTACGCGGCGACGTCGGCGCTGCCCCGAGGAGCCGTCTGTGCCAGGACGTAGCGGCGCAGCACGTCCGTGTCGATCTCGTCCGGTCCTGCCCTGAGATCGCGGAGGTTGACATAGAGCGGCAGCGGCGCGGTGACGTTGCGGCCCTCCGCGATCTGCCGCAGCCGGGACATCGCGTGCCGGCGCAGTGCGACACTCTTGCCCGCGCCCGCACCGCCCTGGAGCAGGATGAGATCGGTCTCCGGACGTGCCAGGACCTCGTGCAGCGGTCTGACGGCGCTGCGCCCGCGCCGACCCGGCAGGACCCGGCGGTGCGCCGGCGGGCGGCCGTCGACATCCTCGACGACCGCCGACAGATCGATCAGCCGGTCGTCCAGCCAGTGCATCTCGTCGAGGGTGGCGGTCAGCTTGCGGAGCAGCAGCCGGGCGAGCGCCTTGCGGAACTCGGGGTCGTCCGGCGGCGGAGGTGGTTCCTCGCGCGATTCGCCGTGGGGTGCTCCGGCGCTGCCCGCCGGGAGACTGACCTGACCGGCGTTGATGACCGTGTCCACCCGCCAGTTCGGCTGGCCGAAGTCCGGCTGCGCCTCGTCCCCTCTCTGCATCGCACGGGCCCGATCAAAAGTGATGGCCGGCCCACTGGGCCAGCGAATCCACGGAGTTGCCCAGTTCCACGGCGGCCGTGGTGGCGCCGCGCAGGGCGCGCAGCCGGCCGGCGACCCGGGTGAGACGGCCGACCATGGCATCGGGCGCAGCGTCCCCTTCGGCCGTCGCCTCCTCCACGACGAGAGCCAACTCGCCGTCGAGAGCGGCGCGTTCGGACTCCGGTACATAATCGAGGGCGCCGAGGTCCGCCTGTACCCGCGTCACCGCGTCGGCGAACTCCCGTGGCCCGCTCTGCTCGGTGAGGTGCAGATCCCCGGCGATGTTGTAGACCCGGCTGTTGTGGAGCTGCCAGGACGACTGGTCGAACGTCATATGTGCTCCCCCGAGAGTGACCGGCACTCAGGGTAGGGCCATGGAGGGTCCGTTGACATCGGGATGAGACGGATCACCGTACCGCAACCGGTCGGTGACCCAGGTCTCACCACCCCCGTGCAGCAGATCCCCGAGCTGAAGGGAGGAGCGTGTGGAGACGGACTTCGACGGTTTCGTCGCCGCCCGGTCGGCTGCGCTGTTCCGGGGTGCCCTCGTACCGACGGAGAAGCGCGAGGCGGCCGGGAGCCTGCGCGATCTCCGCCAAGGACGCCCGGTAGTTCCTGCCGTTGTGCGAGACAGTCTGTACGGCGTTCAGGAGGGGGCAGCATGGCCAGGAGTCCGGACTCACCCGACAACGTGTTCGCTGAGTGGGTCACCTTGCCCGACGGCAGGAGGATCCGTGTCATGGCCTACGGCGACGGATCCATCCGCTTCCGAGTCGAGGGAACCCCGTACGTGCTCACTGAGGCGTTCCTCAGTGGCAGCAGTCAGGACACAGCAATCTTGAAACTGTCCCCTGGCAAAGCGGGCAGTGCGGCACACCGAAATTGGATGGCGGACAAGACATCCAAGACGGATGGGGGCGACGAGTAGCCCCACAGGGCATGAGCCGGCCCCCCTCTGCGCTGCGTCATAGAGAGGGTTCGTTCCTGCCGCTTGGGCGGGGCCCGAGGCAGGGCTAGGGGTGGGTGATCGTGGTCAGTGAGGCGATGACCGTGACCGCCCACGCCGCCATGGGGGCTGCCGCGAAGGTAGCCAACTCCAGACGCTTCCTGCGGCCCCGGTGGGACATCACGGCACATCGCCCCCAACCCGTTCTGGGCATCCGAAGCAGGGTATCCATGGCCCCCGGATGGGATGCGGTGGGTGTGCACGGCCATGGTGTCCGACTCGTACGACCACCCTTCGGGGGCGCGTGCCGCAGCGCGTACTGCGTCAGGGTCCGGCACGCCACCGGGACACAGTCACGCAGCCTCACGAGCTTGCGCGGTACGTCCGCACTGGTGATCATGCCGACCGCCCACACGTGGCCGTTACGCAGGACTGTCCAGCACGGCCGATACCAACTCGCCATGTCCTCAGGGGAGTTCACGCCATGTCCCTAGTGGCACGGGGGTTCCGATGTCCAAGTCAATTCAGTGATGCTCTGAGACGGCCTTACGATGCCTGGCGTTGGCCGCTCACGGGGCCGCGCGAGCGGCAGGGTGACGGAGAGAGCCCCCAGCCGACGGCCAGGGGCTCCCCTCGGGTCTCTACGCTGCCAGGTCAGCCCAGGCCCGGACCCCGGACTGGGATGCTGGTGAACGTCGGCGTCGGCGCCGGATCCTGGAAGAAATCGTTGCCCTTGTCGTCGACCACGACGAACGCCGGGAAGTCCTCGACCTCGATCTTCCAGACCGCCTCCATGCCGAGTTCCTCGTACTCGACGACCTCGACCTTCTTGATGCAGTCCTGGGCGAGCCGGGCCGCCGGGCCGCCGATCGAGCCGAGGTAGAAGCCGCCGTGCGCGTCGCACGCGTCCGTGACCTGTTTGCTGCGGTTGCCCTTCGCGAGCATCACCTTGGAACCGCCCGCCGCCTGGAACTGCTCGACGTAGGAATCCATGCGACCGGCCGTGGTCGGACCGAAGGAGCCGGACGCGTAGCCCTCGGGGGTCTTCGCCGGGCCCGCGTAGTACACCGGGTGGTCCTTCAGGTACTGCGGCATCTCCTCGCCCGCGTCCAGCCGCTCCTTGATCTTGGCGTGCGCGATGTCGCGGGCCACGACCAGCGGGCCGGAGAGCGAAAGCCGGGTCTTCACGGGGTACTTGGTCAGCTCGGCGAGGATGTCGTCCATCGGCTGGTTCAGGTCGATCTTCACGACGTCGCCGGCCTCGTCCAGGTGCTCGTCGGTCGTCTCCGGCAGGAAGCGCGCCGGGTCCGTCTCCAACTGCTCCAGGAACACGCCCTCCGCGGTGATCTTCGCCACGGCCTGCCGGTCGGCCGAGCAGGACACGGCGATGGCGACCGGGCAGGACGCGCCGTGCCGGGGCAGACGGACGACGCGCACGTCGTGGCAGAAGTACTTGCCGCCGAACTGCGCCCCGATCCCGATCCTCTGCGTCAGCTCGAAGACCTTCTGCTCCAGGTCCTTGTCCCGGAAGCCGTGCCCCAACTCCGAACCCTCGGCCGGGATTTCGTCCAGGTAGTGCGCGGAGGCGTACTTCGCGGTCTTCAGCGCGTACTCGGCGCTCGTGCCGCCGACCACGATCGCCAGGTGGTACGGCGGGCAGGCCGCCGTACCCAGCGAACGGATCTTCTCCTCGAGGAACTTCATCATGGAGCCCTCATTGAGGACCGCCTTCGTCTCCTGGTAGAGGAACGACTTGTTGGCCGAGCCGCCGCCCTTCGCCATGAACAGGAACTTGTAGGCGCCGCCGTCCGTCGCGTACAGCTCGATCTGGGCGGGCAGGTTCGACCCGGTGTTCTTCTCGTCCCACATGGTCAGCGGGGCCATCTGCGAGTACCGCAGGTTCAGGTTCAGGTAGGCGTCGTAGATGCCTCGCGACAGGGCCTTCTCGTCCTCACCTCCGGTGAGGACGTTCTGCCCGCGCTTGCCCATGACGATCGCCGTACCGGTGTCCTGGCACATGGGCAGCACACCGGCCGCCGCGATGTTCGCGTTCTTCAGGAGGTCCAGGGCGACGAACTTGTCGTTGTTCGACGCCTCGGGGTCGTCGATGATCCGGCGGAGCTGCGCGAGGTGCGCGGGCCGCAGATAGTGCTGGATGTCGTGGATCGCCTCGGCCGCGAGCTTGCGCAGCGCCTCCGGCTCGACCTTGAGGAACGTCCGCCCGTCGGCCTCGAAGGTGGAGACACCCTCGGAGGTCACCAGCCGGTACGGGGTGGTGTCCTCTCCCATGGGGAGCAGATCGGTGTACGCGAACTCAGGCATGTCGCCCATTCCTCACTCGACAGACAGCGCAGCCGGCCTCCATTGGCCCGGCGCCCACCAGCGTAGAACCTGCCGCTGACAGCGGGCTTGTGAGGTAGGGCTCAGTTCGCCACGCCAACGTTGTCCACACCCCTAGTCGCGATCTATCGCGTTTCGGTACGCTGCTGCCGTGGACCTTCAGAAGCAGCCCGCGCAGAAGCAGCCCGCGGCCCCGCAGCCCGCCCCCGCGGCCACCGCGCTGCGCGCCTCGGACGCCGACCGTGACCGCATCGCCGACATCCTGCGGGACGCCCTCGCCGAGGGGCGGCTGACCGCCGACGAGCACGCCGAGCGGGTCGAGGGGGTGCTGAGCGCCAAGACGGTGGGCGAGCTGGAGGTCTTCATCCAGGATCTGCCGGCCGCCCATGGACACCGGGCGACGACCGCGTCGTACAGCCCCGCCCCGAACCGCCCGACGGAGGGCGCGATCCCGGCCGAGGCCGACGGACACGTGGTGGCGGTGTTCAGCTCCGCCATGCGCAAGGGCCGCTGGCGCGCAGGCCGCCGTATGCACGCGTACGCCGTGTTCGGCAGTGTCGAGATCGACCTCAGCGAGGCGATCTTCGAGTACCAGCAGGTCGTCATCAAGGCCATCTCGGTCTTCGGCAACGTCGAGATCCGCGTCCCGGAGAATGTGTCGCTGCGCGGCACAGGCGGCGGTGTCCTCGGCAACTTCGAGGTGGACACGCTGGATTCACTGGAACCGGACGCGCCCGTGGTCTACGTCGACGGGTGGGCCGTACTCGGAAACATCGAGGCAAAACCCAAGCGGGGCAAGCTCGTTGCGGACATTCTCGATCGGGTTCAGCGCAAGGTCGACAAGGGTTTGCGCAAGCACCTGGATCGTTGACGGTTGTGAATCGGGACACATGTGGAGCTGATCGGTCCACGCCGGTCGGCCCCTGACATCGCGCAGAAGCGCCCGAAAACCAGCGGTTCGGAACTCAGTGCATAGGCGCGCGCACAGCGGGTAGGGCTTGCTGCATCGTCTCTCGCTCGCGAAGCCGTCGTCAGGAGTAGACCGTGCTGCAACCGCCGCATTCGTCCCTGCAGGTAGCCGCTGTTCCGGCTCAGCGGGTGCCTGCGCGAGACAGGGACCAAGACGCTCCCTGGCACACCGAAGCGGTGTGCCGGCGCGACGAGGCCGGCCTGTTCTTCGCCCCCTCCAAGGAACCCACCGCCGCCCGACTCTCCCGCGAGGACGCTGCCAAGCGCGTCTGCGCCCGCTGTCCGGTCATGGTCGAGTGCCGGGAGCACGCACTCCTGCAACCGGAGCCCTACGGCGTCTGGGGCGGCCTCACCGCCGCCGAGCGCCGGGTGGTCCTGGCCAGGCGCCGCCGCCGCGACCTGGAGCTCCAGAAGGCCCGCGCGGCGGGCCGCATAGCCGCGGCCGGCTGACCGACGTAGAAGAGGCGCCCCCACCGCACCGGGGGCGCCTCTTCGCGTACGACCGTGTGGTCGTGGCTACTTGGCCCGGTCGAAGTCGATCGCGCTGTAGGCCCGCAGCTTGCTGAGCCGGTGCTCGGAGTCGATCCGCCGGACCGTGCCGGACTTCGACCGCATCACGATCGAGTCGGTGGTGGCGGTCTCCGAGCGGTAGCGCACGCCCCGCAGCAGCTCGCCGTCCGTGATCCCGGTCGCGACGAAGAACACGTTGTCCCCGGAGACCAGGTCGTCGTTGGTCAGCACGCGGTCCAGGTCGTGCCCGGCGTCCAGCGCCCGCTGCCGCTCGGCGTCGTCCTTCGGCCACAGCTTGCCCTGGATGACGCCCCCGAGGCACTTCACGGCACAGGCCGAGATGATGCCCTCGGGGGTGCCGCCGATGCCGAGGAGCAGGTCGACGCCGGTGCCTTCGCGCAGCGCCAGGATCGAGCCCGCGACATCGCCGTCGGAGATCAGCTTGATCCGCGCACCGGTCTCTCGGATCTCCTTGATGAGGCCGTCGTGGCGCGGCCGGTCCAGGACGACGACGGTGACGTCCTCGGGCGTGACCCGCTTGGCCTTGGCGACCCGGCGGACGTTCACCGAGACCGGGGCCTCGATGTCGACGAACTCGGCGGCCTCGGGCCCGGTGACCAGCTTGTCCATGTAGAAGACGGCGGACGGGTCGAACATCGAACCCCGGTCCGCGGCGGCCAGCACGGCGATCGCGTTCGGCATGCCCTTGGCGTTGAGCGTGGTGCCGTCGATCGGGTCGACGGCGATGTCGCACTCGGGCCCGGTCCCGTCACCGACGCGCTCGCCGTTGAAGAGCATCGGCGCCTCGTCCTTCTCGCCCTCACCGATGACGACGACGCCGTTCATCGAGACGGTGGAGACGAGGGTCCGCATGGCACGCACGGCGGCGCCGTCGGCGCCGTTCTTGTCACCGCGCCCGACCCAGCGGCCCGCGGCCATCGCGGCGGCTTCGGTCACCCGGACGAGTTCCAGGGCGAGGTTGCGGTCGGGGGCCTCGGAGGGGACTTCGAGTTCGGACGGCAGATGATGATGCTCGGTCATCGGAGCGCACCTTTCTGATACGACGACGGCCGGATGAGGGTGTGCCCCGACTCTATCGCCAGGCAGACAAAATGAGCAGGGGGGCCCACGGATGAGCGGACCGGGGTACCTGCGACGATAGGGACGTGGCAGGTTCGAACGGCAAGCAGAAGACGGTCCGGGACATGATTCTCTCCCTGGGCCTGATCGGGATCGCGGCGGCGATCGTCTACATCTTCATCCCGCACGACGACCACGCTCCGGACGTCAAGCGGGTCGACTACCGCGTGGAACTGCTGACGGCGCGCCGCGCGGCGCCGTACCCGGTCGCGGCGCCCGAGGGCCTGTCCAAGAGCTGGAAGGCGACCTCGGTGCGCTACGACGGCGCCGCGTTCGACGCCTGGCACCTCGGGTTCAGTGCCCCCGACGGACAGTACGTCCAGATAGAGCAGTCGACTCAGAAGCCGTCCGACTTCGTTGACACCGCCAGCCAGGGCGCCGACGCCACGAAGACCACCCAGACCATCGACGGCCATACCTGGACCCGCTACACCGGCGGTCGCTACGACGCCCTCGTGCTCGCGGACAAGGGCTCGACGACGGTCGTGGCGGGCACGGGCTCGTTCGCCCAGTTGACCGAGATGGCGCAGGCGCTGCGGACCAAGTGAGACCGCGTGGTTTTCGCGCGCACGAGTAAGGCCCCCGGCGGGAGTGCCGGGGGCCTTACTCGTGTCATCCGTCATGCGTCGTCCGGCAGCCGTCTCAGACGGTGGTGACGACCTCGTCGTAGGCGAGGCGCGGGGAGCGCGGGAACCAGGCGTCCGGGCCCGGCTTGCCGATGTTGACGACCATCAGCGGGGTGTGGTCGCCGTCCAGGAACTCCTTCTGGAGGCCCGCGAAGTCGAGACCGGTCATCGGGCCGGCGGCGAGGCCGGCGGCGCGGATGCCGATGATGAAGTAGGCGGCCTGGAGGGCGGCGTTCAGCGCGGCGTTGCCCTCGCGGACCGAGCGCTCGGCGAAGACGGCGTCCTTGGCCTGCGGGAAGTGCGGGAACAGGTTGGGCAGTTCCTCGTGGAACTCGTTGTCCGCGGAGAGGATCGCGACCAGCGGGGCGGTGGCGGTCTTCTTCTGGTTGCCCTCGGACATGTGCCGCACGAGGCGCTCGCGGGCCTCGGGGGAGCGGACCAGGGTGACGCGCAGCGGCGACTGGTTCATGGAGGTCGGGCCGTACTTGACCAGGTCGTAGATCGCCTGCACCTGCTCGTCCGACACCGGCTCGTCGGTGAAGGTGTTCGCGGTGCGGGCCTCACGGAACAGCAGGTCCTGGGCGGTGGGGTCAAGGACGAGAGACATACGAGAACTTCCTCGGGCCGGAACCGGTTATCCGGACCGCGGTCCGGATAGGCTGACGAGACCGACCGTACGGGATGGAAGTTCAAGGTTCAACGAAAAGCGGGGTGTAGTGATCCGCTTCACAGCGGAGGCCGCCGCTGTCGCCGTGTGTGGTGGTTACTCGCCGCTCTCTTCCACGGCCTCTTCCTCCGCCAGCGCCGCGTCCAGCCGCGCCCGGGCCCCGTCCAGCCAGCGCCGGCACACCTTGGCCAGCTCCTCGCCCCGCTCCCAGAGCGCGAGCGACTCCTCCAGCGTCGTACCGCCCGCCTCCAGCCGCCGTACGACCTCGATCAGCTCGTCGCGCGCCTGCTCGTACCCGAGCGACTCTTCCGTCACCTTGCTGGTCATCCGCCCACCCTATGCATCCGCCGCAGCGACTCGAACCGTGAACTCACCCTCGGCGACCCGGGCCCGCAGCACCTCGTCCGCCGTCACCTCCTCCGGGTCCCGGACGGCATGCCCGTCGGCCTTCTGCAACACCGCGTACCCCCGCTTCAGGGTCGCCGCGGGGGAGAGGGCCACCACGCGCGCGTGCGTGTGGGTCAGCTCCGAGTCGGCGCGGTCCAGGAGATGGCCGAGGGTGCGCCGGCCGCGGTCGAGGAGGGCGGCGACATGATCCGCGCGCTCGTCGATCATCCGGTGCGGATCCTCTATCGACGGCCGCGCCAGCGCCTGCGCCAGCCCGCGCTCCTCCCGGTCGACGAACGCCACCACGCACCGCCGCGCCCGGTCCCGCAACTGCCGTACGCGCTCGTACTCCTCGCCGACGTCCGGTACGACCTTCTTCGCGGCGTCGGTGGGGGTGGAGGCGCGCAGGTCGGCCACGTAGTCCAGGAGCGGGGTGTCGGGCTCGTGCCCGATCGCGGACACCACGGGCGTACGACAGGCCGACACCGCCCGTACGAGCTGCTCGTCGGAGAACGGCAGCAGGTCCTCCACGCTGCCCCCGCCCCGCGCCACGATGATCACGTCCACGCCGTCGAGCGCGTCCAGCTCCTTCACCGCCTGCACGACCTGCGGCACGGCGTGCACACCCTGCACGGGCACGTTGCGCACCTCGAAGCGGACGGCGGGCCAGCGATGCCGCGCGTTCTCCAGCACGTCCCGCTCGGCGGCCGAGGCGCGCCCGCAGACCAGCCCGACCAACTGCGGCAGAAAGGGCAACGGCTTCTTCCGGTCGGCCGCGAACAGCCCCTCGGCGGCCAGTGACTTCTTCAACTGCTCCAGCCGCGCGAGGAGTTCACCGACCCCCACCGGCCTTATCTCCGTGGCCCGCAACGACAACTGCCCACGCGGGGCGTACCACTCCGGCTTCGCGAGCACGACCACCCGCGCGCCCTCGCTGACCACATCGGCGATCTCGTCGAACACCTGCCGGAAGCAGGTCACGCTCACCGAGATGTCGTACGACGGGTCACGCAACGTCAGAAACACGACACCGGCCCCCGGGCGCCGCGACAACTGGGTGATCTGCCCCTCGACCCACACCGCCCCGAGCCGGTCGATCCACCCCCCGATCAGCCGGGAGACCTCACCGACGGGGAGCGGCGCGTCCGGAGCGGTATTGAGAGCCATGCGCCCGAGGGTAGTGGGCGCCTCTGACAACGGGGGTGAGGTGTCGGGGGTGGTGGTCGTCGGTCGTGGGGTGCCGGTCGAATTCCTCAACCGGCGTCCGCGCGGGCCTCGTCCCCGCGGGACTGCAGAGCGAGGACCAGTACCCCCACCGCCAACCAGATCGCGCCCACCACCTGTGCCGTGCCGGACGCCTCCACGATCACCGCGAGGGTGATCGCCGCGCCCAGCACCGGCACCAGTACGTGCCGCCACCACACCACCGGCCCGCCCCGGCGGCGTACCGCGAACCAGCCCACCACGCTCGCGTGCAGCAGCGTGAAGGCGGTGAGGGCGCCGATGTCGACGACCGAGACCAGGTGATCGAGGCCGTCGTCGCGGCGCGCCGCCCAGACCGCGGCGATCAGCGTGACGACGGCCGCCGAGAGCAGCGCGACCCGGGGCAGTCCGTCGTCGGTCTTCGAGAGGGCGCGCGGCAGCCGTCGGTCGCGGGCCATCGCGAACACCAGCCGCCCCGCCGCGGCCTGCCCGGCCAGCGCCGCGAAGGCCGCGCCGATCGCCTTGCTGACGGCCACCAGGTTGTGCAGCCAGTCGCCGACCGAGGCGTCGACCGCGTCGTAGAACGCCGTTCCCTGCTTCCCGGCGTCCGCGGCGAGCTGTGCGGACGTCGTCGGCTCCAGGAGGGCGACCAGGTACGTCTGGGCGACGAACAGGACACCGGCCAGGGCGAGGCAGAACAGCAACGCCCTGGCCACCTTCTCGGAGCCGCCGGTGACCTCCTCCGCGAAGGTGGCGACCGCGTCGAAGCCCAGGTAGGAGAGCACGGCGACCGAGACCGCGCCGATCACCGCCGACAGCGCGAAGGCGCCCTGCGTGCCGTCCCCGGACAACGGCGACAGCCAGCCCCGTTCCGCGCCGTCGCGCGCCAGGACGACGACCGCCGACACCACGAACACGACGAGGACCACGATCTCCATCGCGAGGACCAGGAAGCCCACGCGCGCGGCGGCCCGCACTCCCCAGAGGTTGAGCCCGGTCGTGACGACGACCGCCAGCGCGGTCCACACCCACCGGGAGACGCCCGGGACCAGCGCGTTCATGGCGATCCCGGAGAAGAGATAGGCGACCGCGGGGATCAAGACGTAGTCCAGCATCGCCATCCACCCGGCGATGAACCCGGCCTCCCTGCCGAGCCCCACGCGCGCGTAGGCGAACACCGACCCCGCCTGAGGGACGACCCGCACCATCTGCGCGTAGCTGAAAGCGGTGAACGCCATCGCGACGGTCGCCACGACATAGACGAGCGCGACCGCGCCGTGCGACTTGGCGTCCAGGGTGCCGAACACGCCGACCGGCGCCATCGGGGCGATGAACAGCAGCCCGTAGACGACGAGATCCCGGAAACCGAGACTGCGCCGTAGCTGAGGACCCTCACCGGTCGTGGCCGTCGTATCCGTGTCCGTGTCCGCCATCTCACGTCTCCCGTACGTCGCTACGTCGCCTACGGCGCCTACGTCCTGGCCGGCCCCACCCCTCCCGCTCCACGGCCAGTCTCCCCAAGGACGCGATCTTTGACCCGCCGAGCGCGGCCTTACGATGGGACGCATGACTGCTTCGCCTGGCCGCCGTGTCCTGCTCGCCGCCCCCCGGGGCTACTGCGCGGGCGTGGACCGCGCCGTGATCGCCGTCGAGAAAGCCCTGGAGCAGTACGGGGCTCCGATCTACGTCCGGCACGAGATCGTGCACAACAAGTACGTCGTCCAGACCCTGGAGAAGAAGGGCGCCATCTTCGTCGAGCGGACCGAGGAGGTCCCCGAGGGGAACATCGTGATGTTCTCCGCGCACGGCGTCGCCCCCGTCGTCCACGACGAGGCCAGGCAGGGCCGGCTCGCCACCATCGACGCGACCTGCCCCCTGGTGACCAAGGTCCACAAGGAAGCCGTGCGCTTCGCCGACGAGGACTTCGACATCCTCCTCATCGGGCACGAGGGCCACGAGGAGGTCATCGGCACCTCCGGGGAAGCCCCCGACCACATCACCCTGGTCGACGGCCCGTCCGACGTCTCCAAGGTCGAGGTACGGGACCCCTCCAGGGTGGTCTGGCTCTCGCAGACGACCCTCTCCGTGGACGAGACCATGGAGACGGTCGACGCCCTGAAGGAGAAGTTCCCGCAGCTCATCTCCCCGCCCAGCGACGACATCTGCTACGCCACGCAGAACCGCCAGCTCGCCGTGAAGCAGATGGGCGAGGAGGCCGACCTGGTGATCGTGGTCGGCTCGAAGAACTCCTCCAACTCCGTACGGCTCGTCGAGGTCGCCAAGCTGGCCGGCGCCCGCGACGCCCGCCTGGTCGACTTCGCCGACGAGATCGACGAGGCCTGGCTGGAGGGCGTGACCACGGTCGGCGTGACCTCGGGCGCCTCCGTCCCGGAGGTCCTGGTCGAGCAGGTCCTGGAGTGGCTGGCCGCGCGGAGCTACGAGGACGTCGAGCTGGTCAAGGCGGCCGAGGAGTCCATCACGTTCTCGCTGCCCAAGGAACTCCGCCGCGACCTGCGCGAAGAGGCGGCGGCACTGGTCGCCGAGCGCACCGGCACGGACGGTTCGACCCCCTCCGGGCAGTGACTGTCAGTCGTTCGTCGTAGCGTGGATCCATGCAGATCTTCGGCGTGGACATCGGTGGATCCGGGATCAAGGGCGCCCCTGTGGACCTGGACAAGGGCGATTTGACCCAAGAGCGGCACAAAGTGCTCACCCCGCACCCGGCGACACCGGACGGGGTGGCCGACGGCGTGAGGGAAGTCGTCGAGCACTTCGGCTGGACGGGACCGGTCGGCCTCACGTTCCCGGGCGTGGTCACCGGCGGTGCCACGATCCGTACGGCGGCGAACGTCGACAAGAGCTGGATCGACACGGACGCGGGCGCGCTGTTCAGCGACAGACTGGGCGGCCTCCCGGCGACCGTCGTCAACGACGCGGACGCGGCCGGCGTCGCCGAGATGCACTTCGGCGCCGGCCGCGACCGCAAGGGCACGGTGATCCTGCTGACCTTCGGCACGGGTATCGGCAGCGCCCTGTTCGCGAACGGCGTCCTCGTCCCGAACACGGAACTGGGCCACCTCGAACTGAACGGCCACGACGCCGAGAAGAAGGCCTCCAGCAAGGCCAAGGAGGACGGCGAGCTGACCTGGGAGCACTGGGCCCACCGCGTCCAGAAGTACCTCGCCCACGTCGAGATGCTGTTCTCGCCCGAACTGTTCATCATCGGCGGCGGAGTCAGCCGCAAGGCCGACAAATTCCTGCACTTCATCGAGGGCATCAAGGCGGAGATCGTCCCGGCCCAGTTGCAGAACAACGCGGGGATCGTGGGGGCGGCCATGCACGCGGCGGGGGACGACTAGGGGGTGTGCGGGGTGGCGGTGTCGGCCGACCACCGCGCTGTTGTGATCCTCGCAGTCACGGCTGTCGGCCCCGGTTCAGCAGGCTGATCTTGCGGACCGTCGCGATGACCCCCGCGATGAGCGTGCCGCCGTAGAGCCAGCCGGCCTGGGTGGCGAGGCTGGTGAACAGGCCCATCAGGCGGTTGCCGAGACCGCCGCCGCCGTCGTCGGCCACCGGGAACAGTCCGACGGCGAAGGCGATCGGCACGACGACCGGCGCGGTCAGCAGGTCCCCCCGTCGGATCCAGACCGCGGTCAGTGCGCACACCGGCAGGAACAGGACGCCGTACACGGTCAGCGACGCCCCGAACAGGAACTGGTCGAGGCACCCGAGCACGAACATCACGGCCGCGCAGAACAGACCGCCGCCGAGCCCGGTGAGCCTGGGGTTGGGCAATTGCCGTGCGCTCTGGGCCGCCGCGGGACCCGGGTGCCGTACCGGCGCCGGACGGCGCTGCGCGGTGCCGCGTGCCTGCGGTCCCGGCCGGGGGGCACGGGCCGGGCCGCCGTTCGGACCCCTGCCCGCCTGCGGGGGCAGGGGCGGGGCCCCTCGTTTCGCGCCGGGCTGTGGGGGTCGTGTCCTGTGTTGCTCCACTGGACCAACTTAGGTCGGTTTATGTGCCGAATCGGCCCTCAGACACGCCGATGGGCAGAGCTTGGCCACGTGTTCGACGCGGAGCCGGGACGGCGCGGCGCACGCCGTAGACTGGTGGATCGGCCCCCGGACTCCGGAGTACTCGCATCCCTCCAGTCCTCTCCGGCCTCTCACGTCCTCTCACCACGGGAAGTCGCAACGTGTCGCTCACGATCGGAATCGTCGGTCTGCCGAATGTCGGCAAGTCGACCCTGTTCAACGCCCTGACCAAGAACGACGTGCTGGCGGCCAACTACCCGTTCGCCACGATCGAGCCCAACGTCGGCGTGGTCGGTGTCCCCGACCCGCGCCTGACGAAACTGGCCGAGATCTTCTCCTCCCAGAAGGTCCTCCCGGCGACCGTCGACTTCGTCGACATCGCGGGCATCGTGAAGGGCGCCTCCGAGGGCGAGGGTCTGGGCAACAAGTTCCTCGCGAACATCCGTGAGTCCGACGCGATCTGCCAGGTCATTCGCGCCTTCAAGGACGAGAACGTCGTCCATGTCGACGGCAAGGTCTCGCCCAAGGACGACATCGAGACGATCAACACCGAGCTGATCCTCGCCGACCTGCAGACCATCGAGAAGGTCCTGCCGCGCCTCCAGAAGGACTCGCGCATCAAGAAGGACATCGTGCCGAAGGTCGCGGCCGTGGAGGCGGCGAAGGAGATCCTGGAGCGGGGCGACACCCTCTTCTCCCAGGGCATCGTCCAGGGCTCGGGCAAGGAGGAACTCCTCCACGACCTGCACCTGTTGACGACGAAGCCCTTCCTCTACGTCTTCAACGTCGACGAGGACGAACTGGTCGACGAGGACTTCAAGACCGAACAGCGCGCGCTGGTCGCCCCCGCCGAGGCGATCTTCCTCAACGCCAAGCTGGAGCAGGACCTCGCCGAACTGGACGAGGAGGACGCGATGGAACTCCTGGAGTCGGTCGGCGCCGAGGAGCCCGGCCTCGCCACCCTCGCCCGCGTCGGCTTCGACACCCTCGGCCTCCAGACCTACCTCACGGCCGGCCCCAAGGAATCCCGCGCCTGGACCATCAAGAAGGGCGCGACGGCCCCCGAGGCAGCGGGCGTGATCCACACCGACTTCCAGAAGGGCTTCATCAAGGCGGAGGTCATCTCCTTCGCCGACCTGGTGGAGACGGGGTCGGTGGCGGAGTCCCGGGCCAAGGGGAAGGCCCGGATGGAGGGCAAGGACTATGTGATGCAGGACGGGGATGTGGTGGAGTTCCGCTTCAACAACTGAACTCCACCACGTCGCTGATGTGGTGGAGTTCAGTCCGAAAGTACAAGTGACTGATGAGGCCGGGATGACCTCGTTCCGGCCTCATCGGTCATGCCTGCCATCTTTGATGGTGCACGAAGGGCCCAAGCCGCCCTTCTGGGGTCTGCGTCACTGCCAGTCGCGGGGCGCCTGCCGGGAGCGCCGGCTATGGGCGGTTGGTGCGCCTCGCCGTCAGCACGAGCTGTGACGCGGACTCATCCGTTCAGTCCCGCTGGCCCAGGCTTCTCGTAGCATATGAGAAGTTCAAACGCGTGGTCGTGGCTGGGGGCAGGGATGAGCAAGAGCGGGCAGGCAACGCCGCTGGAAGTCCGGCATGTTCGCGATGCGTTGAAGCGCGAGTTCGATCCGCTGATCTCGCTCGCTGACTACGAGAAACGTCAGCCGTTGGAACGTGAGAATGCCTTCAACTCGCGTGCGTTGTCCGCCAGGGCGGCTCGCATGCTCACGGACTGTACGTCCGAGGAAGCTGCCGAGTCGGTGATCGACGGCCGGGACGACTTCGGTATCGACGCCGTCGCCTTCTCCGCCTCCGCTCCTGAACTGTGGCTGATCCAGGCCAAATGGAGCGACAAAGGCAAGGCCGGCTTTGACACGAGTGCCGCACACAAGCTGGTGCACGGCCTGAAAAAGCTCGACAACCGGGACTTCGATCAGTTCAACGAACGGTTCCGCCGTCTCGCTGACCGTGTGCGGTCAGTGCTTGACGTGCCTACCTGCAAGGTGGTCCTCGTCATCGCTGTCATGGGCGAAGGGCACCTGTCTACGGAGACCGAGGCCATACTCGTCGAAGCGGCTGAGGAGTTCGGCGGCTACACGCGCTCCATCGAGCACCGGGTGTTGAACCAGACGGACTTCCACCGTGCCGTCCGCGAGGACCTCACCCCAGAGCCGATCACCCTCACCGCCACCATGACGCAGGGCTGGCATTCCCGGGAAACCCCATTTCAGGCATATTCGGGGCTGGTGGCGGCCGACGAACTCGCTCAGTGGTACGCCGACAACGGGGAGCGGTTGTACGACCGCAACGTCCGCAGATCGCTGGGCCTGACCGGAGTCAACCAGACGCTCGTCGAGAGTCTGATTCGGGATCCGCAGGGCTTCTGGTACCGCCATAACGGCATCACGGTTCAGTGCGACAAGATCGAGCCGCATTTCTTCGCGAAGCAGAAACCCAGTGAGCCCGTGAAGCTGGTCCTCGAAAACGCAAGCGTCGTCAACGGTGCGCAGACGGTCAGTTCTGCCCACCGGGCGTTCCAGCAGAACGAAGAAGCGGTGGGCGAGGCGTACGTCACCGTCCGGATCATCTCAGTTTCCGGTGCCCCGGAGGGGTTCGCGGGCGAGATCACCGAGGCGACCAACACGCAGAACCACATGGAGCGGTCGGACTTCATCGCGATCAAGCCAGTACAGAGCCTGATCCGTGAGGACTTCCGACTCTCTCTTGACAAGGACTACGTATTCAAGCGCGGTGAGATTGAGCCGTCGCCGGCGTTCGGATGCTCAGTCCGCGAGGCCGCCACCGCCCTTGCCTGCGCTCACCCGGACCCGGCCCTGGCGGTACGGGTGAAGGGCTCAGCCGACGCGCTCTGGGAGGACGGTCCTGGAGGCATCTACACCCGGCTGTTCGGGCGCAGGCCCAGCGCTTATCAGATCTGGCGTAGCGTCCTACTTATGCGGCGGGTGCGGGAGTCCTTGCACGAGGTCCGCTCCACGCTCACCGGACGGGCGGGTTCGATCGCTGACAGTGGTGCTCTGCTGGTGGCGCACATGGTTGCCCAGCAGGTCGGATCAGAGGGAATCGACGAACCAGACTCAGGTTGGGAGTCCTCTCTGGAGGACGTACCGGCGCGGGTCGGCGCAACGCTTGCCCAGCTTATCCCGCTTGTGAACCACCTTTTTGGCGGCGGAAGTTACATCACCAGCACCTTCGCCAGCGAGGAACGCTCCCGAAAACTGGTCGCCGCTGTCCTTCAGGCGCTCTCGGACGGTACGGATGCCGGAGACCTCGCTGCGTACCAGCAGCGGGACGACTCGAAGCCGCCCAGGCGCCCCAATACCGTGACCCTGCTGATCGACCATGACCGTATTCCAGCCGGTACCAGGCTGATGTACCACCCCAGCGCGACGGAGGAGCAGGCTATCGGGGACTGGCTGAACGCTGACCCGCGCCGGGCCTACGCGACTTGGGTCAACGACCGGCGCAAGCCCTTGCTCTGGGAGGCTGACGGGAACCGTTACTCGCCAAGCGGCCTGGTCACGCATATCTGGCAGCAGGCCGAGTGGCGCGAAGCGTGGAGCGCGGTCCAGGGGCCAAAACAGTGGGGTGTGCTGGGCGAGGATGGAACGCTTGTTGACCTTGCAGAGCAGCTCTGGCAGCGGCTCCTGACGGAGTCCTTGCCTGAGGAGGAACAGTTCGAGTCGCTCCAGTAAGGGCAGCTTCCGGCAACGCCCGACACAGTGACGCGTGTCGGCGAACCAGCTCTGCCTCGACCTCCTCTCGATTCGGCATCCGGTGGGCGATGCGCTAGCGAGGAGCGCGCGGCGCTCTGCGCGAGCATCGGTGACGTCGATAAGCAGAGTGCACGGCCTCAACGTGAATCGGAAGCCGAAGTCCCGCCCGACGATGCGTGAGCTGATCCGCGCGGCCGAACTTCCCTTGCCCCTGATGCCGAACTCTTCCGGGATGAGGAAGTTTCAGGCCCCTTCTGCGAACCGGGGCCGGGCCGTGTGCCGCGAAATGCGCGGCATCGTCTCGCCTGGTGAACGACGGAGCAGCTTCATGTCGCGGCCCTCGACCCAGGCGTTCCAGGACTTGAGGTAATAGAGCAGGTGCTCTCGCGAGTCGTCGCGCCTGCGGTGGGTCTTGCCGGCCGCCAGGTTCAGCAGCGTATTGCGCAGAGTCAGCCGCGGGTCACCGATGCGCAGCCCCGCACCGGTGACCAGGGCCTCGTGCCAGGGGAGCTGATCGAGCTCGGGACGGGCGTCGGTGGTCGCGTACCAGCCGACCGCAGCGGCTGTCACGGTGATGCGGAACGCCTTGTTCATCGGGATCGCCGCCCGGACAGCGTCCCGCATACCGGGGTGCTGGTCGAGGACGGTGAGCAGTAGATCGTTACTGGCGGCGGCGCTCTGCCCGCTCCACGCGGAGTCCGGGGCTGTCAGATAGAGGTGCAGACCGCGCAGAGCGGCGGCCAGGTGGGTGCTGTGCTCCTCGCCCGCCAGGGCCAAGGCGTCGCGGCCGCTCCGCTTGCGGCCAGTGTCCATCACTGTGAACGCGGACTGCGCCACCCCACGTGTCACCACGCACTGCACGGGGATGCCCGCCTTCGCGACCGCCTCCAATCGGTGCTGGCCGTCGATCAGTGCCCCGTGGTCGTCGAAGGCGATGCCCTGGTGGGTGAGCTGCCACTCGCCGCGCTCGATCTGCTGGGTGAGCTGCTGGACGAACGCTTTGCTCAGCGGGCGGTTCTTGGTGTTGAGAAGCAGCCAGTCGCGGGCCAGCTCGGGCGTGATCACTTCTACGTTGCTCTGCATGACGTCCCCTCCATTGCCATCACCGGCAGCACTCGTCGATAGCAACGATGACAGCATCGCCTGAAAGCATTGTCAAACGACATTCTGTCGTGCTGTACTGTTCGTGCGTGTTCGATGAAGACGAAGGGGGCTGCTGATGGCCGCACCTACCACGGTGAGTACCTCCGACATTGCCCGTATCGCGGACGTCGGCCGCGCGACCGTGACCAACTGGCGGCGCCGCCACTCCGATTTCCCCGCTCCCACGGGCGGTACGGAATCGCGCCCCACGTTCACGCTGGAGGATGTGGAGGGGTGGCTGGCCGAGCATGGCCGCCTCCCGCAGTTCACCGAGCAGCAGCAGTTGTGGCGTGAGCTGCTGCGAG
The DNA here is from genome assembly GCF_040605995.1 of Streptomyces sp. NPDC005492. Lineage (NCBI taxonomy): Bacteria > Bacillati > Actinomycetota > Actinomycetes > Kitasatosporales > Streptomycetaceae > Streptomyces > Streptomyces sp. NPDC005492. Next base: position 376,283 of record NZ_JBEXDX010000003.1, read on the forward strand.
AGGCCGAGGGGTCGGGGCTGACTGAAGCGATGGCCCGGGCCGCGCTCTTCCTCGCCTTCCTGGAACGTGAAGGTCACGCCTCACGGGAGACGCATTACGTTCACTACGCCGAAGGGCCGGACCTGGACGACGAGGGTCTCGGTGACGGCATGCTCGACGAGATCGGCAGAGCACTTCAGGACATGCCTGAGCCGCTCGCCCTACTGCGTTCCGCGTCGCTGATGCGTGAGCTTGCGGCTGCCGCGACACGGCAGACGCCGGACGAGGTCTTGTCGGACCTGCTTGACCGCTACGCGAGCGAGTCGCGAAGGCGCGGGCCGGGGACCCCAGCGGCGGTGGCCCACTTCATGGCGACACTGGCCAAGGCCGCCTCGCCGGACGACGCGCTGAGCGCCGTACTCGACCCGGCATGCGGGACGGGGGACCTGCTGGAAGCGGCCCGGATCCAGGGGGCCACGCAGCTTGATGGCCAGGACCGGGAGCTGCATTTGGCCCAGCTGGCCGCGTCCCGGCTCTCCCTCCGGCTGGGCGGGAAAGGGCACGGCTCTGTCGAAGCCGAGGACGCTCTCGCCCGATCCCGGCATACGGGTGGGGAGTTCGACGCGGTCCTGTGCAATCCCCCGTACAACGAACGTGACTGGGGCGCGGACGAGTTGGCGTACGACTCCCGCTGGGAGTACGGCCTGCCGTCCCGGTCCGAGTCCGAGCTCGCCTGGGTGCAGCACTGCCTGTCGCGGGTGCGGCCGGGTGGTGTGGTGGTCATGCTGCTGCCGCCGTCCGTCGCCTCTCGGAGTTCGGGGCGGCGGATCCGAGCGGCGCTCGTACGGCACGGCGCGCTGCGCGCTGTGCTGGCGCTGCCTGCCGGGGCCGCTCCGCCGGCGCACATCGGGCTGCATCTGTGGGTGCTGCGGAGGCCGGGCGGGGGCAACAGTGCAGAGGCCAGCCATGTGTTGTTCATGAACTGCAAGTCGTTGCCGGACATGAACAGCCGTGGAGGGCGCCCCTCCGTCACCTACCGAGAGCTGCTTACAGCGCCTGAGAAGTGCCCTGCCATGCCAGGCGTCTACCGTGCCGTTCTGATCACGGATCTGCTCGACGACACAGTCGACCTCACGCCCGCGCCACGACTGGCGGGGGAGCGCGCCCTGCCGCCGGTAGCCGACCTCCGTCGTACCCTGAGCGGCCGTCGAGACAGCCTCGGGTCCGTGCTGTCGCAGGCATCGGTACTCGCCCCGAGCGACGATTGGGGAGTCTCCCGGACGGGCGGGCCATGGACGACGGCCCCGATCGCCGATCTGATTCGTACGGGGGCGCTGACTCTGCTCAGGCCCAAGGCGACGGGCGCCAACGGGGATTTGAGTGGCGACGATCCGGTCCTCACGGCTTCGGATGTGAATGAGGGGCGCTCCCCGTCCGGGCGCGGTCCGGCAGGGGACGAGGACGCGGTGCGGATCAGGGCCGGAGACGTGATCATCCCCGGGACCCTGCTGTCCGCGGACAGGACTGCCGCGCGGGTTGCGGACGACACCGACGTGGGGGCGCTGCTCGGCAAGAACCTGCACCTGCTGCGCCCGGACGAGGCGCGGCTCGACCCGTGGTTCCTGGCCGGTTTCCTCGCAGACCCGGCCAATGTGCAGCGGGCGAGCCAGGGGGCGTCGATCGTTCGGGTGGATCCGCGCAGGCTCCAAGTTCCCTTGCTGCCGCTTGAGGAGCAGCAGACATACGGGTCGGCGTTCCGGCGGCTGCACACCTTTACAACGGCTCTGCGCCGGGCTGCGCTCCAGGGTGAGGAGACGGCCGGGAAGTTGCGGGCTGCGCTCACAGCAGGTGCTTTGCGGCCACCGCCACCGGCCTGAACCCATGCGGGCCTTCCCGCATAAGCGACACACTGACCGCGTACGCACCGCACTGAAGCATTCGCCGTCCCGGCGGCCCGGAAGGACAATGGTGGAGCAGGACCACAGCAGGCACTCGGAGATGATCAACTTCATCTGGAAGGTCGCCGACTTGTTGCGCGGCGACTTCCGGGCGCATGACTACGGGAAGATCATTCTTCCGTTCACCGTGCTGCGGCGACTGGACAGTGTGCTGGAGCCGACGAAGGCCGAAGTGCTCGCGGAAGTTGCGGAGATGGAGGAGCGGGGGCGACCGCTGGCATACCGGGAGATGAAGCTCCGTGAGGTCGCCGGGCACGGGTTCTACAACACCAGTGAGCTCACCTTTAAGCGCATTGGCCGGGACCATTCACAGGCGAAGTCGCTGCTGAAGTCGTACTACAGCGCCTTCTCGGAGAACGCCCGGGAGATCCTCGACCGGTACAACTTCGAGCAGCACATCTCCGATCTTCAGGAGAAGGGGCTGCTGTATCAGGTCGTCGGCGAATTCGCCAAGATCGATCTGCGGCTGCCGCAGGGACCGGACGACAAGGACGGCATCGACAACCACCAGATGGGCTACATCTTCGAGGAGCTCATCCGGAAGTTCTCCGAAGACAACCCCGCCGGTGAGCACTTCACGCCCCGCGAGGTGGTCCGATTGATGGTGAACCTGCTGCTGGCCCCGGACGAGGGGACGCTGGGTGCGGGCAAGACGCGGACGGTCCTCGACCCGGCCTGCGGGACGGGCGGCATCCTCAGCGAGACCGAGGACCACATCAAGCGCAAGGCCCCGCATACGACCGTCGGGTTGTACGGGCAGGAACTGAACCCCGAGTCGCATGCCATCTGCCAGTCCGACCTGCTGATCAAGGAGCAGGAGCCGGACAACATCAAGTACGGGAACTCCTTCACCCAGGACGGCCACAAGGAGCAGAAGTTCGACTACTTGGTCGCAAACCCGCCCTTCGGGGTGGAGTGGAAGAAGGTCAAGCAAGAGGTGGAGCGGTTCGCTAGAAATGGGGATCGCTTCCACGCTGGACTGCCGAGGATCAGCGACGGTTCCTTCCTCTTCCTCCAGCACATGATTTCGAAGATGAAGCCGGCGCATCCTGACGGGAAGGGCGGCTTCGAGGGCGGAAGCCGTATCGCGATCGTCTTCAACGGGTCGCCGTTGTTCAGCGGCGGGGCGGGCTCCGGCGAGTCCGAAATCCGGCGATGGATCCTCGAGAAAGAGGACCTGTTGGAGGCCATCGTTGCGCTGCCGGACCAGCTCTTTTACAACACCGGGATCTCCACCTACTTCTGGATCCTGTCGAACAGGAAGCAACGGAGCCTCAAGGACAAGGTCATCTTGCTGGATGCGCGAGGCCAGTGGACGAAGATGCGGAAGTCGCTGGGCGACAAGCGCAAGGTCATCTCCGATGCTCAGATCACAGCGGTGACCGACATGTACATGGAGGCGGTGGCTGCCGCGGCCGACGAGGAGCAGTCGCTGCCGGAGAACGCGAAGATCTTTGAAGCGAAGGAGTTCGGCTACCAACGCATCACCGTGGAGAGGCCGTTGAAGCTGCGCTTCGAAGTCACGGAGGAGACGCTGACCGCGCTCCGCGCTTCGGCTGCGATCGACAAGGCGGTTGATGCGGGGGCGTTCGCGGATGCGCTGAAGTCGCTGGTGGGTGAGCGATGGGCGACCAAGGTAGAGGCGTGGGACGCGATCCGTCAGGCGCTGGTGCCGGCGGGTCTGATGATGCCGACGGGCAAGCCCTTCCAGAAGGCGCTACGGGATGTGGTGGGGGTGCGCGATCCCGAGGGCGAGGAGCAGTACCTCAAGAAGGGCGACCTGCACGCGGAACCGGACCCTGACCTCCGCGACAACGAGAACGTGCCGCTGGAGGAAGACATCGACGCGTACATGAAGCGCGAGGTGCTGCCGCACGTCCCGGACGCGTGGGTGGACCACACGAAGACGAAGATCGGTTACGAGATTCCGTTCACGCGGAAGTTCTATGTCTATGAGCCTCCGAGGCCGTTGGAGACGATCGACGCGGAGCTGACATCGCTGGAGACCGAGATTCAGCGGTTGCTCGGGGAGGTGACGAAGTGACCGAGGTACTTGGAACTGCGCTGCCGGAGGGCTGGACCGCTTCCCGCCTGAAGCGCGTCACGTCCCTGCTGAACCGGGGGTCCGCTCCGGACTACGTTGACGACGGCCCTGTGCGCGCCATCAGCCAGGCGGCTAATCAGCCTGGGGGACTGGACTGGGAGCGGACTCGGTTCCACGATGCGATTGGGGATCCCCTCAGGCTTAAGGGCTACCTATTGCCGGATGATATCCTCATCAACTCAACCGGTACCGGAACCCTGGGACGAATCGGCTTCTTCCAAGGGGGACCGGATGAGATTCCCTGTATGGCGGACACCCATGTGACCGTGGCACGGGCGATCCCATCCGACGTGGACCCTCGGTTCCTCTACTACTGGCTGTCATCGATTCCCTTTCAGGAATACATCTATGCGGCGCTAGTAGTAGGGGCAACGAACCAGATCGAGCTGAATCGCGATCGGCTCGGCGATGCGTCAGTGCCGCTACCGCCTGCTGAGGAGCAGCGGAGGATCTCACGTTTCCTTGATGTCGAGGTTAGCCGCATCGACCGCATGAAAGGAAACCTTGAGGCGCTCCTCAAGTTGCTGTTTGAGCGTGCAGCCGCCGTGCTGGATCTGGCTATCGATGCGAACATTTCCCGCTTCGGAACCGCTCCGCTGCGTCGCTTCGTAGCTGGCGTGAACCAGGGCTCAAGTCCGCAGTGTGATTCGGTGCCTGCTGCTGAGGGCGAGTGGGGAGTGCTCAAGGTTAGCTGTCTTCGCCCCGGGGAGTTCTATCCAGGAGAGAATAAGCGACTGCCTACGGAGCTGGAATTCGACCCGCGCGACGAGGTGCGTCAGGGGGACCTGTTGGTCACCCGGGCCAACACCCCCGCGTTGGTGGGGTCGACTGCTGTCGTCCCCGCCGTCCGTAAAGGCCTCCTGCTGTCCGACAAGATTTTTCGGGTCAGGCTGGATGCGCGCCTCGATCCGCACTATGTTTCGGCAATCGCCAGTGGCAGCCGTGTGCGTGGTCTCTGTGCGGCAGTTGCTAATGGCGCTTCTCAGTCCATGGCGAATCTCCGCTTCGAGGAAATCAAGGAATGGCCCGTCCCGCTTGCGGACGGAGAGGCCCAGAAAGCTCTGGTGTCGCAAGTGGCCGAGTCCCGAGCTCGTACAGCCACCCTGCGTAGGTCCATTGAGGGCCAGCTCAAACTCCTCTCCGAGCGCCGCCGCGCCCTGATCACTGCCGCAGTAACCGGCCAAATCGACGTGACAACCGCACGGGGGGTGCGAGTTCCATGACTCACAGCAATCCGTTCAGCAACAAAGGCTCGAAAGGACCCCAGTACAAGGTCCACCACGAAGAGGCGTTCCGCATCGCGATCATGAACCGGCTCCTTGCCCACGGCTGGGAGATGGGCCTCAACTCCGACTACCGCCGCGACCTCGCCCTCGACACCGCACAGGTTTTCGCGTTCATCGGTGCCACCCAGAACAAGGCCTGGCTGAACTATGCCGGCTATTACGACAACGACCCCGACACCGCCCAGCGCGCATTCGCCGAGCACCTCGCCAAGTGGATCGACAAGCGGGGCACCCTCCAGACCCTCCGCCAGGGGGTCAAGGCGCATGGCATCCACTTCGACCTCGCCTACTTCAAACCGTCACAGACGATCGACCCCGGCGCCCTCAGCTCGTACAGCAAGAACCGGCTCACCGTCGTCCGCGATCTCGTCTACGCCACCCGCCGTGCGCCGGACGGCGCGACCAGCAAGGACGAGGGCAACAAGCCCGACCTCACCCTCTTTGTCAACGGCATCCCCGTAGCCACGGCCGAGTTGAAGAATCCGCTTACCGGCACCGGTACCGCCGAGGCCATGCACCAGTACCGGACCACCCGGGACCACCGGGAGCCGCTCTTCGCCAAGCGCGCCCTCGCGCACTTCGCGGTCGATCCGGACGCCGTGCTCCTCACTACCCAGTTGAAGGGCAGGGACACCGTCTTTCTGCCTTTCAACACCGGTTCCGACGGTCCCGGAAACCGCGGCGGTGCCGGAAACCCGGCGATACCTGACGCGGCTCGCGCCGGCACGTATCGGACCTCATACCTCTGGGAACAGATCTGGCACCCGGACACCTGGCTGGACCTGCTGGAGCGGTACGTTCACCAGAGCACGGAGAAGAAGGATGACGGCAGCATCGTCAAGAAGCTGATCTTTCCGCGCTTCCATCAGTGGCATGCCGTCAGAGAGTTGACCGCACACGCCGCGCGGAACGGAGCGGGGCACAACTACCTAGTCATGCACTCCGCCGGGTCCGGCAAGTCGAACACCATCGCCTGGCTCGCCCACCGGCTCTCCGACTTGCATGACGCAAGCCACGAGTCGGTCTTCGACAAGGTGCTGGTGATCACGGACCGCACGGTCCTGGACGATCAGCTGCAGGAAACCATAGGTGACTTCCAGCAGACCAATGGCCTGGTCCTCGGAATCGGAGGCAAGGGCGGCTCGAAGTCGTCGCAGCTGGCGGATGCGCTTGCCCAGGAGACGGCGAAGATCCTCATCGTCACCCTCCAGACCTTCCCCGCACTGCTCGCCTACCTTCGCAAGTCGCCGGTCGAGATACGAGGCAGTCGCTTCGCGATCATCGTCGACGAAGCGCACTCGTCCCAGTCGGGCGAAGCCGCCACCGACGTCAAGAAGGCGCTGCGCGATCTCGGCCTCGACGCCGACGACGAAGAGACCGGAGCCACGGAGGCCGACGCGGAAGCGTTGGAGCCCACCACCGACGAACGTCTCGCCGCGTCCGCCCGCGCTCGCGGACAGAGTGCGAATCTCTCCTACTTCGCGTTCACCGCCACACCCAAGCACAAGACGCTGAAGCTCTTCGGCACCAAAAGCCCGCTCACCGGCCTCTACGAGCCCTTCCACACCTATTCCATGCGGCAGGCGATCGAGGAGAAGTTCATCCTTGATCCGCTGTGCCAGTACGTGAGGTATGAGACGTACTGGCAGATGGTCAACGAGGACCCGCATGAGGCGGACCGCGAGGTCGACAAGAAGAAGGCCAACGCGCTGCTCGCCCTGACCGCGCACAGCCACACCACGACCGCCGTGCAGCGGGCCAGGGTGATCGCGGAACATTTCATGGTCCACACCCGCAGGCGGCTGGGAGGGCGGGCCAAGGCCATGGTGGTGTGCCGTTCGCGGTACGGCGCGCTCCAGCTGTACCGGCAGATCGTCAAGTACTTCGACGACAACGGCTATCCGGACCCCGGGGTACTGGTCGCCTTCTCCGGTTCTCTCAAGGAGGGAGAGGAGGAGGTCACCGAGGCGAAACTCAACGGCTTCTCGGAGGGCGAGCTGCGCAAGAGGTTCGCGTACACCACGGCCGACGACAAGAAGGGCACATCAGCCGGGCGGCAGCGCGAGTACCGGATCCTGGTGGTCGCGGACAAGTACCAGACGGGGTTCGATCAGCCGTTGCTGACCACGATGTACGTCGACAAGAAGCTGAAGGGCGTCGCCGCCGTACAGACGCTCTCCCGCCTCAACCGCACACACCCGTTCAAGGACCAGCAGGATCTGTGCGTCCTAGACTTCGCGAACGACCCGCACGTCATCCAGAGCGAGTTCCGGCCATTCTTCGAAGAAGCCCAGACCATGCCCACCGACCCTAACCTGGTCTACGACGCGCAGCATCAAGTCATGGATCCGCCGATCCTGCTCGTCGGCGAAATGCAGGCGTTCGTGGCCGACTACCTCAGGGCTCAGGACGTGGCGGCCGGTGACGACACCCGCTGGGAGAAGCTGCACGCGGAGCTCTACCGGCACACCGACCCCGCCCGCGACAGGTTCATCGCGCTCAGGGACAGCGAAGTGCGTGCCGAGCACGAAAGCGCCGAGCAGTTCCGGGCCGACCTCGCCGACTATGTGCGCAAGTACAGCTTCCTCGCGCAGATCGTGCCGTACATCGACATCGATCTGGAGCGCCTGCATCTCTTCGGGCAGCACCTGCTGCGCAGGCTGCCCCCGCGCGAGGGGGGCGGGGTGGACATCGGGGAAACCCGGCTCGAGGCCGTGCGTCTGGAGAGGGTCGGGGAGGTCAATGTGAGCCTGACTCCCGAGGGCGCGGTCGAACTGAGGGGCTTCGGTAGTGGTGCCGGTGGTGCCGCGGAGCCCGAGAAGTCGCCGCTGGCCGAGGTGATCGACCGGTTCAACGAGCGGTTCGGTACCGACTTCACCGAGGAGGACTTCATCGTGCCGCTGCGGGCGGTGATGGCCGACGAAAAGGTCCGGCGATCTGCCTCACAGGACGACGAGGACGGATTCAAGCACGTCATCGACCCGGTGCTGGACGCCGAGATGATGAAGCACATCGACTCCGTTCGCGAGTTGGGTGACCACTACTTCCACGACGACCGCGATCACCGGGAGTCGATCAAGCGTGACCTGCGGCGGCACGCCTTCCGCATGCTGCGCCGCGAACTGGGGATGGACGACGCGGCCTGAACCCGCCGCGGGCAGCGCGGACCGTCCTTGGCAACTCCCCGTAACCGTGGACGGTTTACGGCGACACGCGCCACACTGGGCACACATGATCACGGGGCACGGGGAGGACAGCGCAGGTGGCGCCAGAAGTACGAGTCATCGCCGAACGCTATGAGCTGCGGACCAGGATCAGTACCGGGGGTATGGGACAGGTCTGGCTTGGCTACGACCCGATCCTGAACCGGGACGTGGCGGTCAAACTCATCCGCCGGGACCTGACCACGCCGGGCCCGGACGCGGAAGAGCTGGCCGAGCGCTTCAAGCGGGAAGCCCGGGTTACAGCCAAGTTCGACCACCCAGGGGTGCCTGCGGTCCATGACGCGGTGCTCGACCGGGCGGCGGACGGCGTCTACATGGTGATGCAGCTGGTGCGTGGCGCCCTGCTCACCGACATCCTCGCCAGGCCCGGTGTGCTGCCGGTCCCATGGGCGGTTTCCGTCGCCGCGCAGGTCTGCTCGGTGCTCTCGTACGCTCACGCCGTGCCCGTCGTCCACCGCGACCTGAAGCCGGACAACATCATGGTCGCCGGGGACGGCACCGTGAAGGTTCTCGACTTCGGAGTCGCCGCGGTGCTCGGAACCGATGTCACCAAGCTGACGTCCACCGGGCACATCATCGGCACCCGCCGCTATATGTCGCCCGAGCAGATCCAAGCGGCTGCGGTCAGCCCGCGCAGTGATCTCTACGCGCTGGGCTGCATCCTTCATGAACTGCTCGCCGGGAAACCGCCGTTCACGGCCGAGGCAGAGTTCCAGCTGATGGAGGACCACATGTACCGGGCGCCGGCGCCGCTATGCGGGCTGCGCGCTGAGGTGGACCCGGCACTGGAGCGGCTGGTCCTGGATCTGCTGGCCAAGGTGCCCCATCAGCGGCCTGACTCAGCCCAGGATGTCTACGACCGTCTGGTGCCTTTTCTCCCCGCACCCGACCCTGAGCGGACCACCGAGCAGCGGGGGCAGGGAGTCACTGACCCCACGGGTCCTTACCGCCGTCCGCTCGCGCCCCGTCCCCGCCCGGCCGAGAAGGCCGTGTACACGCCGACCGCTGTGGACTCGCCACTGGGGCTGGCCGCCCCTGCCGTACCGGATGAGGAACTGCAGCAGGCCCGCGGTCATGCAGCGGCTCTCGTGGAGGAGGAGCGGTTCTCCCAGGCATCCGGAATGCTGGAGGACGTCCTGGCCCGCGCTGCTGCGGTCCGTAGCGCTTCCGAACCGCTGATGGTCGGCCTCCGTCTCGTTCACGCCCTCGCGCTCTTCTGTGACGATGACTACGGGCGAGCACTGCCAGAGTACGAGGCGCTCGTTGAGGTACTGGAGGCCGCAGGTTCCGCCCGTGGCGAGGATGCCCTTTATTGCCGCAGGCAGGCCGCCTTCTGTCGGATGGAGCTCGGCGACAGCGAAGGTGCGCTGGCCGAGTTCGAGGCCGTACTGGGACAGATGAGGCAGGGGCTGCCGGACAGCGATATGGACGTCCTTGAGGTACGCAGGCATGTGGGCCTGCTGCTTCAGGCGGTCGACCGGCTGCGGGAGGCGGTCGAGGTGCTGATGCCGTTGTACCGGGACCTGATGGTCGAGTACGGACCGGATGCCCCAGAGACCGCTCAGGTGCGGGACGCACTCGTACGTATCCGGCTGCGTACCTCGCGTACTACTGGCAGCGGCCGGGCCGCGACGCGCAGAAACTGACCGAAGGAGCTTCCCCCATGGCACAGCTGGCTCTGTCGGTCCGGTTCCTCGACGAGTTTGGGAAGCTCGACTCCAAGGCGCGGTCCGGGGCCGTGAAGACGGCTCTGAAGTTCCAGCAGCTCACGCTCAAACAGCTCTGGTCGGATGCCGGACTGGATTTCAAGCAGCCCAAGGGGGCCAGAGACAAGCACATCTATACCTGCCGTATCGACAGGTTCTATCGGGGAGTCGTGCTGGCTCCCGGCACTGGCGAGGACTTTCTGCTGCTACGTGTCATGGCTCACGACGACGCCTACAGGTGGGCGGCCAAGCAGGTACCGAGCGTGAACGCGGTGACCCATGGGCTGGAGATCCGTGACGTCGTCACCGTGGAACAGTTGGTGCCGACATGGGAGGCGGAGGCGGCCACCGCCGTGGCGGAACCTCTCTTCGCCTGTCACCCAGACGCGGATCTTCGTGGGCTGGGTATCGAGGATGATGTGCTGCGCGCGGCCCGTTCCCTGACCTCCAAGGAGCAGCTCGATGCATTCGCTCCGTTGATGCCAGAGGATCAATGGCAGGTGCTGCAGTTCCTCGCCGAGGGACTGAGCGTACAAACGGTATGGGGTGAGTTGGTCGCCTTCCGCGCCCGGAACGGCGCGCTTACGGTGGACCGTACAGACCTGGCCAGCGCGATGCGGAACACTCCATCGCGTATTGCCCTGGTGACTGGCCCGAGAGAACTGTCCGACATCCTCGACAAGCCGTTCGCCGCGTGGAGGATCTTCCTGCATCCGTCTCAGCGGTATATGGCGTACCGGCCCAGCTACTCGGGTCCTGCCCAAGTGACCGGTGGACCGGGCACGGGGAAAACTGTGGTGGCACTTCATCGGGTCAAGCACCTCCTGGAGCATCTACGGACCGGCGAGCGCATCCTGCTCACCACGTACACCGGGGCGCTCACGTCGGCTCTTCGCGAGGGGCTGGCCCTGCTGATCGAGGACGAGGAGCGACGCGGTCGGGTGGACGTGTCGACGGTCAATGCCCTGGCACGAGAAATTGTTGAACCACATGACACCATCCGGCGTGCTTATCTCGACGGGGCGCAGGAGACTGCTCTCTGGGGAGAGATCGGCGACCAGTTGGGTTTGCCGTGGAACGACCAGTTCCTGGCCCAGGAGTACAAGCATGTCGTCTTGGCGCAGGGTCTGCGCTCGCTCGACGCCTACCGTGAGGCGTCCAGAAGGGGTCGGGGCTCCCGGCTCGCCTCCGCTCGACGGCACGAGGTCTGGCAGGCGGTGGAGGCGTTCCAGGTTGCGCTCGACAAGCGCTCCGCGCGTACGCATCTGGGTGTGTGCGATGAAGCGGCGTTGCGGGTCACCGCATCCGGAGTGCAGCCCTATCGGCATGTGGTCGTTGACGAGGCACAGGACCTGCACCCCGCCCAGTGGAGGCTACTGCGGGCCGTGGTGCCCAATCGCCCTGACGACTTGTTCATTGCTGGCGACCCGCATCAGCGCATCTACGACTCGAAGGTGTCTCTGAGATCGTTGGGGGTCGCCGTGACCGGACGTTCCACCCGGCTGCACAAGAACTACCGCAGCACGCAGGAAATTCTCGCTTGGGCGGTGTCGTTGCTGGACGGTCGGCCTGTGGAGCAGTTGGAGAACGGGAGTGCGGACACGCTGGCAGGTTTCCGGTCCTCGCTCCGCGGCGCCCGCCCGACCGTGTGTGCCACGGATGACCCGGATGAGGAACTGGCCGAGCTGTTGGCACGCATCCGAGAGTGGGCCGACAGCGGAGTTGAGTTCTCTGATATCGCGGTGGCTGCCCGATTCAACAAGATCGTGTACCGCGTGGCGCAGCGGTTGCGGGACGAGGGAATCCCTGCGGTCCGGCTACGGCAAGACGGAAGCGCAGACGCTGAGGGCGTCAGGGTCGCAACCATGCATTCTCTCAAAGGGTTGGAGTTCAGGTGTGTGGCGGTCGTTGGGGTGCGTGAAGGGACGGTTCCGTACCCAGGAGCCATCACGCCAATGGAACTTGACCCCATCCAGCACCACACGGATCTGACAGCGGAGCGTTGTCTGCTCTTCGTAGCCTGTACGCGCGCACGCGACCGACTGCACGTGTCGTGGAGCGGTCCAGCGAGTCGCTTTCTCGCTGAAGTGGGAGCGGCATAGGAGCCTCGTGTGCGCCGCACTGACAATCCGGCTTGAGGCTAGGGTCCGGCGCCCAGCCGCCGGGGAAACCTTACGGTCCCGGGAGCACGGTGGTTGCTTCGTCCGCGCATGAAGCGTCACTTTCGCTGAAAGGGGCGGTTTAGTGTCGTGCATCTTGTCTGGTTACGAAGTGATGGAAACGCTTTAGGTCGGAGGGCCAGGCTGATCGGGGTGTTGGGTGGCGAGCGTCTTTCAGAGGTGCAAGCGGGACGCCCGAGATCGGCACTACCCGTGTGAGCGTCCAAGGTGCGGTCACGCGTGGACCGTGCGGTATCGGGAGCCAGGCGGCAGGAGTGGGCGGCAGCGGGAGAAGTCGTTTCTGCGGAGGATCGGCCTCGACGGTGCGGACGCCTTCGCCGCTGGTGTGGAGAAGGACAAGAAGGCTCGTGTCTTTGTGGATCCTGCGCACGGTGCCATGGCGTTGTCGGTCTGGGCTGAGGATTGGCTTGAGCGACGAGTCATCGGTGAAGCGACCCGTCGCAACTACGATGGGTTCATCCGCAACCATCTCGTGCCGCGCCTCGGCTGTAAGTCCCTGGCTGGGCTGGCGCGGCGGGACTTTGAGAGGTTCGTCAAGGACATCTACCGAGGCGGTGCGGGGCTGGCTGCATCGACTGTCAATGACCGCATGGTGATGGTGGCCGCCATCATGGAGGCGGCTGTTGTCGACAAGCGCATCACGGAAAACCCTGCCCGGGGCATTCGGATCTCACGTCGAGATGCAGTAGCGGTGGGCGAGGACGAAGTTCCGACGCCAGCTGAGGTGGATCTGATCGCTGCGCACATCGCCCCACGGTTCCGCCTCACCGTCTATCTTCAGTCCGGCACAGGCCAGCGCCCCAGTGAAGCCCTGGCTTTCTCCACCGAGTGCCGGCGGCCCGGCTACGTCAGGATCCGATGGCAGGTCAGTGCCAAGGCGCACCGTGCGGACTGCCAGAGGCCCTTCGTGCCGCTTAAGTATCGGCTGGAGAAGGAGTGTCGAGATGTCCCAACTGCCTTGTTCATTGAGCAGGAGATCGACGCGCATCTCTTGAAGTGGAAGCCGGTGCCCGTCTTCTTCGCTGGGCAGAAGGGGAAACGGATTCGGCTCGAGACCTTCTTTGCTCCACGTCAGCCTGGGGCTGGCGTGATGCTGTCCATCGCGTCCTACGGCTACCAGTTCAAGAAGGCATGCCTCTCGGCTGGCCTGGTCGATCTGGACGGCAATGCCAAGTACACGCCTCGTAGCCTGCGGCACTTCTTCGCCTCCACGGCCCTGGCCAACGGCGTGCCGATCCACGAGGTCTCGCGCTGGCTGGGGCACCGCTCGGTCAAGACGACGGTCGACATCTACGGGCATCTGCTGCCCAGCGCGTGGGACCGCTGCCGGGAAGTCTTGCAGCGCGCCATGCGGCCCGCATCCCCGGGCGCGACGTCCTTCCTGTCCGAGGAGGCGAGCTGGAGCGCCGGCAACCGAGCTGCGTAGGAGTACGAGAGCTGGCTCGTCTGCATGGTGCTGGGATAGAACGCCCGTGCTGGGATGGTGCTGGGATGCCCCCTGAAGAATCCGCGTTTCCGCAGGTGGGAGCTCTGCACTACGGATTCAGGTTCAATGTCTGAGCCGATGAATTGACCACCTTGGTGACGTGACGAACATGCAGGTCAGAAGAGGCCGACTCCTCCGGGAGCTGGCCTCTTCGTCGGGGCATCGCACCCAACAGGCAGACACGGAAGGGCGTTGGCGCATGACCTCGATCCTGGAAGCTCTGCGGGACAATCCCTACCCCGGCCGGCTGATCCTGCTGGCCCGCACGCTGAACGGCGAACCGACCGCCGGATACGCGCTCACCGGTCGGAGCGCGGCCTCCCGGGCCCGCCGGATCGAATCCACCCCGTCCGGCGAACTGGCCGTCGTACCCGTCGTACCCGTCGGCGCCGAGGGCCACGACGCGCTCCGGCACTACATCGCCGCGACCGCGGACGAGCGGTGGACCGTCTACGGCAACGGCGAGCAGGTGGCGGAGGTCGCCGGTCGACTGGCGAAGGGGCTCGCGCCGGGCATCGCTCTGGAGGGGCTGAGTTACGAGCCGGATCCGCCGATCCACACGCCTCGGATCACCGCCGTCGTGGACCGGGTCGGCCGACGGTTCTGGCTCGGTGCCGCGCGCCCGGCCCGAAGGCGGCCGTGAGAGTGCGGACACCGTCGTCGTCGCGCTCGGTGAACTCTCGCCGGGCCAGGCGGTCATGCTCAGCACCTATCAGTCGGACGGGGACCTCGTGTCGACCGCGCCGCGCCACCTCGAACTGAGCACCGCGGCCCAGGACGCGGACGCGCTGCTCACGGAACTGTGGGACGCCTTGGACCCGCGCTTCCGGGTCGCCGCGGTCACGTTCGCGCCGATCACCGGGGTGCGGGGGCCCGCCCGTCACGCCCAGGCCCGAGCGGAGTAACCGCGACGAGGGACGCCGACCGGGGCGCGCTCAAGCCAACCCCTTCAACGCACTCTCCGCCGCGGCCAGCACCGTCCGTGCCTGGTGTTCCACCTGGTGGGAGACAGGTACCCAGCGCACCCGCAGCGCCTCCTCGGCGTCCGTGCACCACCTGGTGAAGAGTTCGTCGAGTTCGCGGTGGAGCGCCGGGGCGGATCTGTCGTCCGACGCCTTCAGGAGTCGTAGCAGAAGGCCTGCCGCGCGGATCGGCTGGCGGCGGGCCACGGTGTTCAGGGTGGAGACCTGAGCCGTCGTCAACAGCCGTGGTTCGGTGGCCGCTTGGCGGGCGAGTGGGGTCCAGGAGTCGGCGACCATGGTGTAGAGGCCGTCGGCCATCCACTCCAGTACGCGTCTGAGCGGGTCGTCCTTGGGTGGTGGCAGGAAGGCACGGGCCTTGTCCAGGACGGCGGTCACCCGGCGTCCTCCGTCCAGTACCAGTTCGGAGAAGGCGTGCAGGGCCTGGCCCGCATCCGGGTACGGGGTCAGGTCCTCCGCCAACTCGCTTGCCCACATGGGGACTTCGACGATCGCGGTGACACCGCCGTAGCGCAGGGGTGCGCACCAGGTCGACGCCCCGATGTTCTCCGAGCCTGCCGCCAGGCGTCCCGTGCTGCCCGGTGGCGGCAGGACGTAGACCGCGGGGCTGGGGTTCTCCCAGAACAGGGCGTCGTACGTGCCGTGTTGGAGCGGGATGCCGAGTTCCGCCGCCGATGTGCGGAAGGGGGCGGCCAGTTCGGGCAGGTCACGGGTCAACTGGACCCAACTTCCGCCCACATCGGTGCTGTGCAGGGAGCACTGGAGGAACGGCCGTAGCTCGTCGATCAGTTGGAACAGTGCTTGGCTCTCGGGGAGCGGGTGCGTGACGATCGGGGCCCACTCCGGTTGTTCCGCCGCGATGGGGCGGAAGGTGGTGCCGTAGTAGCCGCGCAAGGTGTGGTCGGTCGTCGTCGCGCCTTCGGCGCCGGCCTCGCTCACGGCCGCGCCGTCCGGGTCGAGGCACAGGACGATGTCCCAGGTGACGAGGGCGGGGTCGGTCGCCGCGGAGAGCCGGTCGCCGCTGGCCACCCGCTCCGCCAGCGCGAGGGCGGTCGCGCCGCCGACCGGTTCGTCGGGGTGTGGTCCGGCGACCACCAGGACGTGGCGCGGCCCGTGTCCCACGGACAGCATCAGGATCGGACGGCCCGCGCGGGAGTTCCCGATCCGGCGCAGCCGGCCGGTTCCGGGAAACCGGGAGACCAGTCGCCGCGCCGTTTCGGTGACCTGCGCGACCGTGGGGTAGCGGTCCGTCGTACGAGCCATCATGTACGCCGTCTACGTCGCGTGCGGCGCGTGCGGCGCATGGGTCACGTAGGTCATGTTGTACGTCATGTGCGTCGGCGCGGCCGGTCAGGAGCCGCCGTTGCCGCTGCTTTCGCTGGTGGTTTCCTTCTTGTCCAGCGGACGGATCTCGATCTTGTTCGCCATGCCGTTTCCTTCCGGTGGGGGCTGTGGCGTGCACATATCGACGTGCCCTTGCCAGAGTTCGCACAGGGGGTGACCGTTGTCAACGACTGTTGCTTTCGAAGGGGCCGGTGCTGACGAGATTGGCGTGAAGATGACGGTACGAGCGATGCGACGGCCTCGGATCAAGCCGGAACACCGGGCCTATCGGACAGTGGACGGCAACATCAGGATCGGCAGCGTCGTCTACGGCATCGGTTCCGAGGTCAGGGATCCCGACGGCTGGCTGTGGACGCTGGTCGAGACCATGGACGGCACGCGGAACCTCGCGGAGATCGTCGACGAGGTGACCCGCCGGCACCCCCAACTCCGGTTGCCGGCACCGGACATCGTCCAGGCGATGACGGATCTGACCGGAGCCGGGTTCGTGGAGGACGCGGGTGCGCAGCCGCCCGCCGAACTGTCCGCGCGGGAACGCGAGCGCTACGGCAGAGGCATGACGCTGCTGCGCTGGATGGACCTCCGGCCCAGAGAGAGTGCCTGGGAACCACAACTCCGGCTGCGCCGGGCCCGGGTCCTGCTCATCGGCGTCGGCGGAACCGGCGGAGCCGCCGCCCGAGATCTGATCGCCTCCGGCGTGGGACGCCTGCACTGCGTAGACCCGGACGTCGTCGAACTGTCCAACCTCAACCGGCAGACCCTGTTCCGCGAACGTGATGTCGGCACGGCGAAGGTCGACGCGGCGGTGCGGGAGTTACGGGCGTTGAACTCGGGGGTGGTGGTTACCGGGGAGCGGCGGGAGGTGCGGGGGGTGGGGGACCTTGAGGCGTTGTTGGCGGGTGGGGGTGACGGTGGCTCTGGTGTTGCGGGTGCCCCCGGAGAGCCCGCGACCCCCTCGAACGAGACCCCGGCCTACGACGTGTTCCTGCTGGCCGCCGACCGGCCCGCCGTGATCCGCAGATGGGCCAACCGGGTATGCCTGGACCACGGTATGTCCTGGGCGGAAGCCGGTTATCGGGGGCCGTTGGTGAGTGTCGGCGTGTTCACGCCCGGCCGGGGTGGGTGCTGGGAGTGTCTGCGGATCGCCGAGGCCGAGCGGCGTGAACTCCGGCTCGCGCCCGGCCAGGACGAGGATGTCGCCTCGCCCCGGATGCCGTGGAACCCGGCCAACGCCGTCACGGCGGGCCTGTCCGGCGGTCTGCTGGCCCACGCGGCGATCGCGCTGCTGTGCGGTGTGCCGCCGGTCGACCCGGGGTGCCGGTACGGCCTCAACCTGATGGTGCCGGGCGACGCGATCATGCAGCGTTCGGGGCGACGGGCCGACTGCCCCGCCTGCTCGGCGGTACCCGGGGATTGTCCGTGACCGACCCCCGACACCACCCGCAGATCACCCCGTCCACCCGCATCCTGCTGCACGACCTCGCCACACGGCGTGACCGGGACGAGTGGATCGTGGGCCGTATGGCCACCCGGACCTTCGTCGCCCTGCCGGCGGCCGGTGCTCGGGCGGTGGAGCTTCTGGGGGAAGGGCTGAGCGTGGCCCGTACGGGGGAGGTGCTGCGAGCCGAGACCGGTGAGGAGTTCGAGATCTCGGACTTCGTGGGGGATCTGGTCGCTCTCGGTTTCGTGGCGCGGATCGGGGACCGCCCGGTCCCGGACGGCGAACCACCGCGCGCGTCACTGCCCTGGCTCCGCCCCCACCAGGTCCGATCGGCACTGCACCCGGCGCTGCCCGTGTTCGTCGGCGTGCTGTTGCTCGCCGCCGTCGTAGTCCTGATCCGCCGCCCCGAACTGCTGCCGGGCTATCGCGACCTCCTGTGGAGTCCGCACGGCAGCCTGGTCCTGATCAGCGCGGCGGCGGCCGGGTGGACGCTGGTGCTGGCCCATGAGCTGGCGCACCTCGTCACCGCCCGTGCGGCAGGCGTGCCGGGGAGGATACGGCTGGGCACCCGGCTCCAGTTCCTGGTCATGCAGACCGACATCAGCGGCATCGAACTCGCGCCCCGCCGCCACCGGTTGACCGCCTACCTGGCCGGCATCGCCCTCAACCTCTCCCTCGCCTCGGCCCTCGTCCTGACCCTCGCCCTGGCCGACACGGGGACCACGACCCACCGGCTGCTGTCCGCCGCGCTGCTGCTCGCCCTGCTGCCGCTGCCCTTCCAGCTCATGGTGTTCACGCGCACGGACCTGTACTTCGTCCTCCAAGACCTCACCGGCTGCCGGGACTTGTACGGCGACGGTCTCGCCTACGCCCGGTACGTGTTCCGCCGCGTGACGCGCACGGGGACCGGTGACCCGAGCACCCGTCTGCCTCCCCACGAGCGCCGGGCCGTACGGCTCTACAGCCTCGTCCTCGTGGTCGGGACGGTGGCCTGCCTGACGTTCATGGCCGCCGTGACCCTGCCCGTCGACGTCACCCTGCTGGTCCGCGCGGCGCGGGGACTGGGACCGGGGCACAGCCTCGCGGGCAACGCCGACTCGGCGGCGGTGCTGGTCACCCTGGGCGGGATCAACGTCCTGTGGGCGGTCACCCGGTGGCGCAATCGACGTTCGGCGGTGCGGCCGTAAGATCGGTGAATTCTTCGAAACATTCGATCGAAAACATTCGGGCGATGGATCTTGAATTCCCGCCGCGCGCCAATCGTCTCCGATCGTGAATCGTTCCATAGGGCCTCTGAACTGCATCATCGCAGCGATGAATCGCGTCTCCGGAGCCAGCGAAATATTCGCACTCGACGCCGAAACTATTGACAGTTGACAGGGACCTACCAACACTGACGCCGCATGGACAACACACCCGCACGCACGACGAATCGCTTCAGGCTGTTCATCAGCGGCGCCTGCGCCCTGCTGCTGGCGCTCCTCGCGGCGATGACCCTGCCCGGCACCGCTCAGGCCGACACGGTGGTCACCACGAACCAGACCGGCACCAACAACGGCTACTACTACTCGTTCTGGACCGACACCCAGGGGTCGGTCTCCATGAACCTCGGCTCCGGCGGGAACTACAGCACCTCATGGAGCAACACCGGCAACTTCGTGGCCGGCAAGGGCTGGAGCACCGGCGGTCGCCGGAGCGTGACGTACTCGGGGACCTTCAATCCGTCCGGCAACGGCTATCTGTCGCTGTACGGATGGACGTCGAACCCGCTCGTCGAGTACTACATCGTCGACAACTGGGGCACCTACCGGCCGACCGGGACGTACATGGGCACGGTCACCAGTGACGGCGGTACGTACGACATCTACAAGACCACGCGGTACAACGCCCCGTCGGTGGAGGGCACGAAGACCTTCGACCAGTACTGGAGCGTGCGGCAGACGAAGCGCACCGGCGGCACCATCACCACCGGCAACCACTTCGACGCCTGGGCCCGCGCGGGGATGCCGCTGGGCAGCTTCAGCTACTACATGATCCTCGCGACCGAGGGTTACCAGAGCAGCGGGAACTCCAACATCACGGTGGGCGGCACCAGTTCGGGCGGTGGCTCCAGCGGCTGTACGGCGACGCTGTCGGCCGGTACGCAGTGGAGCGACCGGTACAACCTCAACGTCGCTGTCACCGGTTCCAGCAACTGGACCGTGACGATGAACGTCCCCTCCCCGGCGAAGGTCCTCTCCACCTGGAACATCGCGGCCTCCTACCCCAGCGCACAGGTGCTGACCGCGAAACCCAACGGCAGCGGCAACAGTTGGGGCGCCACCATCCAGGCCAACGGCAACTGGACCTGGCCCACGGTCTCCTGCACCGCGACCTGATCTTCCATCAACTCCCGATGCTGGAGGACGACTTCACATGAGAGCCGCACCGCACCTTTCCTTACGTTCCCTGGTCGCCAGGCTGGCCGTCATCGCCCTGGCCGCCGCGGGCATCGTCGCCGTCGGCGTGAACACGCCCGCGCGGGCCGCCACTTGCAGCGGCTATGTCGGGCTCACCTTCGACGACGGGCCGGGCACCAACACACCCGCACTGCTCAACGCGCTGACCCAGAACGGTCTTCGGGCCACGATGTTCAACGAGGGCCAGTACGCGGCCGCGTACCCGGCACAGGTCAAGGCCGAGGTCAGCGCCGGTATGTGGGTCGGCAACCACAGCTACACCCACCCCCACCTGACCCAGCAGACCCAGGCGACGATCGACTCGGAGATCTCCCGGACCTAGCAGGCCATCGCGGCCGCGGGCGGCGGCACGCCCAAGCTCTTCCGCCCGCCGTACGGCGAGACCAACGCGACGGTGAAGGCCGTGGAGGCCAAGTACGGTCTCACGGAGATCATTTGGGACGTCGACTCGCAGGACTGGAACGGCGCGAGCACCGACGCGATCGTCGCGGCGGCCGGACGGCTCACTGCGGGCCAGATCATCCTGATGCACGACTGGCCGGCCAACACGGTCGCGGCGATCCCGCGCATCGCCCAGGGGCTGGCCGCACGCAACCTGTGCGCCGGCATGATCTCCCCGCAGACGGGCCGCGCCGTCGCCCCCGACAGCGGTGGGAGCAGCGGCAGTTGTACGGCGACGCTGTCGGCCGGTACGCAGTGGAGCGACCGGTACAACCTCAATGTCGCGGTCTCCGGGTCGAGCAACTGGACCGTGACGATGAACGTCCCGTCGCCCGCGAAGATCCTCGCGACCTGGAACATCACCGCCGCCTATCCGAGCGCGCAGGTGCTGACCGCGAAACCCAACGGCGGCGGCAACAGTTGGGGCGTGACCATCCAGGCCAACGGCAACTGGACCTGGCCCACGGTCTCCTGCGCCGCGAGCTGATTCCGCGACCGGGGCCCGGCCGGTGGGTGCTTCTACCACCGGCCGTACGCTCCTGACCAGCGCATCCGGCATAGCTTTCAGGTTGTGTTCAGGCTCGGACGGGCCTTGGGCAACGCATGCACCAGAAGCCCCAAAACTCTGGCAAAGAGGTCTGGGGCAACCCTCCGGCAGCATGCCATCGTGCCTGCCATGACGACAGATCACCTCACTCACGACCGGCCCTCGCGCCGCATCCGGCACGCGGCGAGCAAGGTTCCGGAGGTGACCGTCTACTTCTGGATCGTCAAGGTGCTGACGACCGGCATGGGGGAGACCGCCTCCGACTTCCTCGCCCACGCGTTCGGCCCGATCCCCGCCGTCGGACTCGGCGGCATCGCCCTGGTGGGCGCCCTGGCCGTGCAGTTCGCCGTCCGGAGGTACGTGGCCTGGATCTACTGGACGGCGATTGTGATGGTCAGCGTCTTCGGCACGATGGCCGCGGACGTCCTGCACGTCGGCCTCGGAGTGCCGTACACCCTCTCCACGCCGTTCTTCATGGTCGTACTGGCCGCCGTCTTCGTGCTCTGGTACCGCAGCGAGGGCACCCTGTCCATCCACAGCATCCACACCCGGCGCCGCGAGACCTTCTACTGGGCCGCCGTGCTCGCCACCTTCGCGCTGGGCACCGCCGCCGGGGACCTCACCGCCACGATCGGCCTCGGCTATCTGGGCTCCGCCGTCCTGTACGGCGTCGCCATCGCCGTGCCGGCCCTCGCGCACCGATGGGGCGGCCTGAACGCGGTGGCCGCGTTCTGGGCGGCGTACGTCATCACCCGCCCGCTCGGTGCCTCCGTCGCCGACTGGATGGCCGTCGGCCGTCAACGGGGCGGTCTCGACCTGGGACTCGGGCCGGTGACGCTGTCCTGGACGGTGGCCATTCTCGGCTTCGTCGGCTATCTCGCCGTCTCCCGCAAGGACGTCCGGTACGACGCCACCGTGTGAGGGCGAGTTCGGGCGGTCATCCGGCGGGCAGGGCGACCACGAACCGTGCGCCGGGGCTGTGCCCGGGGTCGTACACCACCTCGCCACCGGCGGAGCGGGCCAGGCGGCGCGCCAGCGGCAGCCCGAGGCCCGCACCGCCGTGCCCGTCGTCGGGATCCGCACGCCGGCCGGGCTCGAAGAGCCGCCCGAAGAACTCGGCCGGTACTCCGGGGCCGTCGTCCACGACCGCGACGTGGATGCCGTCGGGTGCGCGCTGCGCGCGGATGCCGACGTCGGAGCGGGCGTAGCGGCAGGCGTTGGTGAGGAGCGGGCTGACGATGCGTTCGAGGAGGGCGGGCGGGACCCCGGCCACGAGGTGTGGGCCGTCCACCGTGATCGTCAAGTGACCTGGTCCGTACGGGACTTCGGCGAGGCGGCGCAGTACGGGCAGGACCTCGGCCGTGCCCGGAGCGGTGAGCGTGCCGTCACGGGCGTCGTCCAGCAGGGTGTCGCAGATGGTGCGCATGGACTCGGCGGCGGCCGCGATCACCTCGTGGGTGGCGCGGGTCTGCTCGGCCGTGCGCGGGTGGGCCTGCCACCAGTCGAGCTCGGCGATGATCCGGCTCAGGGGGGTGCGCAGCTCGTGCGAGAGCTCGCCGGTGAGCCGGCGCTCGTAGCGCAGAAGGGTGCGGATGCGGTCCAGCAGGGCGTCCAACGACCCACCCAGACGCGCGAGTTCGGCCGGCCGACGGATGCCGCCGAACCGTTCCTCGGAGGCGACCGCGCTCCACTGCGTGGCCTGGTCGGTCATCGTGCGGACCGGGCGCAGTGCGCGGCCGACCGCCAGCCCGGTCAGGACGTAGGTGCAGGCCAGCATGACGGCGTCCAGGGCGAGCGACCCGAGGAGCAGGGTGTCGGCCGAACTCCGGTAGGGGGTGAGGTCCAGCGCGGTGACCACGGTGGCCCGGCCGCCGGCTCCGGGGACCGGGTGGGAGCACAGCCGGAGCGGGCGGTGGACGGTGGTGGTGACGCACCGCTGCCCGCCGTGCCGGGCGAGAGCGTCGGCGACCCGGGTCAACTCGCCTGTGGCGGGCGGCTGTTCCAGCAGGCTTCGGCCGGCGTAGATCCACACGTTGGCGTCGAGGAGTGAGTCGTTCGGACTCTCCAGCACGCGCACCGTCGTACCGCTGGTGTCGACGGTCGTGGCGACGGCGGCGGCGCGGGTGCGCAGTTCGTCGTCCGCCTGGTGCTGGAGGCGGTGGCGGGCCACGGAGTTGAAGGCGACCGTGAGGACCAGCATCAGCAGCGCGGCGGTGAGCAGCGCGACGAGTGAGAGGCGGCCGCGGAGGGTGTGGGGTGCCGTCCGGTCGCGGATACCGCTCATGACAGGCGGTGGCCGATGCCGCGGGTCGTGGCGATCGTGTGGGTGCTGCCCGCCTCGCGGAGTTTCCGGCGCAGGCGGGTCAGGTACTGGTCGAGGGTGTTGTCGTGGACCTGGGCTCCTTCGGGCCAGCCCGCCCGGACCAGTTCGCGGCGGCTGACGATGCCGCCGGTGGCCGCCATGAGCGCGGCCAGCAGACGGAACTCGGTCGGTGTCAGATCGACCGGGGTGCCCCGGACGCCGACCGTGTGCCGGACGGCGTCCAGGGTCAGGTCTCCCGCCGCGGCGACCGGTGGCGGCGCGGCCCGCTTGAGCGCCGCCCGCAGCCGGGCCGCGAGTTCGGCGAGATGGAACGGCTTGGTCAGGTAGTCGTCGCCCCCGGCCGAGAACCCGGACAGCCGGTCGGGCAGCCGGTGATGTGCGCTGAGGAAGACGACCGGGGAGCGGAACCCGTTCGCCCGCATCGCCTGGCACACGTCCCGCCCGTCGGCGTCGGGCAGCCCGATGTCGAGTACGGCGGCGGAGACGTCGGCGGTGGCCAGGCGCAGGGCGGTGGCACCGTCCGGCGCGGGCAGGGTGTCGTAGTTCTCGTCCCGAAGTCCGCGCATCAGCACGTCCCGCAGGGCGTGATCGTCCTCGACGACCAGGATCGTCCGGCGCATGGTCCTCCCAGTGCTCTCGCGCCCACGGATGACTACAATCCTGTAGACGGTCTACGTCACTGTAGACGACGGCGGGGTGGGAGTGCGTCGTACGCGAGCCGGTCTGGCTAGCCGATGCGGGAACGAGGTTCTATGTCACCCTCGGCTTCCGGGCGACAGAGGGCGGCGACGATCGCCGGGGTGACGGGGCCTCCGGTCAGGACGTGGCGGATGGCGTCGAGGGGGACAGGGCGTTCGTAGTAGTCCTCGAAGTGGGCCTGGACGGTTTCGGGGGAGCGGTCGGTGAGGAGGTGGAGGAGGTATTCGGTGCCGTCCGGGTCCTCGCTGCCGACGGGGAAGTCGATGGCCGAGCCGGTGCGCCAGGCGGTGTCGCCGGTCTCGCGCCACAGGCAGAAGGTGACCCGGGGCGCGTCGATGCCCTCGTCGCGGAAGGCGGGTTCGTCCAGCAGCGGACGCAGCGCGGCGGGCACGTCGTCGAGTACACCGGGCCAGACCTCCTCGTCCTCCGTCCCGTACGGGCTCATCGCCGACTCGTGGTCGAAGCCGCGTATGAGTACGCCGACCGGAGTGAAGAGGACGGAGAAGTCGTCCCCCGACCCGTTGTCCATCAGGGCCGCCTCCTCGTCGGGGCCCCAGTCCGGGTCGAAGGTGTACTCGCAGAACTGCGGGTCGTCGCCGACCGCGCTGTCCAGGGCGGCCAAGGCGCGCAGATGGACGCGGAGTTCGGCCGGGTCGGGAAGGAGGGCGGCGGCCTCGTGCACGGTGCTCATGACCTGATGAAAGCAGCCACCACTGACAATCGGTCCGGTGCGCTGGGCGCCGAGCGGACCCGGGCACCGGGGCCCCCGCCTTGGCCAGCGGCCGTTGTTCCGTGGCCGTGAGTGTCGGGGTCTCGAGTTGCGGTCGTAGGGGGCCGATGCGGGCGGTGGCGAGGGTGCCGGGGTGGAGGAGGGCGGTGCCTGGGGAGTGGCGTCATGAAAGCAGCGGCGACTGACAATCCAGGCCACTTACTGTCGAGCGAGCCCGGACATCGGGACCCCTGCTTCGGCCGGCGGCCGTGTTCGGTGGCTGTGAATGTCGGGCTGTCGCGTTGCGGTCGCGGTGGGCCGATGCGGGCGGTGGCGAGGGTGCCGTGTGGAGGGGGGCGGTGCTTGGGGGGTGGCGTTGTGAAAGCAGCGGTCGCTGATAATCCGGTCCATTCATTGCCGGGCGGGCCCGGACATCGGGACCCCTGCTTCGGCCGGCGGCCGGCGGCCGTTGTTCGGTGGCTGTGAATGTCGGGCTGTCGCGTTGCGGTCGCGGTGGGCCGATGCGGGCGGTGGCGAGGGTGCCGGGGTGGAGGGGGGCGGTGCTAGGGGGGTGGCGTTGTGAAAGCAGCGGTCGCTGATAATCCGGTCCATTCATTGCCGGGCGGGCCCTGGACGTCGGGACCCCTGCTTCGGCCGGCGGCCGGCGGCCGTTGTTCGGTGGCTGTGAATGTCGGGCTGTCGCGTTGCGGTCGCGGTGGGCCGATGCGGGCGGTGGCGAGGGTGCCGGGGTGGAGGAGGGCGGTGCTTGGGGGGTGGCGTTGTGAAAGCAGCGGTCGCTGATAATCCGGTCCATTCATTGCCGGACGGGCTCGGACATCTGAACCCCTGCTTCGGCCAGCAGTCGTCGTTCCGTGGGCGTGAAGGTCGGGCTGTCGAGTTGCGGTCGTAGCGGGCCGATCAGTGCGGCCGCGAGGACGCCGGGGCGGAGCAGGGCCGTGCCCGGGGACTGGAGGGTCAGGACCTCCGTCATCGCGGTTGCCACGTGGTAGGAGCCGGTCGCGGTGCGGGAGAGTCGGCTGACGTAGCGCTGGAGGAGCCGGTCGGCTGTGCTCGCGCTCCTGCCCTGGGTTGTTGCGTAGTGGATGTCCTGTCCCACGGCGAGACTCCACGCGAGGTCGACGGGCCGGGCGATCGCCCGCTGGGTGGTGCGGGCCAGGCCGCGGGTGAGTCCCTGGGTGGCGAGTCGGTCGCGGAGGGCGAGGGCGCCGAGGGCCGCCACCGACATGCCGTGGCCGTACACGGGGTTGAACGCGGCGACCGAGTCGCCGAGCGCGACCAGGCCTTCGGGCCAGGACTTGAGACGTTCGTAGTAGTAGCGGCGGTTGGTGGTGCTGCGGGTCATGGCTACGTCGGTGAGCGGCTCGGCGCGGGTCAGCAGGTCGGCGATGATCGGGTGGCGGAGTGTGCGTGCGTACGGCTCGAACTCGGCTGCCTCGCGGGACGGTTGGGCGCCCGGGGTGCCTATCAGGCTGACGTGCCAGCGGTCGTCCTCGATCGGCACGATGCCGCCGGTCCGGCCCGGTTCGCCGCGCCGGGGGTCGGCCTGGACGCTGATCACGGGCCAGTCGCGGGTGGGGACGGGGGCGCGGTAGATCCGGCTGGCGTACGCGATACCGGAGTCGATGCGGTCCTCGGCGAGTCCGGAGATGCCCAACTCGGCCAGCCACTGCGGGGTGCGCGCCGACTTTCCGGAGGCGTCGACGACCAGGTCCGCGGTCAGTTCCGTCTCGGCGCCGTCGGCCGCGCGCAACCGTACGCCGGTGACGCGGCGTGCGGTCCCCAGCAGCCCGATCGCCCTGGTCCGCGTACGGACGTTGACCCGGGGGTCCTTCACCACCTGCCGGCGGACGACGGAGTCGGTGAGGTCGCGGCTCGCGGCGATCAGGTAGTGACTGTCCCGCTGCCAGCGCCGGTACCAGCCTTCGGGCGAGTGGATCACCATGTTCGTCGTCATGGGCACCCGATGGGCGCCCGCCGTCAGCAACTCCTCGACGGCGCCCGGCAGTAGCTCCTCGATCGCGTTCGCCCCACCGGACAACAGCACATGGAAATGCGCCGCTTGGGGAACACCAGGACGTGACTCGGGCCCTTCGGGCAGATCGTGCGCCTCGATGATCTCGACCGTGTCGACATGGTCCCGAAGCGCGGCGGCGGCGAGCATGCCGGCGAGACTCCCGCCGACGACGACGGCACGGGTGGACATCCGGTGCTGCGATTCACTCATGACGGGACGATAACAATCCCAATTGTCGTGACGGGCAAGGGAGTTGGCCGCACGGCACGTCACGAGCCGTCGAGCAGCGAGGCGAGGCCCCGTTCGAGGGCCGGCTCAAGCGCCTCCTGACCCGGTTCGGTCACCGTGTACGTACGGTGCAGGAAGCGGTCCAGGGCGGCGGTGTCGAAGCGGATCATCGCGATGCCCTCCGCCGCGTGGAACTCGACGGCCGTGTGGGCGGCGCCGTAGGGCCGGATGCGTACGTTGCCCATCCCGGCGGGGGTCTCCAGCCCCTCCTCCAGCAGCGACCGCGCGAAGGTCCACGCGACCTTCCTGCCGTCGAGCGAGATCCAGGCGGGGAAGAGGAGTTGGACGGCGAGAGGGTCGCCGGAGGAGTAGGCCAGGGTGACGGTCACGGCCAGTTCCTGGTCGTCGTCGGTGATCAGGCGGGCGCCGGCGGGCTGTTCCAGGGTGATGTGGCGCATGGGCGGTCTCCGATTCGGGTGGGACGGCGGCCGTGGTGCCGACGCACCTCCTTGATCACCGGGAGGGCCTCTTGATTACGCCATCGTGCAAGGCAATTCATGTGACGTGTGTCACCTTGTGGAACGGCTGCAACTTTAATTGAAAGTTTTGCCATCTAGGGTACAAACCCTTCCCCGCCCCACTGGCAACTGGAGCGTTGCTGCCATGACCGACGGTCCCACCGCCGAGTACGCCCGGATCTACGAGGAGCAGCAGCCGCGCCTCGTCGCCTACGCCCGCTCGCTCACCCGCAACACCTGGGTCGCCGAAGACCTCGTCGCCGAGGCGCACTTCAGGGTGTGGCGCCGGCTGTCCGCCGGGCACGAGATCGAGAACGTACCGGCGTACCTGATGACCACGGTGAAGCATCTCGCGACCGCCGCGGGGAGCGCCGCACGCGAGACACCGCGCGATCCGCAGGCCGACGAGCGGGCCGGGGCCGACCACACGCGCGTGCACGCGCAGGTCCAAGGGGGCGATCCGGCCGAACAGGTCTCCTCCACCGACCTGTTGGTACGGGTCCTTGAGCAACTGCCCGAGCGCTGGGTGAAAGCGCTGTGGCTGGCCGAGGCGGAGGGGCTGCCACTGGCCGCCATCGGCCCCCAACTCGGCACCAAGCAGGGCGCGACGGCCGTCCTGCTGCACCGCGCACGCGAGGGTATGCGGCAGGCGTTCCTGCGCGCCCAGACCGGCGCCCCGGACGATCCCGCGTGCCAGGTCCACTGGGCCCGGATGCCCGCGTACGTGCGCGGCGGCGCCACCGAGCGGCAGTCCGAACGGCTCCTCGGCCATGTCGACGCGTGCGACGACTGCCGCGCCCGTCTCGCGGCCCTGATGCGCGCGAACGACCGGCTGCCCGCACTCGTGGCACCGGCGCTGCTGGTGTTCGTGCTCGGCGGCGCGGGCAAGTTCCTGCTCGCGTTCGGCGCGGGATCCGCCGGTGCGGCCGTCGGCCATGGCGGCGGACTGCTGCACGGCGTACGGCATGCGGCGGTCGGCGCCTCCAAGACCCAGCTGGCCGCCGCCGTCGGTACGGCCGTGGCGGGCGCCGTCGCGGTGATCGTCGTCCTCGGCGGCACCGACGCCACGGAGGTCCCGGTAGGGAAGGGCCCGGTGACCGAAGTACCGGTGTCCCAGGCGCCGGTGGCGGCGCAGCCGGGGACGGAAGGTCCGGTGAAGACACCGAGCGACCGCGGCGATTCCGCGACACCGGCACCAGCGCCGGTGCCGGCACCGGACGGGTCCATAACCGCCGTGTCCCCGGCCTCGCTTGGGATCGCGCGGCCCGGGCCGGTCGTAACACCTGTTCCTGCGACGCCTGTTGAGACGACACCACCAGTGACTACCGGGCCGACTCCTGCTCCGCCAGTGACCACGGAACCGGTTCCCGCTCCGCCGGCGAACCCGGAGCCGGACCCGACTCCGACGCCACCGGTTGTCACGGAGCCGGATCCGACTCCCACGGACCCGGCCCCCATATATCCGGCTCCGAGTGATCCCGTAGACCCCGCTCCGAGCGATCCCGTGAAGGAGACCCCGGAGCCCACCACGCCGGAGCCCACAACCCCGGCCGAGCCGTCACCGACGCCTGCCCCCGATCCGTCCACGGACGCCCCAACCCCCACCGATCCCACGCCCGTTGGGGACCCGGACCCGGACCCCGACCCGGTGACCACTCCCGAGGAGCCCGAACCGACCGCCCCCGTCGGTGACGGGCCCTGTCGGCGGGCCGAGGTGGATCAGCCGATCGCGTAGGCGCGGTAGACCGTCTCCACCGAGGTGCCGCCGCCGGAGTCGGTCACCTGGGAACGCAGGGCAACCGCGCCGGAGGCCGGGTTGTGGATGGCGGCCTTCCAGGACGTCCCGGAGCGGGTGACGGAGGCGGCCTTCCAGGTTCTGCCTCCGTCCGAAGACGCCCAGACCTTCAGGGACTTGATCGTCGACTTGGTGAACTTGACGTCGGGGCCCTGGGATCCGCGGCCCGCGCTGACGGTGACCGACGTGGTGCTGTTCGCCTTCGCCCGGTTGCGGCTGTCGAGACCGGCGGGCAGGAAGCGGGTCATGAAGACGGAGGCGACCGCCGACTTGGCCGGGTCGGCCTTGAACCGCCAGTCGAGGGTGACGCGCGAGGACAGCATGCCGGACGGGAAGGTGATGCCCGGGTGGTAGCGGTGCGCGTCCACGGTCAGCCGATAGGTACCGGCCGAGTGGATCGCGGCGGCGAACTCGGCGTCAGAGGAACCCCAGTTGGTCAGGGTCTTCTTCTTGACGGTGGTGCTCCCCTTGGTCAGGGTCACCGTCTCCTTCGTGGGGTCGGCGCCCCAGACACCCACGTCGGGGTCGCCGATCAACGCGTCCGGCACGAAGTTCACGGACTTCTGCCAGACCGTGGGCAGGTAGTGCAGGGGGCTCCACACCGCTCGCCCGAAGGACTGGTTGAAGCTCTGCCCCGCCGTCAGCGTCCTGGTCGCCGGGAAGCCGCCGCCGACGACGTCACCGTTGTTCGCGATCACGTCGTCGCGCGGCTGCCAGGTACCGGGCGTCACATGGACCGTGGCGGTGTACGGCGCGCTGTCGTCGCGGACGTTGGCGTACAGGTCGGTCGTGCAGTCGTCGACCTTGGGCGCGGCCTGGAGGGCGGTGTCGTTCTGGGCGCCCATCTGTGTCCCGCCGCGCACGGAGAAGCGCAGCGTCGCCAGCTTCGACCGCTTGAACGAACCGCCCGGTGCGGCCGGGATACCGGTCGTCCTCTTGACCGCGACATAGCTGTCGTTGCCCGACCACTGCGCCATGTACCCGAACTGGATCAGCTTGGAGGAGTTGGGGATGGCGTACAGGGACCCGGCGTTGTTCCAGCCGCCCGTGCTGAACGCGGAGGGCATGTCCATGGTGGCGGCACACACCTGTGCGCTGATCCGGGCCGGCTCGGTCACGTCGGCCGGGGTGTCCAGCGACACCTTCACCGCTTTGCCCTTACGGGCGTCCAGCGTCACGGACTTGGCCCCCGACACCGAGACGACCTGCGCGCCGAGGGTGTCGGTGCCGAGGCCGTCGGTGGCGCTCTCGTAGATGTCGGTCATCGCGAGGTACCGGCCCGAGGGCAGGCTGAGCCGCTTGCCGGACTTGACGGTGCGCGTCTCACCGGACGGTACGGCGACGACGGTCACCGTCGTCGACACCTTGGCGCCGTGCCGCCCCAGCGTGGTCACGGTCAACGAGCCCGACGCCGCCTGCGCGGAGGCGGCGGGCACGAACAGCGGCACCAGCATGGCCACCCCGACGAAAGCGATCGGCGCGCGTCTGGTCCATCGCCTTGGCCGTCGTACAGACATGAATCCCCCTCAGGAACCCCACAGAACCCCAACCCCCGAAACCGGATCATCGTAGCCGTGTCCGCAGGTGTGTTCGATCAGCCCCCTGCCACCTGTCGGCACGCGCGCGTGTACGCCTCCACCAGCGGGCGGCCGCCGTCCTCCCGCCGCCAGGCCAGCGCGTAGCGGCTCGGTGAGAGGCCGCGGACCGGGCGGGTGGTGACGCCGCCGAGGCTGATCAGGCGGGCGTTGCCGGTGGCCACCAGGCAGATGCCGAGACCGGCGACCAGCGCCTCGTACGTCTCCTCCGTGCTCGCGATCTCCGCCCCGACGCGCGGTGGGCGACCGCCGCGTTCGTCGAGGGCGAGCCAGTGGTCGCGCAACGGGCCCGCGTCGGGCGGCAGGGCGAGGAACGGCTCGTCGACCAGGTCCGCGAAGTCGACCTCCGCGCGGGCGGCCAGCGGATGGGCGTCCGGGAACGCGACCAGGCGCGGCTCCTCGGCGACCACCGTCCAGTCGTAGCGCTCCGCTTCCGGCAGGGGCAGCCAGACGAACGCGACGTCCGTGTCACCGTCCGCGAGCCCCGCGGTCGGGTCGTCCCAACCGACCTGACGCAGCCGTACGACCGCCTCCGGACACGCGGCCGTGAAGCGGGAGCGGATCGCGGGCAGCAGACCGCCCCGGCCGGGGCTGGTGCTCATGCCGACCACCAGGGTGCTGCGCTCGGCCGCCCCGATCTCCGCCAGCGCGGACGCGCCCTCCGCCCAGAGGGCCACCATCCGCTCGGCGTACGGCAGAAGGGCCGTCCCGGCCGCGGTGAGCGCCACGTCCCGCCGGTCGCGGCGGAACAGCTCGGCGCCCAACTGCCGCTCCAGCGCCCGGATCTGCTTGCTCAGCGCGGGCTGCGACACATACAGCCTCTCGGCCGCGCGCGTGAAGTGCAGTTCCTCGGCGACCGCGACGAAGTAGCGCAGGTCCCGCACATGGACGTCCCTCGTCATAGCCATCGGTTATGAGCTTAGGTCTTGGACGGGCCGTCGGGGGCGGGAGCAGGCTGGTCGGCAGATGGGCAACAGGTATCTCACTGGGAGTCGTCATGAACAAGGTGTGGCTGATCACGGGCGCGAGCAGCGGGTTCGGGCGGGCCATCGCCGAGGCCGCGCTCGCCGCCGGTGACGTGGTCGTGGGTGCGGCACGGCGGACCGAGGGGCTCGACGACCTGGTGGCCGCGCGGCCCGACCAGATGGAGGCGCTCCAACTGGACGTCACCGACACGGGCGCGGCCCAGGCGGCGGTACGGGACGTGGTGGCCCGGCACGGGCGGATCGACGTCCTGGTCAACAACGCCGGTCGTACGCACGTCGGGGCTTTCGAGGAGACCACCGAGCAGGAGCTGCGGGACCTCTTCGACCTGCATGTCTTCGGGCCGGCCGCGCTCACGCGCGCGGTGCTGCCGTCCATGCGGGAGCGGCGCTCCGGGGCGATCGTGCAGATGAGCAGCATGGGCGGCCAGATGTCCTTCGCGGGCTTCTCGGCGTACAGCGGAACGAAGTTCGCCCTGGAGGGGCTGTCCGAGGGGCTCGCGGACGAGGTCGCCGAGTACGGCATCAAGGTGCTCGTCGTGGAGCCGGGCGCCTTCCGGACCTCCCTCTTCGACACCAGCCGGGCCGGGGTCAGCGCCGACAGCGGTGTGTACGCCAAGGTGAGCGAGACCCGAGGGTTCATATCCGGCGGCGACGGCGTCCAGCCCGGCGACCCCGCGAAGGCGGCGGCCCTCGTCCTCGCCGCGCTCGACGCCGAGGAGACCCCGCTGCGCCTGCCCCTGGGCGACGACGCGGTCGACGCCGTGCTCGGCCATCTCGCCCAGGTGCGCGGCGACATCGCGGCCTGGGAGAAGCGGACCCGGGCGACGGGGTTCGACGCCTGACGGACGGCTGGGAATCCGGGTGGGGCCCCGTTGTCAGTGCCGCGTGCCACGATGGATGCACACCGGGACGAATGGGGAGCGGGGGGTGACATGGAGGGCGAGTCTCCGCGGGCCGGGCGGCGGGCCAGGGAGCTGTGCACGCAGGGCACGCGGCTCTACGACGTGGCGCGCGCCCTGCGCGCCGACCACACCCGGGCCCTCGACGCCGTCCGCGCCGCGCTCGCCCCGCTGCGGGCCGAACTCGTCGCCCAGGAGCTGGAGTCCATCCCGGTCGCCCGGCTGAAGGACGTCACCGAGGGCCGGCTGCGGCTGGGGGCGGTGGAGGCGGCGGGGCTGACCTCCGTGCGCGCGGTGCACGAGGCGAGCCGGTACGAGCTGCGGCAACTGCCCGGTGTGGGACAGCAGACCGCCGACCGGGCGCTCGCGGCGGCCCGGCAGATCGCGCGGGCCGTCGCGGAGACCGTCTCCGTCCGCATCGACGTCGACCACCCCGAACCCCGCACCACCGCCCTGGTGATCGCGTTGCAGCGGCTCGTCGAGGCGGGCCCCGAGTTGCGCCGCGCCCTGGACGCCGCCACCCGGCTCGACGAGCGGCTCGGCGCACTGCTGCCCGTGGCCAGGCCCGCGAGCAGCAGGCTGTTGATGGCCATCGCCGGTAGCCGCCGCAGGGACGGCGCGCTCGCCGCCGTCGCCGAAATCTCCGAGCTGGTCGCCGACGCCACCGCCCGGGACGTACGGCTGCTGATCGCCCAGGCCTCCACCGACCTGCTGCGCCCGCCGGTCTCCGACATCGAGGCCTGGGTCGACTTCGAGCTGCGCTCCGCCGAGTACTACAGCCAGCTCGCCGAGGTCGACGGGCAGCAGCCGGACCTCGCGGCGAGCGAGGGCTTCCTGCCGGCGGAGCTGGCCGAGCGCGTGCACGCCCAGCCGCTGGACGACACCCACCGCCGGGTGTCCCTGCGCGGCTACCAGTCGTTCGGCGCCCGCTTCGCCCTGGCTCAACGCCGGGTCGTCCTCGGGGACGAGATGGGGCTCGGCAAGACCGTGCAGGCCATCGCCGCGCTCGCCCATCTCGCGGCCGAGGGGCAGAGCCACTTCCTGGTGGTCTGCCCGGCCAGCGTGCTCATCAACTGGACCCGCGAGATTGGCTCCCGCAGCACCCTGCGCGCCCTGCCCGTCCACGGCCCGGACCGGCTCGACACCTACGGGGAGTGGACCGAGCGCGGCGGCGTCGCGATCACCACCTTCGACACGCTGCACACCCTGCCGACGCCGAACGACCCGTCCCCGAAGGGGAAGTCGAAGCTCGTGAGGAGTCTCGACAAGAGCAAGTCATCGGCCGGTGGCCCCACCCCGGGCATGCTCGTCGTGGACGAGGCCCACTACGTGAAGAACCCGGACACCCGCCGCACCAAATCGGTCGCCGTGTGGACCGAGCGTTGCGACCGCGTCCTGTTCCTGACCGGCACGCCCATGGAGAACCGCGTCGACGAGTTCCGCACCCTCGTCCGCCATCTGCGCCCCGACCTGCTGCCGACCGTCCGCAACGGCACGGCGGCGGCCGGACCGCACGCCTTCCGCAAGTCCGTCGCACCCGCCTATCTGCGCCGCAACCAGGAGGACGTCCTCACCGAACTCCCCGCCCTCGTCCAGGTCGACGAGTGGGTGGAACTCGGCGCCGCCGACCGCGAGGCCTACGACCGCGCGGTCGCCGACGGGAACTTCATGGCGATGCGCCGGGCCGCCTACGCCGACCCGGAGAAGTCCGCGAAGCTCCAGCGCCTGCGGGAGTTGGTCGCCGAGGCCGCGGACAACGGCGTGAAGGTGGTGGTCTTCTCCTACTTCCGGGACGTGCTGACCACGGTCCGCGAGGCACTGGGCGGGTCCGACGAGCGGCTGACCGGGACGATCTCCGGAAGCGTCCCGGCGGCCCGCAGACAGCAGTTGGTCGACGAGTTCACCCGGGCCCCCAGCCACGCCGTGCTGCTCTCCCAGATCGAGGCGGGCGGGGTTGGCCTCAACCTCCAGGCCGCCTCCCTGGTCATCCTCTGCGAACCCCAGGTCAAGCCGACGGTGGAGCACCAGGCCGTGGCCCGCGTCCACCGCATGGGCCAGATACGCACCGTCCAGGTGCACCGCATGCTCGCCACCGACAGCGTGGACGACCGGCTCCTGACCATCCTCAAGAACAAGGACCGCCTCTTCGACCGGTTCGCCCGGCGCAGCGACCTGGCGGACGCCACCCCGGACGCGATCGACATCTCGGACGCCACACTCGCCCGCCGCATCGTGGAGGAGGAGCAGCAGCGACTGGCGTACGAGGCCAACTGACCATGCCGGTCAGGGCACCTGGCCGTCATGAGCGCACATCGAGTCCGGCGAGCGCGGCACCCGCACCCCATACGGTCCCCCGGACATACCAGGCGGGCGTCCCGTCCGGGGCGTGCCACGCGCGCCCGTCCGCCGAGACCTCGACGGTGTACGCCCCCGGCCGCTCCGTCCATGTGGGCAGCACCGGCCCCGACGCGCACCGGACGGCCCAGGTCGACGGTGAGCGAGGCGCGGTCGGTGGCAGGGGACCACGTGGTCGCCGGGTCTTCAGGGCGACCGTGCCGGAGAGGGTGCGGCGGCCCTCGATGGTGTCGAGCACGAACGGCGCTCCCGAGCGCAGCCGCACGGTCGTCGTCCTCGGCCCGATGGCGATGTTGTACGTACGACCGCGCCGGTGAAGACCCGACAGGCGTACCCCGTCCGACAGTTGGGGCGGGCAGGCTCGGGTCGAGGTGGAGGGCGTCGGCGCGCAGCCGCAGGCCGGTGAGACCGTGCGCGGGGGATTACCACGCACGGGGCGCACACAGGCCCTATCCCCGGTACGGCACCGGATCCGTGACCCAGCCCGCCGTCAGGATCAGGTGGGACTCCCGGTCCACGGCGAGGAAGCCGAAGGGGCGGTCGAAGTGGGCCGTGACGACCGTGGTCGTGCACCGGAGATCGGGCACGGCACCCCCGAAGACCGGGGCGACCGCGGTCACCGCGCCCGCGCGGAAGCCGAGCGCGCCGAACTGCGCCACCGTCGACTGCTGGGCCTGCCCGATGGCCAGCGGTGAAGGGCTGATGCCGGGGAAGTGGCCGTCGTCGGTGTCCCTCGCCGCGGTGAGTCCGAACAGGCCGTGCAGATCGAGGAGATCGTGGCGGGTCCGCAGGTCGTACGCCACCGTCGTCACGGTCACCTCGGGCGGTCGCGGTGTGACGCAGTGCTGTTGCTCGACACGCAGGCCGGGTCCCACATCGCCGTAAGGGAGTTGACCGCTCGGCACCACGGGGAGGCGACGGCCCAGGACGTCCACGCCCGTGCCCAGTACCTGGCCGGGGGTCATGCGCTGCTCGCCGAGCAGGAGGTGGACGTCGATCCCGTTGGTGCCGGGGACCTTCAGTCCGGTGACGTGACCGTGCGGGCCGCTTGCCACCCCGACCCGGTCGAGACGGACGCCGGTGCGGCGCAGACCGGCCAACTCCCGCCCCTGCCAGGGCCCGGACTCCGGGCGGAGCGGCAACTCGTCGAAGGGGCGCGGCCATTCGGTGCGGAGCGCGAGCGCGCTCGCCAGGACCATCGTCACGTCCTCGTCCAAGGTGACCGGCATCCGCTCGATCAGCCCGCCCGTCCGCTCGGCGGCCCACGCGTCCAACTCCCTTTGGCAGGCCGGGAGATCCTCGCCGAGCACCCCGTGCGTGTCGGCCGGCAGCCCGGCCCGCCACTCCTCCCGCACGGTCAGCCGGGGTCGGGTCCACAGGCCGAGCGCGGAGCGCAGACCGGGCATCGATCCCATCGTGGCCAGCAACTCCCGTGCGGCGGCGGCCGCTTGGTCGGCGGGCAGGCCCAACGCGTCCGCGAGTTCCGCCCGCGCGGCCCCCGACGCCCCGTCGGCCAGGAACGCGAGCAGCGGCCACACCCCCGCGG
Source organism: Streptomyces sp. NPDC005492 (assembly GCF_040605995.1). Taxonomy (NCBI): domain Bacteria; kingdom Bacillati; phylum Actinomycetota; class Actinomycetes; order Kitasatosporales; family Streptomycetaceae; genus Streptomyces; species Streptomyces sp. NPDC005492. The sequence goes on from NZ_JBEXDX010000003.1 coordinate 413,106, forward strand.
CCGAGAACACCGTGCCACCGGTCGCCGCGTCCGCCCAGCGCGCCGTGAGCCGGTTGACCGCGTCGACCGTCCTCCCGGCCGTCGCACCCTCAACCGCCGTCCCCTGGACCGCTCCCACTTCCGCCCCCGTGAATGCCGTAGCGCAAGATCGCGCACGCGAAGGCTATCGGTCGGCGGCCCGACCTCGGACGACCCGCATTCCGCCACCGCTCACCTCGCGCCTACCATGCGCGAGTCGTACATCAGTTCCGACATCGGTTCTGACATCAGTTCCGCATCTGCAGATCCCGCCTGAACCAGGAGCACGGTGCCCGTGTCCATACCCCCGCCCCCGGACCCCCAAGTGCCGCCCACCCAGGGTCCCGAAGGCCCGGCTCCCCTCCCGCAGGCGCCCTACAACCCGTACGCCCCGCCCTCGCCGTCCCCCTACGGCCCGTATCCCCAGGCCGCGCCCACCCCTCAGGGTCCCTATGGGCCGCAGCCCTATCAGACCTGGGGCCAGGGCTACTCCCCGTACAACAACCCGGCGCCCCTCAACGGCATGTCCGTCGCTGCGCTCGTGCTCGGGATCCTGTGCTGCATACCGGGTGTCGGGCTGGTCCTCGGGCTGATCGCGCTGAACCAGATCAAGAAACGGGGCGAGCGCGGGCGGAGCATGGCGGCGGTCGGCCTGGTGCTCTCGGCGTTCGGGCTGATGGTGTGGGTGCTCGGGGTGACCGGTGCGGCGACCGGTTTCTGGGACGACGTCAAGGACAGTGCGCGGAACAACACGAGCGCCTCCCCGGTGAAGGGCGAGTGCTTCGACGCGCCGAGCGGTTCGCTGGAGGGCATGGCGTACGACTTCGACGTGGTGTCCTGCGCCGACGAGCACGACGGCGAGGTGTTCGCGGTCGTGCCGCTGAGCGGCGGCTCGTATCCCGGGGACAAGAAGGTCACCGCCATCGCCGACGACCGGTGCTACGCGCTGGAGGACGCGTACGCGATGGACGGCTGGGCCGTACCGGACGACGTGGACATCTACTACGTCACGCCCACCGAGGACAGTTGGAGCTTCGGCGACCGCGAGATCACCTGTGTGTTCGGCAACACGGACGCGGAGGCGAGTCTGCCCGGCGGTTCGCTGCGCAACGACGCCACGACCCTCGACTCGGACCAGGTCGCGTATCTCAAGGCGGCCCACGTCCTCAACGCGGCGCTGGACTCGGCGCCCGACGCGCAGTACGTCGAGGACGACCTGCCGGGACACAAGGCCTGGGCGGGCCGGGTCTCGGCCGCGTTGACGAAGCAGGCCGACCTGCTGGACGGCCACGAGTGGATCGACGGCTCCGACCAGCAGGTCGGGGACCTGGTCAAGGACCTGCGGGCGGCGCAGAAGGAGTGGGCGAAGGCGGCTCAAGCCTCCGACGCCGACGAGTTCTACGCGCACTACGACAAGGGCGCCGACCTCATCGACCCCCAGAAGTCGGTCACCGCCCGCAAGGCTCTGGGGCTCGCCACGACCCCACCGTCGTACGACAGCAACGGCGGTGGCGCGGAGAGCGGGGGAGGCAGCGGCGGCATGCAGGTGTGACGGCTCCTATAGCGGGGAGAAAGTGCCTGGGTAAAGCCCACGCCGGGAATAAGTCATCACATCGAGTGATTCTCTGGCCTTTGCTTGCATGACACAACCCACGGTTGCCAGGCTGTTGCTGTCTGTACAACCTGATGGGAGTGGCCAGTGACATTCGGTGAGCGGCCGGCGTATCTGCGCGTCGCGGGTGATCTCCGCAAGAAGATCGTCGACGGCAGGCTGCCCCCGCACACCCGGCTGCCCTCCCAGGCCAGGATCCGCGAGGAGTACGGCGTCTCGGACACGGTCGCGCTCGAAGCCCGCAAGGTGCTGATGGCCGAGGGGCTGGTGGAGGGCCGCTCCGGCTCGGGGACGTATGTGCGCGAGCGTCCCGTGCCGAGGCGCGTCTCCCGCTCCGGGTTCCGGCCGCCGGCCGGCGCGACCCCCTTCCGGCAGGAGCAGGCCGAGGGCGAGGCGCGCGGCACCTGGGAGTCCAGCAGCGAGCAGGCCGAGGCGAGCGGCATCATCGCCGAGCGGCTCGCGCTCCAGCCCGGCGAGCGCGTGATGTGTACGAAGTACGTCTTCCGGGACGCCGGCGAGACGATGATGCTCTCCACGTCCTGGGAGCCCCTCGCGGTGACCGGCCGTACGCCCGTGATGCTGCCCGAGGAGGGCCCGCTCGGCGGCATGGGGGTCGTCGAGCGGATGCGCGCCATCGACGTCGTCGTGGACAACGTCACGGAGGAGGTCGGCGCCCGGCCGGGCCTCGCCGAGGAGTTGCTCACCCTGGGGGGCGTTCCTGGGCATGTGGTCCTGGTCATCCAGCGCACGTACTACGCCTCGGGCCGTCCGGTGGAGACGGCCGACGTGGTGGTCCCGGCCGACCGCTACCGGATCGCGTACCACCTGCCGGTGAAGTAGCGCACTCCTTTGCGATGAAGTAACGCGCCCCTTAAGGGACTTGTCGCCGGAACCGGTCAATTCACCCAGCCCTGCCCGCCGTTGGATTCCGGTCTTTCTCGCAGGTCGTTCACGGGACCTGTAGCGTGCCTCCGACCGGATGTATCGAGGTGCGCCCACGGCGCGTTCGGCATCGTGTGCCCCCTGCGTTCTGGCTGGTTGCGTACCTCTTTGTGAAAAGGCGTATTCGCTGCGTGAAGGTTAGGCGTAGGCTCCGGCATATGCGGATTGCGGTTTCCTTATGGGGTGGGGTACGGCACCAACCGCGAGCGGGAAGTGGAGGGGCGCGATGAACGACGGCACGATCACTCTTCCCTGGCTCGTGATACGGCAGGACGACAACGGCAATCGCTACAGCGTGGGCAGGTACGCCACCCGCGCCGAAGCCCAGAAGATCGCCGACAGCCTCGACGACCGCGGGCACAAGCAGCTCTACTGGGTCGAGCAGATCGGTCAGCACGGGAACGGAACCCGTAACTGACCGCACCGCGGCACCCCGTAGGCTCCGGCGCATGAAGGAACGGATCGTGGTGGTCGGGGCCGCCCTGTTCGGCAGCGGCAGTGATGGTGAGGATGCCGGCACCGGCGTCCGCCTGCTCGCCGCCCGCCGCAGCGCACCCGCCGACCTGGCCGGACGCTGGGAACTGCCCGGCGGCAAGGTCGAGCCCGGCGAGCGCCCCGAGGCCGCGCTGGTGCGTGAACTCCGTGAGGAACTCGGCGTCGACGCCGAGACCGTCGAGCGCGTCCCGGGGGAGTGGCCGCTGAAGCCGCCGTACGTCCTCCAGGTCTGGACGGCCCGGCTGCTCCCGGACTCGGCCCGGCCCGAGCCCCTCGAAGACCACGACGAGCTGCGCTGGCTCGCCCCCGCCGACATCTGGACCGTCGACTGGCTCGACCAGGACGTGCCCGCCGTACGGGAGACGCTCGCGCTGTGGGAAGCGGAGGCGCGCCGGGTCGGCGTGCGTCGGGGCGGCGGAGCGCGCTAGAAGTCCGCGTACGCCGTTCGTGCCACAGTGCGCCCTCGGAGACGGTACCGGGCATGGGATATCGGGTATGTGCCCATTAACCCCATGAAATCGGACATGGGTGAGCTGGCTGGCCCGGGATGTGATCGGCTTGATCGACACCGAAGGCGACTGCGCCGAGTGGACCTTTCCCGCCGAGCCCGGAGCCGTCCGCACCGCGCGCTCGGCGGTCCGCGGCCAACTGCGCGACTGGGACCTCGACTCCCTCGCCGACCTCACGGCGCTGCTGGTCAGCGAGTTGGTGACCAACGCGCTGCGGCACGCCACGGGCCCCATCGGTGTCCGGCTGGTGCGCCCCGTCGGGCCGCGGGGCCTGCTGCTGGTCGAGGTCTCCGACCCGCTGCCCGACCCGCCCCGCGAGCGCGTCGCCCGCCCCGAGGACGAGAGCGGCCGCGGCCTCCAACTGGTCGCCCGCGCCTGCGTCCGCTGGGGTACCCGGCCCGGGGGGACGGGCAAGACGGTGTGGTTCGAGCTGGCCGTCCCGGAGTGAACAGAGGCCGCCCATGGCTGTACGGACCGGACAGCGCTGTCCACCGACTGGTTCAGGCCTGTGACGGTTGTCGATCCGTGTGGTTCGACCGCGTGTCCGCTGGTTAGAAGACTGGAAGTGTTGTCGCGGGCCGGTCCGAAATGCATCGGGATTGTCCTGTGATCGTGAACACCGTGTTGTGGGGCGCCGTAGTGCTGGATACTGCGGGCAGCCGCCCCCGGTGACCGGTGCCGGACGCGGTGAGCTGGAGGGGACGGTTCGCGTGAGCGAGATACCAGCGAAGGCCACGGAGTCCGAGGACCCGTCGGACGGCGCGAGGGCTGAGGCCGCGGGCTACCTCGACGTGCCCGGCGGCGATTCGACGTCCGTCGGCGACACCATGTGGCAGAGCAGCCCACCCGGCTCGATCTACGACTACATCAAGGTCGCCTCCTTCTCCATCGGCCCCGACGGGCTGGTCGACCAGTGGAGCCTGCGGGCCGAGCAGCTCTTCGGCATCCCGGCCGACCGCGCGGTGGGCATGGACCCCATCGAGGCGTTCGTCGACCCAGAACTGCGGGAGCGCGGCCAGCGGAAGATGGCCGAGATCCTGGACGGCCGGGAGTGGACCGGTGTGGTCCCCTTCCGGGTGGCGGAGACCGCGGAGGGCGAGCCGGGCAAGGAGGGTCTCGCCGAGGTCTATGTCATGCCGACGCGGACCGAGGAGGGCGAGCGGGCCGCGCTCTGCATCGTCGTCGACGTCCGCATCCTGCGCCGGATAGAGACCGATCTCGCCGCCTCGCAGTCGATATTCGGCCAATCTCCTTTCGGGTTCCTGCTGATCGACCCCGACCTGCGGGTCCGGCGCGCCAACCAGCAGATCGCCAACGTCTTCGGCGGCAGCCCCGAGGACCACCGCGGCCGGGGGGTGCAGGACTACCTCCAGACACCCGAGGCCGAGCGGGTCACCGCGACCCTGCGCCGCGTCCTGGAGACCGGCAACTCCATCACGGACATGCATGTCACCGGCTTCGTGCCGGGCTCCGAGGAGCGCCGCCACTGGTCCATCAACCTCTACCGCGTGCACAGCGGCAGCGGCCGCCCCATCGGCATCGCCTGGCTCGGCACCGACGTCACCGCCCGCCGCGCCGCCGCCCGCGAGGCCGCCTCCGCGCGGCGCAATCTCGCCCTTCTGAACGAGGCCGGCGCCCGCATCGGCAACTCCCTCGACCTGGAGACCACGGCCCGCGAACTCCTCGACGTCGTCGTCCCCGGCTTCTGCGACCTGGCGACCGTCGACCTCTACCAGGGCCTCCTGGCGGGCGACGAGACCCCGCCCGGCCGGGCCGACGGCAGCGCGGAACTGCGCCGGGTGGCCTTCGCCAGCGCGGTCTCCGACGCGCCCTTCGTCGGCGGCGGCGCACCCGTGGCCGTGGGGGCGGTCCACCACTACCCCTTCAACTCGCCCTGCGCGGACGCCCTGCGCACCGCCCGCCCGCAGTACGTCCCCGCCGAGGAGGGCGGCCCCGTCCAGTCCACGCTGGCCGTGCCGATGGTCGCCCACGACACGGTCGTAGGACTGGCGCAGTTCGCCCGTACGAAGGGCAGCGAGCCCTTCGGTGACCGGGACCGGGACCTCGCGGTGGAGCTGGCGGCGCGGGCCGCCGTCTGCATCGACAACGCCCGCCTGTACCGCCGCGAGCACGAACGTGCCCTGATACTCCAGCGATCCCTCCTCCCGCCCGGCGACCCGGAGGCCTCCGGCCTCGACATCGCCTGCCGCTATCTGCCCGGGAACGCGGCGACGGAGGTCGGCGGCGACTGGTTCGACGTCATCGAACTCCCCGGCCACCGCACGGCGTTGGTGGTGGGCGACGTGATGGGCCGCGGCCTGCGCGCGGCAGTGGCGATGGGCGAACTACGCACGGCCGTCCGCACCTTGGCCCTCCTCGACCTCGAACCGGCCGAAGTCCTCTCGGCATTGGACGAGATCGCGCGCGGCCTCGGCACACCCGGCGGCGTCCAGCAGGCCACCCGGGCCGCCCGCCGCCCCCGCGAGGCCGACCTCTCCGAGGTGTACCTCGCGACCTGTGTCTACGCCGTCTACGACTCGGTGACCAGGCGCTGCACCTTCGCCAACGCGGGCCATCTCCCGCCGGTCCTGGTCGAACCGGGCGAGCCGGCCCTGATGCTCGACGTCCCGCCGGGCATGCCGCTCGGTGTCGGCGGCGAACCCTTCGAGGAGGTGGAGGTCGAACTACCCGAAGGCGCACTGTTGGCGCTCTACACGGATGGACTGGTCGAATCCCGCGACCACCCCCTGGACGAAGGCCTCCAGGCTTTCGTGGGGGCCCTGACCGACCCGCCCCACGCGCCGGGCTCCCATGGCTTGCCGGTCACCACCAACAGCCACCGCGACCTGGAGGACGTCTGCGACCACGTCCTCAGCACCCTCGACACCCACCACGGCGAGGACGACATCGCCCTGCTCATGGCCCGCGTCCAGGGCCTGCCGGCGGACTCGGTCGGCGACTGGACCCTGCCCCGCGAGCCCCGCAGCGTGGGCCGCGCCCGCGAGTACGCGCGCGCCCGACTCCAGTCCTGGGACCTCGAACCCCTCATCGACACAACGGAGTTGCTGGTCAGCGAGCTCGTGACGAACGCGCTCCGGTACGGCGAGGGCGAGATCAGGCTACGGCTGTTGCTGGACCGCACCCTGGTCTGCGAGGTCTGGGACGCGGGCCTCGTCCAGCCCCGCCGCCGCCGCGCCCGAGACACCGACGAGGGCGGCCGGGGCCTCCAGTTGGTCGGCCTCCTGTCAGCGGCCTGGGGTTCACGCCGGACGCCTCGCGGCAAGACGGTGTGGTTCGAACTGCCGTTGCCGGACGGGGAGAACGGGGTGGTGGATCCGGCGGAGGCGTTGCTCAGTCTGTTCTGAGGTGGGGGGCTCGGCGTGCGCGGGTCTCCGGGCCGCCGAAGCTGAGGGGTGGCCCGCCGTCCGGGGTCTCCTCCAGGAGGATTCCGCCCAGGACGGCGCCGCTGGTTCCGCTCATGAGCCCGGTGGTGCCGGCGTGTGGGTTTCCGTGGACGCGGACGTCCTGTTCGGCCAACTCTCGGGACTTCAGGGCTGGTTCATCGGCCGCGCCGGGGTCGGTTCCGAGCAGCCGTTGCGCCTCTGCCAGCAGGGTCCGGGCGTCGGCGGCCACCGCGCCCCGGTGTGTGGTCACGAAGTCGTCGGTCGCGGCTACGTCATGACGGGCCGTCAGGCGTGCTGCGGCGCCGAGCACGCCGTCCCGTCCCCCGCCCAGCGCCCGCACGGCCCGCACGATGCGGCGCAGGGCGTCCAGGGGGTCGTACTCTCCGGCGGTCAGCTCTCCCCGTACGGCGGCCAGGACGGTGTCGGTGTGCGTGAGGTGGGAGCGGAGTTCGTCCGCTTGCGCCGCGGCCCTCGCTGTCTCCGCCTCCGCGCCGGTGAGGGCGGCCGGGATCAGATCGGCGGCCGCGGTGAGTGCATCGGCCAGCCGCTCGATGCCGTTCAGGAAGGTGTCGGCCTGGCTGATGGCACCCTCGGCGGCGCGGAGATCCCGTATCGCCCTGCCGGTCTCTCCCAAGTCGGCTGCCTGGCGGCACTGGTTGAGGTGGGTCGTGGCGAACACCAGCCGGTCCTTGGCCTGTTCGCCGTATCCGACGACGCTCGCGGTCGCGGTCGCCGGGTAGCGCGTGGTCAGCTCGGCGAGGGTCGCTTCCACGGTCCCCGTACGGCCCGCCAGTTCACGGAACCGCTCCTCCGCGACCCCTTGCGCCTCGGCCATCTCCCGCTCCAGCGCCCGGAGTTGATCGAACCCGGGTGCCTCCGCGTCCAGCCGGCGCCCGGCCTCGGCACACCGTCCGACGATGCCGGCGAGCGCGTGCCGCCGGGCGGCTTCCTCCTCCGGTACCCCTGCGTCGTAGCGCAGGCGTATCGCGAACGCGGCGGACAGTTCGCGCTCGGCCTCGCGCAGGGCCCGTACGAACGGTTCTACGGCCGTCGCCCCGAACCGGGCCTCGGCGAAGGAGAGTTCGTCGCGGCTGGTGCGGACGCAGTCGTCGGCCTGGACGAGTGCGGCACCGGCCTGGCGTTCCAGTACGGGGAGCGGTGTCACCGGGGGGTGGGGCGAGACCACACCGGGAGTCGTACGGGTACGGGCCCTACGAGTGCGGCGTACGTACCCGTAGCCCGCGAGTATCCCCACCCCGCCCACGGCCACCAGCGGCAGTACGAGATCCGTCGCGGAGGTCGAACCCCCGACCCCCTGCTCCGCCGCGACAGGGCCGCCGCCGGTCGCCGCAACCGGAACCTCCGCATTGATCGTCATCACCGGCAACACCAGCCACACGACCCCGGCCGCCCCGCCCACCACGGCATGCGCCACCCGCACGGATATGTGAGAGGCAACGCGGCGCGGCCGGCCCCGTATCAAGGATGACGTCACATTTCGGAGCGTATGAGCAGGAAAGCGGGCGCGCGACCGGGGCGCGGCCGGGTGGGACGTGGGGGTGAGTGAGGGGCGGATGAGGTGCGGGGCGTACGGCGTACGGCGTACGGCTATGAGGAGGGGACGCGGGATGGGGCAGGTCGGGGGCGGGGAGAGCCGGACGGGGGCGGATGTGGGGCCGGAGTCCGGGGAGACGGAAGTGCCGGCCGTGTCGAACGGGCCGGAGATCGGGGAAGGCGTGGGGTCAGTGGACCCGGGAGAAGCGTCCGCCGGGGCGGGGGCAGGTGAGGGGGACGTAGCGGCGGCCCGCCCGAGCACCGGCAAGGCGAATGCGCCTACTGGTCCCAAGACACCCGAGGCAGCCGTCCCTGCTGGTTCGGGAGCTGGGGACAGGGGCGCGTCGGCGGGGCCCGAAGTCGCCGGGGCGGAGACGCCGGCGGATCCCGAACCCGGAGAAACAGAGACGTCAGCAGGGCTGAAGGCCCGGGAACCGGACGCGTCAGTCGGTCCGGTGGCCGAGCCCGGGAAGCCGAGGGCCGGGGAGGGCAGCCGGAGCGTAGCGAGCGCCCAGACCTCCCAGTCCTCCCCGACCGACCGGCCCCCCGAAGCCGTCGATGGCCCTGTACCCCCGCCGGAGCCACCGGCACCCGGCGACGAAACAAGCAAGGGCGGTACAGGCGGAAGGAAGAAGTGGGTCCAGTGGGCGCGGCGCGGTGTCCTCGGGCTCGTTCTCGTCCTGCTTCTCCCCACCCTCGCCGCCGAGCTCGCCCTCCGCGTGAACTACACCGGCGACCCCGCCGACGGCACGTACACCAGGAACCAGGACGCGATCTGGCTGGGCCACGCGTGGGTGGACGGGCGTAAGACGGACGCGGATGTGAAGGCCCTGGCACGCCGTCTGCACGGCACCGGTATCCACGACCTGTACGTCCATGCGGGCCCCCTGGAGCACGACGGCACGCTCCCGGAGTCGGACTACCCCAAGGCCGCCTGGCTGATCGAGTCGGTGCACCGGGAACTTCCCGGCGTCCGCGTCCAGGCCTGGCTCGGTGATGTGCTCGCCACCGAGGGCCCGGACGGCCTGCGCCTGCGACGCGCGGCGACCCGTACCGCGATCGTCGCCTCGACCCGCCAGATCCTCGCCGCCGGCTTCGAGGGCGCCCACTTCGACCTCGAACCCCTCCACTCCGGCGACGCCGACTACCTCGACCTCCTCGACAGGCTGCACGACCTCACCGAGTCCCGGCACGCCGTCCTCTCCGTCGCCGCCCATCAGATCGATCCGCTCCCCGCCCTCCACTCCCTCTGGGGCACCTTCACCGAGCACCCCAAGTGGTGGTCGCAGGCGTACTTCGGCCAGGTCGCCCGCCGCGTCGACCAGATCGCCGTGATGTCGTACGACACGGCCCAGCCCCTGGAGAGCCTCTACGGCGGCTATGTCGCCGAGCAGACCTCGCTCGCCCTGGAGGTCACCCCGAAGTCCACCGACCTCCTGATGGGCCTGCCCTTCTACTACGAGAGCAACTTCGACCACTGGGGCTCCGCCGAGACCGTCCCCGCCGCCGTCCGGGGCGTACGCCTAGGCCTGTCCCGCACGGACGCGGACCGCGCGAACTTCGGGGTCGCTCTGTATGTCGACTTCGCGGCGACGGAGGCGGACTGGGCTGCGTACAAAGGCGGTTGGGTGCGATGATCCGTGGACGGGCGAAGGAGTGGGGTGGGCGATGATGTGGACGGCACTCGGTGCGCTGGCCTGTCTGGCGATGGCGGTACCGGGAGTGATCGCGCTGACCAGCGGCTGGCTGCCGCCGAAGCTGCGAGTCAGCGTCGTACGGCCGGAGTTGTGGGCCTACGGCACGCTGATGTCGACCGCGGGCCTGGCGACGGAGCTGTCCCTGCGCTGGCTGTCGCACGGGGAGGTACTCATCGACTTCCTGGGTCCCCTGGGCCTCGCCCTGATCCTCCTCGGCTTCGGCCTCCAGTCCCGCGCCCGCCGCCCCGCGACCCCGTGACCGCCACCCGCAGAACCCTCACCCGCGCCGACCTGACCCCCCTGGCCCGCGCCACCCTCGGACGCACCCCGACCGCCGTCACCCGCCTCCGCGGCGGCTCCAAGAAGGGCGTCTACCGCCTCACCTTCGACGACGACTCCACCGCCGTCGCCTACGTCTGGTCACCGGACGAGGACCTCTGGGACGCCGGCCCCGGCGACCCCCGCGACCCCTTCTCCCACGCCTCCGGCCTCACCCTCTTCACGGCCGCCGCCGACCGCCTCGCCGCAGCCGGCGTCCGCGCGCCCCGGCTCCTGCACGCCGACCCCACGCACACCCACCTCCCGGCGGACACGGCGATCGTCGAGGACCTCCCGGGCGGCACCCTGGAGGACCTGCTGGCCGACGACCCGGCCGCCGCGCCGGAGGTCCTGGAGCGGATGGCGTCCCTGCTCGACACCCTGCACGCCTGCACGGGCCCGCGCTTCGGGAAGGTCGCGGTCGTCGACAACGGCGGTTCCTCGTACGGCGGTTCGTGCGCGGAGATCGTCGTCGAGCGCGCCCTGAGCGACCTCGACGAACTCCCGGCACGCGATCCACGAGCCGCCGCAGCCCACCCTCAACTCGTGGAAACCATAAGGACGTTGGCCGCGCGGGTAACGCCCCGCACCACACCCCCCGCCCTCATCCACGGCGAACTCGGCGGCGACCACGTCCGCGTGACCCCTGACGGCGAACTCGCCCTCATCGACATCGAGGGTCTGATGTACTTCGACCTCGAATGGGAGCACGTCTTCCTCCGCCAGCGCTTCGGCCGCCACTACGTCGCCCTGAGCACCGAAGGCCTCGACGAGGACCGCCTGCGCCTCTACCGCCTGGCCATGCACCTCTCCCTGGTGGCGGGCCCCCTGCGCCTCCTGGACGTCGGCGACTTCCACGACCCGGACTTCATGCGGGGCATCGCCGAGCACAGCTTGGAGCGGGTGCTGGAGTTGGCCGGGGAATGAGCGCCATGCACGGGGTTCTGGTGGGGACGGCCGCACTCGTTCTGGCGGCGCAGACGGTGGCGGGGATCGCGGCGATCGCGAAGGGGCGGATCGCGCGGCCGGCGGGCAGACGGGGGATCCCGCGCCCCCCGTTTGTGGGGCTACGGCACGGTCGTCAGCGCCGCCGGCCTGGCCGACTGCGTCTTCTCGGTCCCCTGAACAACGCGCCCTTCGCCCACATCCGTGTCCCCGGGACCCGCGTTACGGAGTCCGCCTCCTGATCTTCGACCCCAGCCACACCAGCGGGTCGTACTTGCGGTCAACCGCCCGTTCCTTCAAGGGGATCAGCGCGTTGTCGGTGATGTGGATGCCCTCGGGGCAGACCTCGGTGCAGCACTTGGTGATGTTGCAGTAGCCGAGGCCGTGTTCGTCCTGGGCGGTCTTCTTGCGGTCCAGGCCGGTGTCGGAGGCCGCGTCCAGCGGGTGCATGTCCAACTCCGCGACCCGCATGAGGAATCGGGGGCCCGCGAACGCCGTCTTGTTCTCCTCGTGGTCACGGACGACATGGCAGGTGTCCTGGCACAGGAAGCACTCGATGCACTTGCGGAACTCCTGCGAGCGGTCGACGTCCTCCTGCATCATCCGGTACTCGCCTGCCGCGACGCCCTCCGGCGGTACGAACGCCGGAACCTCCCTGGCCTTCTGGTAGTTGAAGCCGACGTCCGTGACGAGGTCGCGGACCACGGGGAAGGCGCGCAGGGGAGTGACGGTGATCGTCTCCTCCTTCGTGAACACCGACATGCGGGTCATGCACATCAGCCGGGGCCGTCCATTGACCTCCGCCGAGCACGAACCGCATTTACCCGCCTTGCAGTTCCAGCGGACGGCGAGGTCGGAGGCCTGGGTGGCCTGGAGCCGGTGGATGATGTCGAGCACCACCTCACCGTCGTTGACCTCGACCTTGAAGTCCTCCAGACCGCCGCCCTTGACGTCCCCCCGCCACACCTTGAAGCGGGCCTCGTAGCTGCTCACTCGTACAGCTCCTCTTCGGCGAGGTACTTGACCAGCTCTTCCTTCTCGAAGAGGGCGAGCAGGTCGGCGCGGATGGGTTCGGTCGTCTCGCGGGTCAGGGCGATCTGGTCGGCTGTCGGGTCCGTTGCCCCCAACCCGCCCGTCGGGTCGGTGAGTTGGCACAGGAGGTTGACGCGGCGCCAGTCGCGGTTCATGCCCGGGTGGTCCTCGCGGGTGTGCCCGCCCCGCGACTCGGTGCGCTCCAGCGCGGCCCGCGCCACGCACTCGCTCACCAGCAGCATGTTCCGCAGGTCCAGGGCGAGATGCCAGCCGGGGTTGAACTGCCGGTGGCCCTCGACACCGGCGCGCCGGGCTCGTACGCGCAGGTCGGCGAGTTTCTCCAGTGCCTGTTCCATCTCTCCCTCGCGGCGGATGATGCCGACGAGGTCGTTCATGGTCTGCTGGAGTTCCTGGTGGAGGGTGTACGGGTTCTCGGGTGGGCGGCCGTTCTCCTTGCCCGGCTGCGGGCCCTCGGCCGAGAAGGGGCGCAGTGCCTCCGCCGCCGCCAGGTCGACCTCCGTGTCGTCCACCAGCGGGCGGCTGTCCGCCAGACCGGCCGCGTGGTCCGCCGCGTGCCAGCCCGCCCGGCGTCCGAACACCAGCAGGTCGGAGAGGGAGTTGCCGCCGAGCCGGTTGGAGCCGTGCATGCCGCCGGCCACCTCACCGGCCGCGAACAGCCCCGGTACCCCGCGTGCCGCCGCCGTGTCGGAGTCGACCGCGATGCCGCCCATCACGTAGTGGCAGGTCGGCCCGACCTCCATCGCCTCCGCCGTGATGTCGACGTCGGCCAGCTCCTTGAACTGGTGGTACATGGACGGGAGTCGGCGCCGGATGACCTCCGCCGGCATCCGGGTCGACACGTCCAGGAAGACTCCGCCGTGCGGGGAGCCGCGGCCCGCCTTGACCTCGGAGTTGATCGCCCGGGCGACCTCGTCACGGGGCAACAGCTCCGGTGGACGGCGGTTGTTGTCCGGGTCCTCGTACCAGCGGTCGCCCTCCGCCTCCGACTCGGCGTACTTCTCCTTGAAGACGTCGGGGATGTAGTCGAACATGAAGCGTTTGCCCTCGGAGTTGCGCAGGACTCCGCCGTCGCCGCGCACCGACTCGGTGACGAGGATGCCCTTCACCGACGGGGGCCAGACCATGCCCGTCGGGTGGAACTGCACGAACTCCATGTTGAGGAGGGGCGCGCCCGCCAGCAGGGCCAGCGCGTGGCCGTCGCCGGTGTACTCCCACGAGTTGGACGTCACCTTGAAGGACTTGCCGATGCCGCCGGTCGCGATCACCACGGAGGGCGCTTCCAGGACGAGAAAGCGGCCGGTCTCGCGCTCGTAGCCGAAGACCCCGGAGACGCGACTGTCGTCTTTCAACACCCTTGTGACCGTGCACTCCTGATAGACCTTCAGACGGGACTCGTACTCACCCGTCTCGCGAAAGTCCTCCTGCTGAAGGGACACGATCTTCTGCTGGAGCGTGCGGATCAGCTCAAGTCCCGTACGGTCGCCGACGTGTGCGAGGCGCGGGTACTCGTGGCCGCCGAAGTTGCGCTGCGAGATCCGGCCGTCCTGCGTACGGTCGAAGAGGGCGCCCCAGGTCTCCAACTCCCAGACCCGGTCCGGGGCTTCCTTCGCGTGCAGCTCGGACATGCGCCACTGGTTGAGGAACTTGCCGCCGCGCAGGGTGTCGCGGAAGTGGACCTGCCAGTTGTCGCCGGAGTTGACGTTGCCCATCGCGGCGGCGATCCCGCCCTCGGCCATCACCGTGTGGGCCTTGCCGAACAGCGACTTGCAGATCACCGCCGTACGGGCACCGCGTTCACGCGCCTCGATGGCGGCCCGCAGCCCGGCGCCCCCGGCACCGACCACGACGACGTCCCACTCCTGTCGCTCGACCACGGACATCAGAAGGTCCCATCCAATCTAGAAGAAGCGCGGATCATCGAAAGCTCCGGATGCGACCAGGTATACGTAGAAGTCCGCGAGCGCCACGCTGATCAACGACGCCCAGGCGAGCTGCATATGACGGTTGTTCAGTTTCCCGACGAACTGCCAGGCCTTGTAGCGCACGGGATGCTTGGAGAAGTGCTTGAGCTTGCCGCCGACGATGTGCCGGCAGGAGTGGCAGGAGAGGGTGTACGCCCAGATCAGCACGATGTTGGCCAGGAAGACGAGGGTGCCCAGGCCCATGTGGCCCCAGTGGTAGTGCTCGTCGCGGAAGGTCAGCACGGTGTCGTAGGTCAGGGTGCCCGCCACCAGGAGCGCCGCGTAGAAGAAGTACCGGTGGATGTTCTGCAGGATCAGCGGGAAGCGGGTCTCGCCGCTGTACTTCTTGTGCGGCTCGGCCACCGCGCAGGCCGGGGGCGAGGCCCAGAAGCCGCGGTAGTAGGCCTTGCGGTAGTAGTAGCAGGTCAGGCGGAAGCCGAGCGGGAAGATCAGGATGATGATGGCGGGGGAGATGCCCCACCAACTCCCGAAGAGATCGGCGTTCGGGCCCGCGTGCATGGTGCTGCAGCGCTCGGCCAGACAGGGCGAGTAGAACGGCGACACATAGGGCGCCGAGTAGTAGTTCGAGTCCGCGAAGGCCCGCCAGGTCGAGTAGACGACGAAGGCGAGCAGCCCGGCGGCGGTGACGGCCGGGGCCAGCCACCACCGGTCGGTCCGCAGATGCGGGGCGTCGATCGCGGCGCGCGTACCGGTGCGTACGCCGCCGCTGTTCGGATGGGGTTCCGTACCAGTGGCCAAGTCAGGACTCCGGTCGGTTCAGGGTGCTCGGCGGTCGCGGGCGCCGAGACCCTCGTCGTCCGAGTCCGTCCACAGGGTGTTGTCGTAGGGGGTGTCGGGGATGGGGACGAGATCGGGGCGCCGGGGGCGCTCGATCCCTGGTGCGGCGTCGCGCAGCAGCGCGACGCTCTCGCGCAGCCGGTCGGCGTCGGCCTTGACCCTGCGCATTTCCAGGCCGCCGCTGCCGACTTGCTTCTCCAGGCGCCCCACCGACCTGAACAGGTCGTCGAGACAGCGCTGGACTGACGTCAGTTCGTCGTGCACGGACATGACGTGACCTCACTTCCGCGGGCTTCGGCCCTGGACGGCAACGTTCATGCGCCTGCGAGTGTTGCGCGTCACACCTGCCGGTGGGAAGCGGTGTGCACGGATTGGCCCGGGTGCGTTGGTGTGTTCGGGGGCGGTACGGGGGCAGATTCGAACATTGCGCCGCACGGGTGGGCTTCCCGGCACCCCTCGCCGTGTCGCCCGCTGCGGCCGAACCGTTTCCTCTTCAGTGGCCGCATACATCTGATCAGCTCCATATATCGCGAAATATCCGCCAAACGTGATCAGAAGCCCGCGGCTCACCGGAGGTAGCAGTGATGTCCCACGACGGCGTCGGACCGCGCGCGATCACGCGCTCGGTCGCCTTCCTCACCGCGGGCGCGCTCGCGGTGACCACCCTCGCCGGATGCGGCTCCGACGACGAGTCGGGCAAGCCGCTGGCCGCCCAGGACATCGCGCCCGCCGGGCGTGACCTGGTCGCCGACGGCGGCACCCTGCGCTGGGCCGTGGACGACGTACCGGAGACCCTCAACACGTTCCAGTCCGACGCCGACGACGCCACCACCCGCGTCGCCCAGGCCGTGCTGCCCGCGATGTTCCGGCTCGACGCCCAGGGGCGGCCGCAGCGCGACGCCGACTTCCTGGAGTCCGCGAAGGTCGTCGACACCGAGCCCAAGCAGGTCGTCCTCTACAAGCTGGACCAGCGGGCGGTGTGGAGCGACGGCCGCGAGATCGGCGCCGCCGACTTCGCCGCCCAGTGGCGCGCCCTGTCCGGCAAGGACTCCGCGTACTGGACCGCCCGCAACGCCGGCTACGACCGCATCGAGAAGATCGAGCGCGGCGCCAACAACCTTGAGGTCAAGGTCACCTTCAGCAGGCCGTACGCCGACTGGAAGGCGCTGTTCTCACCGCTGTACCCCAAGGACGTCATGGGCACCCCGGACGCCTTCAACGACGGGGCGCGCCGCAAGCTGAAGGTCACCGCCGGCCCCTTCGGGGTGCAGAAGGTCGACCTCAAGGACAAGGAGATCGTCCTCGCCCGCAACCCGCACTGGTGGGGTCGGCCCGCGAAGCTCTCCCAGCTCGTGCTGGCCGCCGTACCGCTCGACAAGCGGGCCGCCGCGCTCGCCGACGGCACCGTCGACCTCGCCGAGATCGACCCCGCCGACGCCAACCGCATCACCCTCGCGGGCCGGGCCAGGGGCACCGGCACCCCGCTCCAGGGCGCGAGCCCCACGAACACGGGCGAGAAGACCGAGAACAAGGGCGAGGGCCGGCGGGAGAAGAAGAAGCTCAGCAAGAAGCAGCGCAAGGCGCTCGCCACCGCTCTGCGCCGACAGGACGCGCTGCGCGCCTTCACCGTCCGCCGCTCCCTGCAACCCGCCTACACCCAGCTCGCCCTCAACGGCTCCGAAGGCCCCCTCGCCGACGAACGCGTCCGGCGTGCCGTGGCCCGCGCGCTCGACCGCAAGGCGCTCGCCAAGATCGTCCTCGGACCGCTGGGTCTGCCCGCCGTGCCGGTCGGCAGCCACCTCGCCCTCTCCGGGCAGGCCGCGTACGCCGACAACAGCGGCGCGCTCGGCGGCCAGGACACCACGGAGGCGCAGGCGCTGCTCGCCGACGCCGGCTGGATGCCCGGCGGGCCGGTCAAGGACAAGGACAAGGGCGAGAAGGCGGCCGGCGCCGAGGGCGAGAAGAGCAAGAAGGACGGCGAGGAGGCCGAGTCGGAGGGCGGCTCCGACGGGCAGTACATCGTCGGCGAGGACAACAAGGACCCCCGGGGCCACACCGAGAAGACCGAGAAGACCGAGAAGGCCGAGAAGCACGGGCACGGCGGCGAGGGTCCCCAGCACCTCGCCGACGGCAAGCAGTACGACGGCCGGAAGGTGAAGCAGGGCGGAGCACCCGGCGCCTACGCCCCCAAGGGCACGGCCGCCCCGGCCGGCGCGAAGGCCGGGACGCTCGCCAAGGACGGCAAGCCGCTGACCCTCCGCTTCGTGCTCCCCTCCGGAACCGGCTCGGAGTCGCTGCGCGCCGTCGCCGACAGCATCTCCCGGATGCTGGAGAAGGTCGGTATCCGCACGGAGATCACCAAGGTGTCCGACGACAGCTACTTCAAGGACCACATCGCGTCCGGCCAGTACGACCTCGCCCTCTACTCCTGGCCCGCGTCCGCCTACCCCGCGACCGACGCCCGCCCGATCTTCGCCAAGCCGGTCCCGGCCGCGGACGGTTCGCTCAACGTCGAGCAGAACTACACCCGCGTCGGCACCGACCAGGTCGACCAGCTCTTCGACCAGGCCGCCTCGACCCTCGACGAGGACGAGTCCGCCGCCCTGGTCCGCAAGGCGGACGCCCGCATCTGGGCGGCGGCCGGCTCGATCCCCCTCTACCAGCGCCCCCAGCTCACCGCCGCCCGCAAGACGATCGTCAACGCCGGCTCCTTCGGCTTCCAGACCCCGGTCTACGAGGACATGGGCTTCCTGAAGAAGGGGGCACACCCTTCGGCGAGCCCGTCCGAGGACTAGCGTCACGCGGACATGACGAGAACGGCCGCGGCCCCCCCGTTGGGTTGGGGGGGGGGGCCCG